>JAAZVL010000071.1 GCA_018623515.1 Marinobacter sp.
ACTTCACCCGCGCCTTCAAGCGCTGGACCGGCATCAGCCCCAGCCAATACCGCAACGGTGCACTCCGGCCCATGGCCACCGCCTGATCAGTCGATTCCGATGATCTTGTGCATCTGCAGGGTCAGGCGCCAGCGGGGGTGGGCCAGGCAGTAATCAGTGGCCTTGCGGGTGTTGCTTTGCTTGACCGGGTCGTCACCGGTCGCGGGCAGACTTGGAGAGGCCATGGGCGACAGGAAGTAGTGCCGGGCCCGGATGTGCTCGAACCGTTCCGGCATGGCCAACGGCTGCGGATACACCAGCTTGAGCTCATCACAGGCCTCGATGACCACCGGCGCATCCGCCTTGGGACTGACGCACAGCCAGTCGATGCCGGCCGGCGCCGGCAGGGTGCCATTGGTTTCCACACCGACTTCGAAACCGGCACGGTGGAAAGCGTCGATCAGCACTTCGTCCAGCTGCAACAGGGGCTCACCTCCGGTGCATACCACGTAGGGCCGGCCCGGGGCGTCGGGCCAGAGACGGCGGATATGCCTGGCCAGATCGTCCGCGGTTTCAAACCGGCCCCCGTTCTGGCCATCGGTGCCGACAAAGTCGGTATCACAGAAATCGCACACCGCACTGGCGCGATCCTTTTCCCGGCCAGTCCACAGGTTGCACTTGCTGAACCGGCAGAAGACCGCCGCCCGGCCCGCCTGGGCACCTTCCCCCTGGAGGGTGTAGAACGCCTCTTTAACCCGGTACATCAGGCCTGCTCCTCGTATTCCAGCGGATCGGTGACGCCGTTGGCGGCAAAGGCCTCGAGCCGTTCCACGCAGGAACCGCAGCGGCCGCAGGCCTTGTCGCGGCCGTTGTAACACGTCCAGGTCCGGCCGTAGTCCAGGCCCAGCTTCAATCCCTCGGCCAGGATCTCGCCCTTGTCCATGCGGATGAACGGCGCTTCAATACCCACCGGCTCATAGTTGGCCACACGGCACACCGCGTCCATCTTCTCGACGAACTCGGGGCGGCAGTCCGGATAGATCGCATGGTCTCCGCCGTGGGCACCGAACCAGACGGCCGAGGCACCCACGGTCACGGCGTAGCCCGTCGCCAGGGACAGCAGGATCATGTTGCGGTTGGGCACGACCGTCGACTTCATGCTGTCCTCCTCGTAGTGCCCCTCCGGTACCTCGATGTCGGAGGTCAGGGAAGAACCGCTCATGACCCCGGACATGGCACGGATATCAATCTCCTTGTGGGGAATGCCCAGGTCCGCGCACACCTGCCGGGCGCAATCCAGCTCGCGAACATGACGCTGGCCGTAATTGAAGGACAGGGCATGGACCTCGTAGCCACGGGCCCGGGCCAGGTGCAGCAGGGTGAAGGAGTCCATGCCTCCGGAATAGATTACAACCACGGTATCAGTCATTCAGGCTCCCACAGAATTCCGGGACAACAACGTTGTGTCATCGGGGTTTTACATTGAGTGGACATATTGTAACAGTGGACGCACAGGTTGGGTTCGCGTCTCGGGTACGGGCCGGGTAAACTCAACGAAAAACAACGCAGCAATGACCCTGACACCATGACCAGCGAATTCACTCCGGCATTCATCGATTTCGAGGCTTCCAGCCTGGATCTGATTGCAAGCTACCCGATCGAGGTGGGTATCTGCATGCCGGGTGGCGAACTGCACAGCTGGTTGATCCGGCCCCATGTGCTCTGGCAGGACTGGTCACCGAGTGCGGAACAGATTCACGGCATTTCCCGGGATACCCTGAACGAGGAAGGCAAGGCGGTGGAAGACGTGGCCCACCACCTGAACCAGCTGCTGCCGGAGCAGGTGTTCTGTGACGCCTGGACCTTCGACAGCTTCTGGCTGCACCGGCTGTTCCGGGCCGCCAGTGTGCAGCCCGAATTCCAGCTGGAATCCATCTCCATGCTGCTGAACAGCCAGCAGGTCCGGCAATGGTCGGGCGTGCGCCAACAGGTAATCTCGGAACTGGGGTTACCCGTTCACCGGGCTGCCAACGACGCCCTCATCCTGCACAAGACCTGGCGGCGCCTTATTTTCCGGGACGAAGCCGCACTGCAATGAACTGCAGGCCGTCCTTGAGGGTATGCAGGGTCCAGTAGGTCGCCAGGGCCATCAGTGCCGCGCCTGCGACGGTGAAGCTCAGGTCATCCCCTACGGTCTTGTCCTGGGCCAGCACCATGTAGATCGCCAAGGCGACGATCAGTGCAATTTCAACGATAAAATCAGAACGGAACTTGTTTCTGGCAGATCCGGGTTCGTCGGGCATTTGCTTAGGTTTCAACCTCTGTATTCAGGATAAGTTGATTGACAGGTTAGTGTGCAAATTATCGCCAATCCGGGCTGGTGGTTCTGTACGAAGTAGTGGCTACGAACTTTCCGAGATGCAAAAAAAACGCAGCCAAGACGGCTGCGTAGAAAGGAGAGATCCATTGATACCCGACTCGGCAGGTATCGCGGATTGCACAACGTAAAAACACGTGACGCTGCGAATTATGGGCTTGCAAGCGGTGCACGTCTGTACGGGTTTGCCGAAGCGGGCGGGCTATTGCAAACCGTCCGATAGCCTATACACTGAGTAGTGAGCCGAAACCAAAGAGCCGGTATGACCAGGATGATTTTACAGTTCATTGTTTACCCAGCCGCCGATTGCCAGAAAGGGCAGTCTGCGCGCGCCATGGTGAAAGACATCTAACGGCTTTCGGTCAGTCCCGGGAGCCGTCGCAGCGACCGGGTCAGGTTCTCCGCCAAACCCCGGTTGCCCTTGGCTCCGGGGTTTTTGTTTTTGCAGCCGCAAAACGACAAGGAGAACATCATGAAAAGACATCCGACAACACGTGCGGCAAACCAGCCCATGGGCAACCGCCAGGGCCCGATCAAGCGCCCGGAAAAACTGCCCCTGCTGGATGCGATCTGCAAGAAGCTGAACCAGCGAGTCAACCTGGATGACGAGCAGCGGGTGCTTGGGCTGTATGAGCGAGGCTGGATCTTCAACGGTGTCCTGGCCAACCTCAGTGGCGCGGAAGCCCGCTATGTGCGAGCGCTGGCGACGCGTTACAACTCCTGGATCGCCCGTCAGGTCGCCTGAGCAGGCCGCCAGCCCGACGCGGAAAGACTGGACCGGTCAGTGTTGCCGGTTCAGTCCCTGCAGCATCGCCATCTCACCACCGTGTACCATCGCGTAGTTATTGATCACATCGTGAATTTTGTCCTGGGAGTAGGGTTTGACGACGTAGCCGTTGGCACCGGCACTGATCGCCCGCTGGATGCTCTCGATGGAATCATCCGCCGTCACCAGCACAATGTGCTGCTCCTCCCGGCGTTGCTTGAATTGCTGCATCAGTTCGTGACCATCACCATCGGGCAATCCCAGGTCCAGCAGGATGATGTGATACTCGCGGGCGTCGAACGCCTGCCTCGCTGACCCCACATCGGCCGCTTCGGTCACTTCCGTGGCACCGGCCCGGTAGAGCATTTCCACCAGGCGTTCCCGCATCAGGGGCTCGTCTTCCACCACCAGAACTTTCAGATCCGTCATTGGTTTTCTCCACTGATTCCTTGGCTGTTCCGCATACAAATGACCCCGACTACAATCGGTCACCGGCAGTGCGCCGGGGCAGATCCAGAGGGGACGGCCGGGGTGTGCTGTCCTGCTGCGAATCATCCTCCGTTATGCCAGCTTCCTGCCCCGCCGCCCAGGTTTCAGTGCCGAAACGGGTCAGGAGGTTACTGATGCTCACCGCGGTGCTGTACAGCGATATGGCAATAATCAGCAATATCGGCTGGACGAAGGCAACAAAGCCGGGAACCTCCTCATTACCCACAATGCTCAGCATCAGGATAATGGAAGGACCCAGCACCACGAACAGGGTCAGGGCGATAAAAAAGACAATCCTTTCCTTGTAGCGTCCCAGCTCCCGGTTGGTCACCAGCCCCAGGACAAACTTGCCGATCGCCAGTCCCGCCAGGATGGCCGCGGCAACGCTCAGGTCCGGCTGCATCAGGGTATCGTAAAGCCGCCCGTCCCAGAGCCGCTGCATACCGATCACCAGGAACGGAAAGAGCACGAACAGGATATCGGCGTAAGTTCCATACATCATGCTCAGGGAATGCTGTTCACTGCGTTGGGGCGACCTGTCTGTCATGGCATTTTCCTGTCGTTACTGTTTTCGGAGACCCGCGCTGTCGCCGCAGCCGCTCGGGCACGGTCTATCATTTCAGCCAGTGCGGCCAGCTCACTGCCAACCCGGTCCCAGTCCGGTTCCTCATCGTCCTTCAGCAGGCCCTCCAGAATACCCGCCTGCCGGGTCATCGCAGGGTACCCCATCGCGCCGGCGGTGCCCTTGATCTGGTGCGCCTCGATCCGCAGGGATTCGACCAGTCTGTCCGAGAAGGCCGCGGCCATCGTCTGTTTGCGCTGCGCCAGGCCTTCCAGAAAGCGGGCTACGAGCGCTGCGATTTCCCGGTCTTCGGACGGTTCCCGGGGCTCCTGGCCGGCAGGGGCCAGGTAGCGGGCCAGGATGGTCTCCAGACGGGACTGGTCGATTGGTTTATTCAACACCCCGTCACAACCGGCTGCAAGCAGAGCGTCGGTTTCCTGCTGATCACCCGCGGTGAAGGCCATGATCGGGCGCCGGAATCCGGCCTGACGAAGCAACTTGGTCGCTGCCACACCATCCAGACCCGGCATGTGCCGGTCCATCAGCACCAGATGCACGGTGTCCGACAGTGCCGTGCGCACCGCCTGGTCGCCGGCACTGACGGCAGTCACCTCCAGCCCCAGCCGACGCAGCATGCGCTCCACCAGCTGCCTGTTATCCTCGTTGTCCTCCGCAACCAGTACCCGGCCCCGGTAACCCCGGCGCCGGTCCGACAAACCATCGTGGCGAACCACCAGGTAGCGGGCCAGCAGCTCGTAGAAAAGCTGCTTGTCGATGGGCTTGGCCAGGTGCTCGTTGCAGCCTGCGCGGCGGTAATCGGCAATGTCCTCGGCCATGACATTGGCGGTCAGGGCAATAACCGGCGTATTCACACCGGCTTCCCGCAGGGCGGCGGTGGCGTCCCGACCATTCATCACCGGCATCTGGATATCCATCAGGATCAGATCGAACGGCTCCCGGATCGCCAGATCCAGCGCTTCGGCCCCATTGACCACGTGCACCAGTTCCGCGCCGGTACGCGACACCAGCAGCGACACCAGACGACGGTTTACCTCGTTATCCTCGGCACAGAGAATGCGCCCGGTCAGCTGGGGCGCAGCCACGACGGGGATGGCGCGCCGGCGTTGACTGAGCTCCGAGGCGTCCCGCAGAAAATGCACCTGATCCAACGGCCCGGTCCGGATTGCCAGCTCGAATTCGCTGCCCTCTCCGTAGGTGCTGGTCACCCTGATGTCGCCACCGAGCAACTCCGCCAGCCGACGGGAAATACTCAAGCCCAGGCCGGTACCGCCATACTGGCGGGAAATCGCGGCGCTGCCCTGGGCAAACGGGTCGAACAGCCGACGCAGCTGTTCCGGCTTCATGCCGATCCCGGTATCGACCACCCGGGCCTTCAGCATCTCGGCGTCACGGTCACAGCGAATGACCAGGGAAATCGAACCTTTTTCGGTAAATTTAAGAGCATTTCCGCACAGGTTGATGATGATCTGGCGGAAACGGGTAGGATCGGTGCGGATCTGCTCTGGCAGCGGATACTCGCAGATAATAGAAAAATCCAGGCCCTTCTCCCGGGCCCGAGGGGTAAAGAAGGCCCGGATTTCGTCCAGCAACTCCGGCAGATTGACCGGAATCACATCCACATCGAGTTTGTTGGCGTCGATCTTGGAGTGGTCGAGAATGTCGTTGACCAGGTCGAGCAGGTGGCGACCACTGCGCACCACGGTCTCGGCGCTGCTTTTCTTTTCCGTCTCGGTCAGATCCGGATCCAGCAAGGTCTCGCCATAGCCGATGATGGCGGCCAGCGGGGTGCGGATCTCGTGACTCATGTTGGCCAGGAACTGGCTCTTGGCCTCGGCCGAGTTGCGCGCCAGCTCTTTCTCCAGCCGCTCTTGTTCCCGCTCCCGCTCGATCCGCTGGCGCTGCCGACTCTCGGTCACATCGATGCAGGTGCCCTCCAGATGGGTCGGCTCCCCGTCGCTGTCGTAGGCGGTATGCAGGGAAATGGTGGCCCAACGCTCCTCGCCGTCCCGGGTCAGGTAACGGGCCTCGATACCCTTCACGGTGCCCCGGGCCTCCAGCTGTTCCACCACCAGGCGCCGCAGGCGGTCGTCGGCGATACAGGTTTCCAGCACATCGGGGTTGCGCCGCAGCAGCTCCCGGCTGCTGTTGTAGCCGAGCATCCGGGCCATGGCCGGGTTGGCGGTGACGAACCGGCGGTCCGGGGACATCTGGAATACCCCTTCCACGGCATTATCAAACAGCGACTGGTAACGCCGGAGGTTGGCGAGTGCCCGCTCACTCCAGCCCAGGGCTTCGCCCTGAACCTGTTTGATGCGGTCCGCCAGGGCAAATGAGAACAGGATGATCTGGGCGGTGAGGCCGAACTGGGGCGAATAACTGGTAAAGGTATTCAGTGGCAGGTAACCCATGACCGTCATGGCATAGATCCCGAAGCCGGTCAGGGCCAGGGTCCAGGCGAAGAAATAGGATCGTGCCGCCGGGTTGTAGTAACGCCAGGACAGGTAACTGACCACGATCAGGATCATGCTGAGCAGAATGGAGCCGAGCACGATCCACTCCATGGCCACGTGGTAGGGCAGGAAGAAGCAGAGCACGAAGGTAGCCCCGACCGAATACAGGCACAGGCGGATGATCTGGTCCAGATCCTTCGATCGCTCCCGGGTTTCCAGCAGTGAGCGGGCCATCAACAGGCCCCAGAACCAGGTCAGCACAATCTGGAAGTGCAGGTATTCCTTGTTGAACAGGGCCGGGCGGCTGTCCAGCAGCTGCACACCGTGGACCTGCTCTGTGAAGATGAAGATCGTGGCCGAAACCAGGTACAGGACGTAATAGACGTTACTGCGTTCGCGCACGGACACGGCGACGAACAGGTTGTAGGCGAGGATCGCCAGCACCGCTCCCAGCAGGATCCCACGAACCGCCTCATCCACGGAGACCTTCTCGATGTAACTGTCCGGATGCCAGAGGCTGATGGGCAGGCGGAAGGTATTGGTGTTGGTGATCCGCAGGTACACCGTGTTGATCGTGTCCGGCGCCAGCTTCAGTCGGAACGTCGGGTTGGGCACGGCCAGGTCCCGTTCCTGCCAGTTGTCCTGGTACCCCGCCCGGCGCTGGTCCACCAGCTCGCCATTACGCACCAGGAAGAGATTGACCTGGTCCACGAGGGGTAATGCCAGCTCCAGGATCCAGTCGGTCCGGGCGGCGCCGCCCCGGGGCTCCAGCTCCATGCGGGTCCAGTAGGCGGATTCGGTGTAACCGAAGTTCAGGACACCGCCCTCATGACGGGTAAAGGCCGAGGGCTCCAGGGCCCGGATCTCCCGGAGCGTCAGCGATTGACCGGGATCTTCCAGGTATGAGACACAGCTGCCCAGGTTCCGGATACTGCTGGTGTTGCTTTCGAGCACCAGCTTGCCGTCACGGCAGACATCCTGGGCCGGCGCCGTCGCGGGCATCAACACCAGTGCCACCAGCAACCATGCCAACAGGGCCGGGGCCGAAACCAGGTTTGTGAGCCGTTGCTGCAAAATGTGATCTCCGCGAGGGCAGATGCCGGTGTTATGTTTTATTGTCAGCATTCGGGCCGAAGCGGGCCCCGCGCGTATCCACTTTAGCGGTTAATGATCCGTAACGCATCTCAGGGCCTTCTGAAATGAGACATTCCTGCATTTTCGCTGTCGTTTCCCTCGCTTTGGTGAACCTTGGCGGTTGTGGCCTTGAAGATACAGGTCCGTCAGCCCTGAATCCGGCCACCAACGTGGACCCGGTGTTTTCCAGTTTCACCCTGACCGAACAGACCGACACCACCCTGTTCCACGACCTTTCCCGGGCCGTTGAGCCGGCGACGTCAGGCGATACCCGGGCCAGTGCCATGGCCAGGGACATTCGCGTGCAGTTGTCGCTGTTTCTGGATATCGGCTACAACGATTCCACACCGCCTGCCATCACGTCGGTGCGCAATCCGCTGGATCTTATGCGCCGGGTCATTGGTGAAAACGAGATCACGAACTTCGTCGAGGCCCGTCAGTACATCAGCGCCCGGATTGACGCCGGCGAGGCCGGTGAGTACAGCAACACCACCAACGATGTCTCTGTTCGGTTCACCGATCAGGGCGCGTTTGACGAGGGACTGCCCCTGGCGGACTACGAGTGGCGCTATCCCATCGTCAAATGGGTCTACACGCCGGACACCTCCGACCGGGTAACCCGGGTATTTACCTGGGCCTCTTCCGGCACTTTCCCGGAGGGCAGCACCCGGCCCAGTGCGACCCTGGGCACCGAATTCCTGCCCCGGGATTTCCTGACCACCGGCTACAACGACCAGGCCCGTCTGCACAGCGAGGGCAGCATTGTCATCGCGGGCGAAAGGGAAATGGCGTTTGTCCGGGAATATGACGGCCTGAATATCGACACCATCAATATTGATGGCACCAACATTGGCACCGAAAACGGCACCGAGGCTGGTGCGGAGTTCTCGTTTGCCAACGCGGCGGTAGACTGCCTTAAGGTCCGGATGCATTACGCCGAGAAGCGGGTCGAAGTGTTCACTTCACTGAACGAGCCGCCGCGGGTGGAGGACCCCGATAACCCCGGAACGCTGATGACCAATCCGGACTACTGCCTGAACCGGGACACCGCAACCCACAGCTATCAGACCACCGACACCGGCCTGCGTACCTGAAGACGGCATTCAGCGTGGGCCACCGTCCTTCAGGTTCCAGCTCTGCAGAAAACCCTTCTTGCGATCGAGCAACCGTTGATAGGTGGAGATCAGAATCTCTGCGTGGGGCGCCCGGCTCAGGCGCAGGCTGGCGATCCGGCGCTCGAGATGCTCGACTTCCGAGCTGATGCGCTCACGCACATGGCTGCGCACACTGTCATGGTGATCGAGCTTCACAGCCCGGCGGGTTATGTTTTCGGGGGGAGCAGGCTTGTCCATTTGCGACCTCGTCCATTGAGCCATGAATTTTCCATCTTCCGTCAGCGAGAGTCTGCCCATTAATCCGCAAGCCTGCAATAAAAATGAATATAGTTTCACTTTTTTCGCGCTTCCAGGACAGAACTGCGCCGGCCAAATCAATACACGACGGCTCCCCTGCTATAGTTCCTTGTAGCAGCTAATCCCTTAATCAGCCAATTACGGCCCGTGATAATCGAGCACGCCATGACCCAGACCACGATTGCCGACACACTGCGCGAATACCAGTCCCTGCTGGAACTGCTGGACGATGCTTACTGGGAAGCCGGCAGCATCCAGCACAAGGACATGCTGTACGACATCATCAGCGTTCTCAGTCAGGAGATTGCGGAGATCAACAAGCTCAACACCCAGGACCACCACTACCCTTACGAGGTCATCACCGAGGGAATGCGGCGCCTGGTGCCCAAGCTGGAGCGACTGGACGAACAGCGCGAGGACGTGATCCAGCGCACCCAGACGCTGACCGATTTCCGGGACCTGCTGTCATCGGTGCTTGGCATCCTCGAAGCGCAGGTCCGGACCCTGTAATCAGGCGGCCACCAGGGGCCGCTGGGTTTCCGGAATCAGCGGGAACTGCCGGCACACGGTATAGACGAATTTCGCCAACGCCGGCAGGTGGTGGGCGACGATGGGCAGACCGGTGTTGAGCAGGCTGACGGAAATATCCCGGGCCGGATCCGCCCAGCACAGCTTGTTAATCAGCCCGACGTGACCGAAGGCGTAACGGCTGTTCGGTCCCCACAGACCCACCGGGTTACCGCCCAGCATCATACCGGCACTGAACCGCATGGGAACGAGCATGGTGCGATCGATCTGCAAGGACCCAAACTGCTGAATGGCGCGCTTTACCGTAATTTCGCTGCAGATTCTCCGGCCATTCCAGAGGCCGCCGTTGAGCATCATCTGGAAAAACCGTCCCATTTCCTCGGCGGTCCCGCACAGGTTCCCTGCCGGGATCACGGCTTCCTGGAAGCGCGGGTCATTGGTCACCGACTCCACCGTCCCGATGTCTCCGCCCAGGGCCCGGCGCACAACCCAGGAGACCGGAAAATGCGGAGTGGGTCCGGTGGCGTAGTTCACCGCCAGGTCATTGAGCTTTTCCGGAGCAATGCCATAGGTGAACCATTTCATGCCCATGGGCTTGCGCAGGTGCTTGTCCAGGTAGTTCTCGATGGTATCGCCGGTAACCTTTTCCAGCACGCGCTGCAGCACAAAACCACCGGTGATCGCGTGATAGGCCACCTTGGCGCCATCCACCTCCACCGGCCGGGCCTGGCACAGGATGCGCCATATTTCGTCCCGGTCCCAGAGTACCTCGATGGGTGTTTCCCTGGGGATGGCGGGGATCCCGCCCCGGTGGGACAGGATCTGGTGTACGGTGATAGTCCGTTTGCCGCGACGGGCAAACTCCGGGCAGTAATAGGAAACCGGATCCATCAGATTCACCAGTCCCTGCTCGGACAGCATGTGCATCAGCAAGGCTGTGACTGCCTTGGAGGCCGAGAAATAGCAGACCGGGGTATCCGTGGTCATCGGCACCCGCACCCGATCCCGGCCGTCATGGGGACCGTTGCCGCTGGCGTGGCCGATGGCCCGGTGCAGGACCTGGTGGCCCCGGTGCCGGACCGAGACCTGGATACCCGGATGGACACCCGTGCGGTACAGCGCTTCCACGCTGTGCCAGACCGCCTCGACGGTGTCCCGGCTGATGCCGGCTGCGTCCGGGTGTTCGCCTGCCGCATCCCTGCAGGTGACAGAACTCAGGTCTTTTGGAATCAATGAGGTATTCAGGGCTCGACGGGCAATGGGGATCATGGCTGGCACTCTGACATCCTGGACTGTTTTTATTGTAGTGTGGACAGCCCGGCCAACGGTGGCATTGGCCGAAGTGGAACCGCAGACGCGTCACTGGTTGCACTCAGCCACGGGCATCCTTCGGTTCATTATGATCCCCTTTGGCGGCCGGCGCCATGACCACGCAGTTCCGGCCCCGGCTTTTGGCCGCGTACATGGCCCGGTCTGCCGCCGCACACAGTGTGGCCGCATCGTTGCCATGGTCAGGGTAGACCGCCACGCCAATGCTGATGGTCATGGGAACCTCAGGCCCCTGCCCGAGTGGATGACGCTGGCGACTGACCCGATGACGGATACGCTCCGCGGTTTCGTGGGCTTCGCTGACGCCCATCTCGGGCAGGATGATGACAAACTCCTCGCCGCCGAACCGCCCCACCGAATCGACACTGCGCACGCTGTCATCCAACAGCTTGCTGACGGACTTGAGCACCGAATCGCCGGCGGCATGACCGTAGGTATCATTGATTTCCTTGAAGTGGTCGAAATCAATCCACAGCAGGGCCATGGGGCGATTATAGCGACGGGCCCGCTCCAGCTCGTCTTCCAGCAAGCGCGAACTCTCCCGCCGGTTATAGAGTCCGGTCAGGGGATCCCGGGTCGCCAGCTCCTCCAGTTCGTCTTCCAGCAGCTTGCGGTCGGAAATATCCAGGATGATCCCTTCCAGGAGCACTTCGCCGTCATCATCCTCGACGCTCCGGCCACGTTCCCAGACCCAGATCTGCCGGCCATCCTTACGGATCAGCGGATATTCAATGGAAAATGGCTCACGATTCTCGACCGCCCTGCTGACCTCCTCCATCACCCTTTCGCTACTCTGAGGATCGGCAATCAGCTCGGCGAAACTGACCCCGCGATTGCGCACCAGATCGCCCGGCAGATAACCGGTCAGACGCTCGCAGCCCTGGGACACGAACAGCATGGTCCAGTGCTCGTCGAAAAGGCACCGGTAGGCCATACCGGGCAGGTTATCCATCAGCACCGACAGCTGGCGTTCACGCCGGCGCAACGCCTGGCGCTGATTGTACTGCAGCGCCAGCAACTTCCGATCCTTGTGAAACTGCCGAAGAGTGGCGGCAAACAGCACAGCGCCGGTTACCATGACAAACAGGAAACCCTTCCAGGTCTGGACCAGGGACAGGGTGCCGGCATCAGAAAACCAGGCCTCGACCAGGCGGTCCGAGAACACGATCCAGACCAGCCCGACCGCGACGTAGATCGCAGCCGCCCACAGGGCCCGGCGGGCGGGACCCCGGTGATCGGACAATCGCCTGTTCCGCTGCTTGTCGACACCGGTTGAAGCCATGGATACCCTGTTATCAGATAACGGTGCTGGATGGTTACGAAAATAGCCCCACCGGACCCATAAGTCGAGCATAATGCCAGTCGTCCCGCCAACCGCAGCAGGAGCAACCATGACCCCCGGAATCAATGTGGCGAAGAAAGCCAGGGTTTCCCACCGGATTCACGAGTACGACCACGATCCCAACAGCGAAAGCTACGGCACCGAGGCGGCTGAGAAGACCGGCGCCGATCCGGCCCGGGTGTTCAAGACCCTGGTGGCCTCGGTGGACAACCGGGAGCTGGTGGTGGGTGTCCTGCCGGTGACCGCGATGCTGAGCATGAAGCTGATCGCGAAGGCAGCCGGGGGCAAAAAGGCTACCATGGCGGATAAACAGGAAGTCCAGCGGGCCACCGGCTATGTTGTCGGCGGTGTCAGCCCGCTGGGCCAGAAACGGCGCCTGAGAACCTTTATCGACCAGTCCGCCCTCAACTTTGACACCATTTATGTCAGTGCCGGCCGGCGGGGTCTGGAGATTGAACTGGCGGCGGAGGACCTCGCGAACCTCACCGCCGGTCACTTTACCGACCTGCAACAGGGGTAAATCATGTCTCATGCAATGGAACTGCTTCTGATCGGCAGCATCATGCTTTTGGCCCTCGGCGCGCATTCAGTAGGTCAACGCCTTCATGTTCCACGGGTTACGTTACTCATTCTGGTGGGGGCCCTGGCCGGCCCGGAGATTCTGGACGTTGTACCGGTAAAAGCCAGTGAAAATTTCGGTTTGGTGACCGAACTGACGCTTGCTATGGTCGGCTTCCTCCTCGGAGAGAGGATGTCGTTCCGGGATCTGCGTCAGGGACGTCAGGCAATCATTATCAGCCTGTCGGTTACCCTGATCACGGCATTGGTGATTGCCCTTGCCACTTGGGCAGTCACCGGAAATCTGGCCGCGGCGTTACTGCTTGGAGCCATAGCCACTGCCACCGATCCGGCAGCGACGCTCGATGTGATCAAACAGACTGAATCCCGCGGCCCGCTGACCCGGTTGCTGGCACAGGTAGTCGCCATTGACGACGCTTGGGGCGCTATCCTGTTCAGTATCCTGCTGGTGTTTGCCGAACTGTTCAGCGGCAATGGCCACAGCGTCGTGGCGA
>JAAZVL010000255.1 GCA_018623515.1 Marinobacter sp.
AAACTGCTCCAGTAACAGGCAGTTAGCGTTAACTGCTCACACAACGACTGAAGTTCTTCCCCGTCAATTTCCATCATGCCCTGGCGCCGGAAGCTTTCGCAGATGACCTGGAAAGCGGCGGTTTTCTTCTTCAGCAGTCGCTTGAATCTCGACTGCAGCTGATCATAGCGCGACAGCACATTGACCAGGTCCTGATAGAGGAATCGGTACCGTGCGACCGTTTCGAACATCAGGTGCAGGAAGAACCCGTTCTGATCGAGGCCGATTTCAACGTCTTCCGGCACCGCCAGCAGGTCCAGCATTTCCGCCTCGAACCGGCCAAACAGTTCCTCGACAATGTCGCCCTTGCTCTTGAAGTGGTAATAGAGATTGCCCGGACTGATCTCCAGTTCGTCGGAGATCAGCAGGGTGGTCACGTTGGGCTCCCCGACGCAGTTGAACAGCGCCAGGCTGGTGTCGAGGATGCGGTCGCGGGTTTTGATTTTTTTCATGTCGCGCCCGACCGCGCCTCAGAGATCGAAACTGGCCCAGACCGGACAATGGTCCGAGGGCCGTTCCATGGCGCGGATGTCGTAGGAAACCCCGGCTGAGCGGGCCTTGGGCAGCAGGCTGTCGCTGGCCATGATCAGATCAATGCGCAGGCCCCGTTTCGGGTCCCTTTCAAAACCGCGGCTGCGGTAATCAAACCAGCTGAAGGTGTTGTCCTCTTCCGGGTGCAGGTAGCGGAACACGTCGGTATAGCCGCGCTGCTCCACCTGGCTGAGCCATTCCCGCTCCTCGGGCAGGAAGCTGGTCTTGCCGGTACGCAGCCAGCGCTTGGCATTGTCGGCCCCGATTCCGATGTCCTTGTCGGTGGGTGAGATGTTCATGTCGCCCATCACCAGCACATGGCCGCCTTCCTGCTTCAGCTGGTCCAGGTAGCGCATGAGATCGGCGTAGAACTTCTCCTTGGCCGGAAACTTCACCGGGTGGTCGCGGTTCTCGCCCTGGGGAAAGTAGCCATTGATGACGGTCAGCTTTTCACCATTGACGCTGAACTGGCCGGTGATGAGCCGGCGCTGGGAGTCCTCGCCGTCCCAGGGGTAACCCTTGAGTACTTTTTCGGGCTCTTCCTTCGACATGAGGGCCACGCCGTAGTGGGTTTTCTGGCCGTGGAAATGGACCCGGTAACCCAGCTTATGGATCTCCTCCACCGGAAAATTCTCATCCTGCACCTTGGTTTCCTGGAGCCCGATCACGTCCGGGTTCAGGTCCCTGATAACCGCTTCAAGCTGGTGCAGGCGGGTGCGAATACTGTTGACGTTGAAGGATACAAACATCATGGCTGTGAAGGTCTCCGGCGTGGGTTCCGGCGGAGTTTAACATACTGGCACGGGGTTGCTGCCTTGGCAGCACAGACAGGATCAGGGAGTCAGTTCACATTCCGGGTAACTGGCGATGTCGTATCGAATGTGGGCCTGGTAGTTGGTATCGGAGTTCTTGCGGATGTTGGTCAGGCCCAGATAGTGGATGAGCGCGCCCTGGCTGTTGTAGCCCAGTTGTATGGGATCGACCAGGAACCGCAGGAGCATGCTGGTGGGGCGGATAGCGACTTCCAGGTGCGCTTCCACGTCCGGATGGTCGCTTGGTTCAAGGATAAAACCATAGAGTTCGCCGCGGGTCGGGCCCAGGAACCGGAACTCCACCGAGCGGCCCTCCTGGAGGGCTGACCAGTTCCGGCGAACCAGGTTGTCAAAACCGGCATCAACCACAGCGCGGCCCTCGAGGGGGACATTGAATGCCCGCGTCTCACCCGAGGGCATCTGCCAGTCAACTTCAATGATGTCATCACCGGGATAGGTGATCCGCAGGGACTCATCAAAGCGGGGCTGATTGAAATCCACTTCCGGCTGGAGGGGAGAGCGCTGATAGCGGAGTACCTTGTCAGCAAAGGCCTCACTTTGAGCCTGCTCGCGGTACTCTACACGGTGGTCGAGGGGGCGAAACTGGCCCTGGCTGCATTGGCCTTCTACCTGATGGTGCTCGGTGTAGAGCACTTTCCCGTTCGGCGCCCGGGCCTCACCGACGAACTCAAATGTTTTCCCGTAACCGGTTCCGCTGGCAGCCAGTAGCAGGACGGCCAGGGCCGGCGTACGCATTGTCTTCATCGTGCGAGCTCCGGATAAAGGTATCTGCGAATGAACAGCAGCATCGGAAACACCACCAACCAGCCCGCCGCCAATGCCAGCAGTGACAGAGTCTGGTCAGGCATGGACACAGCTCCGAGTTTGCTGGCGGACCAGTAGGCAAAGGGCCCGGCGATGGGCGCCAGTACAAAGGGCAGCCAGCGGTTACGGCTGATCCAGTCCAGGGAATGACACAGAGTGGTCATGAAAATGGCCCAGATGGCCACCAGCCACGGGGGAACGACGAGCCATTCGGCGGTCTCTGAAGAGAGCACACCGGTCTGGAACCAGAGGGTGTCCAGGGCGGCCCCGGCTACGGTTCCGAAACCGATAAACTGGAGTTCACTGAATCGTCGCTGACTGACGAGCACGAAGTGCAGGATCAGGAACAGGCCAACGATCAGGACCGCGATCCGGTTCGGGTACAGTACACAAAGAAGCCAGCCCGCCTGAAACAGGACGAAGTTCAGGATGTTACGGGAGGTTTCAGAGGCAATCATACACTCAGGATGTTCGCACGTTTGTTGCCGGGCTTGGCAAACACCAACTGGGATACTCCGATGGCCCGCTCGCTGAATCCGGCCTCGCAGTAGGCGAAGTAGAAATGCCACAAGCGGCGGAACGCCTGGTCGTAACCCATCTGGTCCAGGCTGTCTTTCTGTGCCATGAACCGCTCGCACCAGTCACGCAGGGTGCGGGCGTAATGGAAGCCGATATCCTCCGAGTGGGTAAATACCAGGTTCGAGCCGTTGCGCACCGATTCCAGGATGGCACCGAAGGATGGAATGAAACTGCCGGGGAAGATGAAGCGCTGGATGAAATCCACATTCTTCAGGGCGCGCGCGTAACGTTGCTCGGGCATGTTGATGGCCTGCACCAGGGCCAGACCATCGGGCTTGAGCAGGGCGTTGATCTGCTGGAAGTAGCTGTCCAGGAATTGCGGTCCCACCGCCTCGATCATCTCGATGGACACGAGCTTGTCGAATTGTCCCTCCAGATCCCGGTAATCGTCGAACAGCAGGGTGATACGGTCCTCGAGCCCTTCGGCTTTTACCCGGGCCTGTGCCAGTTCCAACTGCTCACGGGAAATGGTCGTGGTGGTGACGTGGCAGCCATAATGCTTCGCGGCATGGATTGCAAAGCCACCCCATCCGGTGCCGATCTCGATCACCCGGTCTTCCGGGCCAAGATCCAGTTTGCGGCAGATGGTATCGAGCTTGTGAACCGCCGCTTCCTCGAGCGTGGCCTCCTCACGCGGATAAATGGCCGAGGAGTACATCATGGTGGGGTCGAGGAAGGTTTCGAACAGGTCGTTACCCAGGTCGTAATGGGCACTGATGTTCTTCCGGGAGCCTTCCTTCGTATTGCGGTTGAGCCAGTGAAGCCCCTTGAGAGCCGGCTTGGTGACCCAGCTGAAACGGTCCTCGAATTCGTTCATCCGGTCGACATTGCGGGTGAAGAAGCGCAGCAGTGACACCAGGTCCGGGGTGGACCAGTCGCCGGCCACGTAGGCCTCGGCTGCACCGACACCGCCGCCGGTGAGCAGGTCCCGCCAGGT
>JAAZVL010000009.1 GCA_018623515.1 Marinobacter sp.
CGGCGAGCCTTCCCACATCGTGTTCCTGACCTGTGACATGACCGGCGTATTGCCGCCCGTGTCCATCCTGAACCGTGAAGCGGCGGCCTACCACTTCCTGAGCGGTTACACCGCGCTGGTTGGCTCCACTGAGATGGGATCTTCTTCCAAGCTGAAGTCCACCTTCTCCACCTGCTTCGGCGCGCCGTTCTTCCCGCGCCCGGCCGGCGTTTACGCCGAGCTGCTGATGAAGCGCATGGACGAGTTTGGCAGCAAGGTCTTCCTGGTGAACACGGGCTGGACCGGCGGCCCCTACGGCGAAGGCAGCCGTTTCAGCATCCCGACCACCCGCGCCATTATCGCCGCGATCCAGAACGGTGATCTCGACGACGTGGAAACCGAGCATCTGGACGCCCTGAACCTGGACGTGCCCAAGCACGTACCGGGTGTCGACACCGAACTGCTGAACCCACGCAACACCTGGGTCAGCCCGGACTACTACGATGGCAAGGCCCAGGAACTGATTGCCCAGTTCGTGGAGAACTTCAAGAAGTTCGACGTGGCCGACTCCATCGTTGAGGCCGGACCGAAGCTAAGCTGAGCTTCGTGATGAAAACGGGGTCAGATGAAGGCTTTCATCTGACCCCATGTTCAGCCCCGAATTCCCTCACACTGCCACTATCTGGGACCGGAGCCCATACAGGGCGTACAGCACTTCCTCCTGCTCCCTCTGACCAATACCATTCTTATCCAGCGCCAGCAGCGCGTCGTCCAGAACGGCCATGAATTCGGCCGGAGAGATGTTCATACCACGGTGAGCCGAAACCATATCCTTGCCCTGGTAGGCATCGGATGGCCCGCCGGTTGCACTCACGAAGAACGTAGCCGCTGCGTTTTTGAGTTTCGGCAGATCCACGTCGGCGAACCGGACGCCGATCAGTTTGTTTACGGCATGGTTATCCACCACATCATTCGCAATCCTGGTGATGCCTTCCACGCCACCGAGTCGATTGAACAGTGATTCTGTCATGATGTCCTCCCTGCGCTTTTTGCGCTTCGAACAATCAAAGACTAGCATTGACAGTAGATAGAACTACTACACAATCTGTAGCCGCTCCTGTCGTCTTACTCAGCCAGGCGGGGAGGATCTGCGATGCTGAGCTATGGCCAATTCTGTCCCCTTGCCCAATCTACCCAGCTTCTGTGCGAACGATGGACGCTCCTCGTCATCCGAGAGCTGATCGCCGGCAGTACCCGTTTTTCCGAACTCCAGCGGGGCCTGCCGTTGATCTCACCCACCATGCTGTCCCGCCGATTGAAGACCCTGGAGCGTGCAGGCGTGATCAGAACCGGCAGCGAACAGGGCCACTCCATTTACGAACTCACCGAGGCGGGCCGCGAGCTTCGGCCGGTGGTGGAGCTGCTAGGTGCCTGGGGGCACCGGTGGGCCAGATCTGACCTTCGCGAAGGGGATCTGGATGCCGGCCTGCTCATGTGGGACATGCGCCGGAGCATTAATCCTGACGTTTTTGGTCATCGGCAGGTGGTGGTGGAGTTTGAGTACCCGGACGCCCCGAAAGGTGCCCGGCACTGGTGGCTGGTGGCTCGTGAAGGTGAAATTGACCTCTGCCTGCACGATCCTGGCCACGAGGTCGACCTGCTTGTGCGCAGCTCCCTCAGGGCCATGACCCGGGTCTGGATTTGCGAGCAGACGCTCAACGAGGCGATAGGGTCGGGGGAAATCAGGGTTCTGGGGAACCCGGAGCTCGCCGGCAGACTTCAGGACTGGCTCACCGCCAGCCCCCTGTCAAAACTCGGAACCAGGCCACCCCCCGAGGTTATCTGGAAATCCGCCAATCAGGCGTAGAAGATCAACGGGCCAAAGGCCACCAGCAACAGCGAGATCCCCATCGCAATCAGGGGCAGGATGATCCGCTCGTGGCGCTGGTAGAAGGTGCCGGTTTCCTGTTGGGCTGCCGTGACCTCAGCCTCGCCCACCACCTGCCGGGTGAGCAGATGGTTAAGCGCCACCGGCGGACTCAGATAACCCAGCTCAAAGGCCACCAGTGTGACCATCCAGAAGTGGACGGGGTGAATACCGCTGGCGTAGGCAATACTGGCCACGGTGGCGGTTACCAGGATGACCGCCCCGAAGGCATCCATGATCATCCCGAGGATGACCAGAATCACCACCATCAGCAGCATCGCGGACCAGGCACTGTCGAAGGCCTGGGGGAAGCTCTGCATGATATGGGAGCGTTCGATCACACCACCGATGCTGACCGACAGTCCCAGTAACAGCAGCAAGGCACCAATTTCCGCCGTAGTGTCATTGGTGGCGCCCCGAATGCTGCGCTCGAGCCCATGATGGCTGCGCTCCCCGGAGGCCCTCCCTCTTCGGTTCCTGAGGCTGACATGTTCATACAACAGGATCGCCAGCATGATCACCGGCAGCAGCCGGGGCGCCGAGAACTCATCCATCCCCACATCCAGGGCATAGCGGTAAAACAGGACCACCACCGCAATCACCAGCACATAGGGGATCAGGGGTTTCAGCGCCTGAAGCATCGCCGGTAACGCCTGTGAGGACGGTGCCAGATCAAACCGGCTCTGGCGGTTGACCGACAACGCCACCAGGGTGAACATCGCGGCCGTCAGCACGAATACCCAGATTCCCCAGCCGAAGAGTTCATCGGTCGTGACTTCCCGGTTGAGGTAGGCGATAACCACAACCAGCAGGCACGGCCTCAGTACCACACCGAGGGACCCGGACATCGCAGTGGCGGCCAGCGCCAGCTGGCGCCGGGCCCCGGCGGCCCGAAGCTCACTGTAAATCACCGCCCCGGCAGCGATGACAAAGATCCCGGAGGCACCGGTGTAGGCGGTGGGCACCGCAGCCACCAGCACGGCCACCACCGCCAGCAGTTCCGGCGGCATGCGCCAGGGCCGGAACACGTTGAACACCAGGGTCGCCAGACGGGTCTGCTTGAGCATCATACCCACCCAGACATACAGCCCGACATTCAGGAACATGTCCGCCAGCTCCATCATCTTGCCCAGGTAGATACCAATGCCCGAGGCGTGGCCAATCAGGGCGAAATAGGTGCCCGAGATCAGGCACATGACGGTATAGAGCGGCACCGCCAGGAACGCCTTGTTCAGGTTGCCGCCTTCCTGAAGATCCCCGGGCACCCGCAACAACCGATAGAGGCTGGCCAGGGTCAGACAGGCAAAGCCGGCGATCCAGAGGTTGTGTAGCAGCAGTTCCTCACCGGAGACCAGGGTGTCCGACCCCAGGCTGGCCTGACGGAAGATCACGCTGGATCCCAGCAACATGGCATTGGCAATGGTTTGCAGGGCGTGGGAAACCGTATAATCCAGCCGGGTTTCCATCGCCCGCATGGCAATGTGATGACGGGTCAGGGTAGCGGTCACAGCACACAACATGACCAGAATGACCAGGATGTAGCGCTGCGACTCCAGGCCAAGGGCGATGACGTCCGCGACAAACAGCTCCACCGCCCGGTAGACCCTGACCCCTGGCGTCAGGTTGTCCTTCAGGTTCTGATAATTCTGGTGAGCCGCCTTGCAGTCCGCGACTGATCGTTCGATGGCCAGGCGTACCTCGTCCGGATCCTTTTCTTCCGCCCCGAGTAACGCGGCCATCGGGTCGTCGTTATCCGGCTCCTCTGCCAGTTCCGCGGCTACGGCAGCCTCGATATCCCGGTCCGGATCGCACTCGGGCGCCACCGGATCCATGCGAAGCTTGTAATAACCACTCCAGAGCTGTTCACCGGTCTGCAGCATCCGGTTGTGGATGTCACTGCTGGTGGAGAACAACACCACCGCCAGCAGCAGCAAGCAGGCCGGCAATGAGGAAAACCACTCCAGTCCGGTACGACGAAAACCCGCCTTTGCCATAACTACCTATCCCCGGGAAACCTTTGGTTTACAGCAGATCGTCCAGATCCATGGTTTCAACCGACTCCTGCCGGTCGTCCCAGAAGGTACCAAGTTGGCCAAGCGGCGTCCGGTGCCCGGTATTTTCCATCCACATCCGGTCGGAAATAGCCACGATCATGTCGGTGGCCATGGCGTCAACGAAACGCCAGTCCTCACTGGCCGGATCCTGTTCCAGGGATTCGGCATGCTCGCGGATGACATCCCGAAGCCGTGGCTCGTCTCCCTTGTTGAGGGCGGCGATGGCATGGAACACGTGGGGCAGGCGCACACCGGCAGCCTCGCCCTGATCGTCGGCAATCTCCAGTCGCTCAAAAGCATCCTCACCCTCGGGCTGGGCGCCGGGAATCATGGCCCAGACAGTGGCACGCAGGGCCATCGGTGCCCCCCACCACTTGTCGTTCGCCAGACAACTGGTGCCCCGTGCCACGACGGAACCAATATTGGCCGGCACCCCGATTGAGGAAGTGGACTGAATCTGGGCATTCAATGCCTGCAGACCGGACAGGAGGCCGGCAAGGTAAATGAATTCGTCCATGTCATCCTCGAATTGCGGGCACTCGCCGGTCCCGACTTCGCCGTAATGGGCATTGTGGTGCTGCCAGGCCCGGTAGTAGCGCCGGGACGCCAGCGCGTAGGCCCGTTTCTGGCGGATCATGGCATCCTCCGCTTCCTCAGCCTCCAAGCCGTTCAGGGCCGCCAGGGCATCCAGCTCGTGCTCACGGGCCTGCTCCTCGGCACAGCCACCGGAGGACAGGTACAGCATCACCGCCAGCTGATCCGGTTCGTCGGTGACCCGGCCGAAGGACATCAGCAGCGGCGCGGTGGCCTCGCTCATGGCACAGCCCATGGCCAGGTCCTGTGACTGCATCAGGTAGGGCACCGTGTGATTGCGGGAAAACCCCTGCATGACGTCACCGGTGGTCTTGTACATCATATGGTCGATCACACCGCAGCCAGTGACCAGGGTCGTGACGGCAAACGTGGCGAGCAGGCCGCGGAAGCGAACCCGCAGAGTAGTCGCAGATCGGAGGGATTGACGGAGGTTGGTCATGACTTCTGTACCTTTTGACATTCTTGTTCTGATCACGCGGCCTCAACACTGGCAGCCAGCGCAAATGTTACAAACTGTAACCGGCGGCATTATGGCCCGTCAGAGCCGGTATTTATGAGACCGGGCCCGCAAATGACGGCAACGGTTGGCACTTTGTCCTCAACGCGGTTTGCACAATCGGCGCTGAGCCACTATAGATTTCTGTCGACAACGACAATAAGAGGACTCTCCCATGCGCAAACCTGAACTCGCTGCCGCCATCGCGGACCGCACTGGCATGACCCGGGAAAAAGCCGGCGAAGTCATTGCCGCCTTCACCGACCAGGTATCCGCCGCTGCCGCCCGTGGCGAGGATGTCAGCCTGATCGGCTTCGGAACGTTCAATATCCGCAGCCGTGAGGCTCGCAGCGGCCGCAACCCCCAGACCGGGGCGTCCATCCAGATTCCGGCCAGCAAGACGGTCGGATTCAAGGCGGGCAAAGCCCTGAAGGATGCGGTTCAGTAAGGAGCATAGGGCCCGCGCAGCGGGCCCTTGTTCTCAGGAGGCGCACTCCGCACGGGCCCCATCCACCCGGCACCGGATCGCCCTCATCAGCTTGATGGCACGCTCGTCATAAATCCCGTCCTCCAGCAGGGACAGGCGTACCTTTCTCAGCATCTTGTCGTACTCGGCGGTATCTTCCTGCGGCAGACTCATCCAGACATCTTCGGGAATCCCGGCTTCAGCCTCTGCAATGATCCCGTAGGCCTCGTCCAGCCGCTGGATGGCCTGGTCCCGGACCATCTGGCCGGCGTCATCCGGGAAGCGGTCCCGGTGAATGATGACCTGGAAGTTCATGTAGGCCAGCGCGTAGCGGACCACGGCACCGTCCGGATTCACACCTTTGTAAAGTTCCAGGGGCTGGTACGCCACCGCTGGAGCATAGGCAAGATCGACACTGCCGTTATTGAATTTGCCGGCGAAATTGGCCGAGTTGGAACCCACCACCGAAGCGCCGACATGGCGCACCATGCGCACCGATGCCTCATCATAATCCAGGGTCGCGATGCGCTTGCCCTGCAGTTTCTCGACCGAATCGATGCTGCGATCCCGGGTATGCAGGTAAATGGCACCAGCCGGGAATACGCCGGCCACCTCATAGGGGCCGTTCACCAGGAATGGCCGGGCCTTGGGCTGGCTCAGGGTGTTGTACAGCAGGCGCATCTCCTCCTCGCCCGGCACTGCACCCATGGCCTCGAGACTGCCGGTGAACTTGTTGAACTCGCGGGCCCGGGTGCCGGTCAGCAGGACCGCATCGCACTGCCCGGCTTTGAAGTCCTCGGCCGCCACCTTTTCGTCGGTGTAGGCCCGCAGGTCGAGCTTGATACCCCGTTTCAGGGCCACCGGCTGGAAGGTTTTGGTGATCGCGAACAGTGGGCCATTGGCGCCCACCGGATCAAAAACGCAGAAGCTGCGCTCGAGGATCTCCTGGGAGGCCTGCTCCTGGGCCTGGCCATGGGACGAGAGCAACAGGGAGGCGCACAGGGTGGCGGCCACGGCCACCCGATGCGGGAAGTTTGCTGATTTCACGGGATGACTCCTGATTTATTATTGTAGGGCGCCGGAACGTCCGGGTGCCGGCCTTGCCACATTGTCCTTGAGCGACCTTAGGTCGACCGCTACAAGAATACGTTGGCACAGGTGCCTGCCATCAAGGTCTTTTCAGCAAGAGGGGGAGATTCTGTGATGGTGTCGACAGAGGTCACCCGACCTCTGCCGCATTTCCGGGATCAGACCTGCAAGCCATCCCAGGCTTTGTGGCCCTCGAACAGGGTCAGCCGGACCACCCCGGGCAGTTCGCGGCCGATGACCGGCGCATGGCGCCCTGCCGAAACCAGTGTGCTGTCATCAGCAATCCAGGTGGCGCCCGGGTCGAACAGGCACAGATCCGCCACGTCACCTTCCGCCAGACCGGCGCTCCGACCAACCACCGAGGCCGGTCCGATGGTCAGGGCCCGCACGAGGTCGGTCAACGCCAACTCATTCCGGTTAACCAGTTCCAGCCCCATGGACAACACGCTTTCGATGGTGGACAGCCCAGGCTCAGTGGCAGCCAGCGGCGCCTGCTTGGCGGCCGAATCATGGGGCTGGTGCTGGCTGACAATGGCGGCAATGATACCTTCCCGCACGCCGGCCACCAGGGCTTTCCGGTCAGCCTCCGAGCGCAGTGGCGGACGCACATGGAAGCGACTGTCAAAGCCGGCCAGGGCATCCTCGGTAAACACCAGCTGGTGCATGGCGACGTCGGCAGTGACCTTGATACCCCGCTGCTGGGCTTCCGCCAGCATTTCGACACTGCGGGCACAGGAGAGCTGGCTCAGATGCAGGCAGACCCCGGTCTCCTCCGCCAGTAACAGCATCTCCATGACTGCAGCGGTTTCCGCCACCTCAGGAATCCCCAGAAGCCCCAGGCGGGACGTCACCAGGCCATCATGGGCATAGCCGTCTGCCGCCAGGGCCTGGTTTTCCGGGCTGAACAAAACCGTCAGGCCGAAAGTCTGGGCATAGGCCATACAGCGGCGCAGGATACGGGCGTTACGCACCCCGCGGGAGCCGTTACCCACCGCGACGCAGCCGGCGTTCCTGAGACCCGCCATATCGCTCAACAGGTCGCCCTCCAGCCCGCGGGTAATGGCGCCAATGGGCAACACGCGGATCGGGGAGCGACTCGCGGCCACATCCCGGATCAGGTGCGTCACGGCCCCGGAATCATTGACCGGCGAGGTCTCCGGCGAGGCGCAAACCGTGGTGAACCCGCCATGGGCTGCCGCCCGGGTTTCAGACGCAATGTTGCCCTTCTGGCCATTGCCCGGTTCACGCAGATTGCAGCAAAGGTCGACAAAACCCGGGGCGATCACCCAGCCTTCCGCATTGATGGTGTCATCCACGTCGGCACTGCGGGCCTCGCTGCCGGTGGCGGCAATCCGGCCATCGCGAATCAGCAGACCATCGTTCTCGGTCTCCCGGCCCTGGCCATCGATCAGGCGACCACCGGTAATCAGTAGCAGCGGCGAGGATTGGTTGCTGGTATGACTCATGCCTTCGCCCTCTCTGCCTTCTGTTGTCGTTCTGCTACCTGGCCACCCATGGCCATGGACATCACCGCCATCCGGATCGCAATGCCGTTGGTGACCTGGTTGAGAATCACCGATTGAGGGCCATCCGCGACCGCCGATTCGATCTCCACGCCCCGATTGATCGGACCGGGATGCATCACGATGCACTCCGGGTGCGCCAGTGCGAGCTTCTCCCGATTGAGGCCGTACAGGCGATAGAACTCCCGCTCACTGGGCAACAGCGCGCCTTCCATGCGCTCCTTCTGGAGACGCAGCATGATCACCACATCCAGATCCTTCATGCCTTTTTCCATGTCGTACTCGACTTTGCACCCGAGACTCTCCACATCCTTGGGCAGCAGGGTTCCCGGTGCGATCACCCGGACCTCCTCCGCCCCGAGCACATTCAGTGCCCGGATCTGGGAGCGGGCGACACGGGAGTGCAGGACGTCGCCCACAATGGCAACCTTCAGGCCGTCAAACCGCTGCTTGTGCTGGCGAATGGTGAGCATATCGAGCATCGCCTGGGTGGGATGGGCATGACGTCCGTCGCCGGCGTTGATGATGGCGACCCCCGGGGTCACGCTCTCGGCGATGAAATGCGGTGCCCCGCTCTGGGAGTGGCGCACCACAAACATGTCGCTGGCCATGGCCTCGAGATTGAGCAGGGTATCCGACAGGGATTCGCCCTTGGAAGTGGCCGAGGTACTGATATCCAGGTTCAGAACATCGGCCGACAGGCGCTTGGCGGCAAGCTCGAAGGTGCTCCGGGTGCGGGTACTGGACTCGAAGAACAGGTTGACCACCGTGCGCCCCCGCAACAACGGCACTTTCTTGATGGTCCGTTCTCCCACTTCGATGAAGGAGTCGGCGGTATCCAGGATATCGGTGAGCAAATCACGGTCGAGGCCGTCGAGGGTGAGGAAATGCCGCAGCTGACCGTCCCGGGTCAGCTGCAAGTGGTGCGGGGAAGGGTCGTGTGCGGTCATGGGTCGCCTGTTTGCTGTGTTGCCGTATGAAATCGCTGGTTACTGCCCGGTTTCCTGTAGTTCGATGCGCAGGGGATCGGGGCCCCGGAGCTTGACCCGCTGATGGCTAGCCAGGGCCAGCACCCGTCCGGTCACGTCCGGCTGGATCGGCAGCTCGCGCGCCCCGAGGTCAATCAGGGTGGCCAGTATGATACTGGCTGGACGACCGTAGTCGAAAATTTCGTTCATGGCGGCACGGATCGTCCGCCCACTCATGATGACGTCGTCGATGAGGATAATGTCCCGGCCCTCGGTATCGAACGGCAGGCTGGAGGGCTTCACCCTCGGATTGAGGCCGATACGGCTGAAATCGTCCCGGTAAAACGAGATATCCAGCTCCCCGAACGCCTGATCAATACCCAGGCGCTTGCTGAGCACATCCGCCAGCCAGACGCCGCCGGTGCGGATACCGATCACCGCCGGCTCGGTCACATTGCGCTCTTCCAGGATCCGGCGCAATCCCGTTTCCAGCTCATCCAGCAGCTGGTTGATATCAAGCTGTGCGGTCATCAAATCCTCACTGTCTCTCAGGTCAGCCGGAAATCTCAGCCGGCGCTATTATCCTGTTCCCGGAACCAGGTTTCCAGAATCAGTACCGCGGCTCGGTCATCGACACCGTGGCGGCCGAAATCCCGGCTGCCGCCCCGGGCCATGACGTCACCCTTGGCCTCGAAACTGGTGAGCCGTTCGTCCACCATCTCCACCGGGTAATGGAAACGGCCATGGATGCGGTTGCCGAACTTGCGGGCCCGGGCGCACATCTCGTTCTCGGTGTCGTCCATGTTCAGGGGCAGGCCGACCAGTACCAGGTCCGGCCGCCATTCCTCAAGCAGTTTTTCCACCACCGACCAGTCCGGAATGCCATCGCGGGCGGGAATCATCGCCAGCGGCTCGCCGGTGCCCAGCAGTTCCTGGCCGGTAGCCACGCCAATCCGGCGCGTACCGAAATCAAAGGCCATCACCCGGCGATTGCGCTCAGGCATGGCCGCCGAACTCGGTCAACTGGTTCAGGTCAATGCCGATCAGCTTGAGTACCGCCTGGTAGCGGTCCTGGGCCGGGGTCCGGAACAGGATATCGGCACTGGCCGGACAGGTCAGCCAGGAGTTGCTGCCCAGCTCCTCTTCCAGCTGGCCTTCGCCCCAGCCGGAATAGCCCAGTGCCACCAGGAACTCTTCCGGGCCATCGCCGCGGCCGATGCCGGCCAGGATGTCCCGGGACGTGGTCAACAGGACATCGTCCGAAACCTCGGCGGTGTTCTGCCAGGTGGTGCCCGGGCTATGCAGCACGAAGCCCCGCTCGGGCTGGACCGGACCACCGCTGAATACCGGAAGGTCCAGCTCCGAACCGTGCATGTCCAGCTGTTCGAGAATTTCACCCAGGTGGATATCCAGCGGGTGATTGATCATCAGCCCGAGGGCACCTTCATCGGAATGCTCGCAGAGGTAGATCACGCCACCGTGGAAGCGGGGATCCGCGAGCCAGGGCGATGCCACGAGAAAATGGTGCTGCAGACTGTTGGGAGATTTCCTGGTTGCTGTCATCCGGATGTCAGCCCCCGCCGTTGGAAAGACCAGGTTCGTATGATTTCCAGCTCATCCACCTCCTCGCGCATGTCTTCCGGGAACGGGGCGAATGGCGACGCCATGCGCACAATGCGGATGGCGGCGTCGTCCAGGACCCGGCTGCCCGAGGATTGCAGAATGGCCACTTCCTTGATTGTGCCATCTTTCTTGAGCGATACCAGCATCCGGAGCGTGCCGTAGATGCCCGCTCGCCGGGCTTCGGTCGGGTAATTGATATTACCGACCCGGGTGACCTTGCTGATCCAGTTCTGGACATACCAGGCATTGGTGGACTTCAGGGTAGAGGCAGAGGTGACCCGCATGACGCGCGGCTTGCGCGCGTAGGCCTGCTGCTGGGCATCAAAGCGCGCTTCCAGGCTGGCAATTTCCAGGCTGCGCTCCATCAGGCTCTTCTTTTTCTGGACCGGCTGCGGTTCCGGCTCCGCTTTCTCTTCCGGTTCGGCCACCTTCCGGCTGGAGGGTGCGGTGGTCTGCACCACCGTCTGCTCCTGCGGACGGACCGGTTCCGGTTGCGACGGCGGCTCGGGCTGTACCTGTGCCGGCTCCGGCTGGCTGACCTCGGCCGGCTGGGGTGTGGTCATTTCCCGGGGTTCGTCTTCGGTACCACTGCCCTGCTGATTGGTCTGAGCCAGGAAATCGGCCTTCTCCGGAGCCTTTTCGTCGTCAAACTGGGACAAGGTGATTTCCATGGTCTGGGCCGACGAACGCGGGGGCTCCGGCGCGAAGGTAATCCCCAGCACGATAATCGCGTGCACGGCCAACGCCATGAACAGGGTGAAGGAAAACCGGTCAAAATCGCTTACCTGAACTGCCATTCCTGTTCCTGATCCTGATCCTGTCGTTGATCCTGCACTGCTCGCCCCGTTCTGCCAGTTACGCCTGCTTCAGGCGCTTTTCGATGGCATCCATCAGCATGCCGCCGATATCGATGCCATATGCTGCATCCAGTTCCCGGATGCAGGTGGGGCTGGTTACGTTGATTTCAGTCAGATAGTCGCCGATCACGTCCAGGCCGACAAACATCAGGCCCTTTTCCTTGATCGCGGGCGCCACGCGGGCACAGATTTCCCGGTCACGGTCGGTCAGCTCCCTGCCTTCACCCCGGCCACCGGCCGCGAGGTTGCCGCGATTCTCGCCCTGGGACGGAATCCGCGCAAGGGCATAGGGCACCGGCTCGCCCTCGATCAGCAGGATCCGTTTGTCACCATCGACAATCTCGGGAATGAATTTCTGGGCCATGGCCTGATGGGTGCCATAGTTGGTCAGGGTCTCGATGATGACGCCCAGGTTGAAATCGTTTTCCCGCACCCGGAAGATCGAGTGACCGCCCATACCGTCAACCGGCTTCATGATGATATCGCCGTGCTCGGCATAGAATTCTCGGAACCGGTGCGCCGAACGGCTCACCAGCAGCGGCGGAGTCAGATCCTCGAACTGGGTGGCGAACAGCTTCTCGTTGCAGTCCCTCAGCGTAGCCGCCGGATTGACCACCAGGGCGCCCTGCAGTTCCGCCGACTCCAGGATATAGGTGGCCATCAGGAATTCCCGATCCACCGGCGGGTCCTTGCGCATCAGGATCACGTCCAGGTCACCCAGGGCCCGGTCCTGGCTGCCACCGAAGCTGAACCAGTTCTCCGGGTCCATGTGTACAGTCAGATCCCGGGTATGGGCCATTGCCCGGCCACCGTCGAGGTACATGTCCGGCAACTCCATGTATTCGATCTCCCAGCCCCGCTTTTGCGCGGCCAGCAACATGGCGAGCGAACTGTCTTTCTTGAACGCGATGTTTTCGATGGGATCCATCACGATCCCGAGTCGGACTGTCATGGTGTCTCTTGAGCTCCTGGAAAGTAAAAACACGAACCGGTCAGCAGAGCGAACCGGGCGTTAAATGCTATGCTGAGACGTCGATGGTATTGTACCCGAGCCGCGAATGCATCCGGAGATGTCCTCAGGGATACGTGACTGTGCGGGCAGAAGTACATTTAGTCACAAACTAATACTTTTTATATGGCCATCGATATTCTATAACTGAGCGGGGTTTATAGAAGAACCTTGAGGTTTGTGTTAAAACCCCCGTTCCAAAATAAAGATAGTCGCTGAGCGCAAGGCAGTTGGACAATGGATGACAACTTCGAGAATCTGAAGATTATGGTGATCGACGACAGCAAAACGATTCGTCGCACCGCAGAAACCCTCCTCAAGAAGGTCGGCTGTGAGGTCATCACCGCGACTGACGGCTTTGACGCTCTGGCCAAGATTGCCGATTCCCAGCCGGACATCATTTTCGTGGACATCATGATGCCGCGCCTGGATGGCTACCAGACCTGCGCACTGATCAAGAACAATTCCTCTTTCAAAAAGACGCCGGTTATCATGCTCTCCAGCAAGGACGGACTGTTCGATAAAGCGAAAGGTCGCATCGTAGGCTCTGACCAGTATCTGACCAAACCGTTCAGCAAGGACGAGCTGCTAAACACCATCCGCCAGTATGTGCCACAGGCGGAACAGTAAACCTGCTGAAACCAAGAACCATCGAGGAAACCATGGCCCGCATTCTGATTGTTGATGATTCCCCCACCGAGGTGAAGAAGATTTCCACCATCCTGGAAAAGCACAAGCACGACGTTCTGACCGCCGATAATGGCGCGGATGGTGTTGCCAAGGCCCGAGCTGAAACGCCGGACCTGGTACTGATGGACGTCGTCATGCCAGGCCTGAACGGCTTTCAGGCGACCCGTCAGCTGACCCGTGCGCCCGAGACTGCCTCCATCCCGGTTGTCATCGTCACCACCAAGGATCAGGAAACCGACCGCGTCTGGGGAACCCGCCAGGGCGCCAAGGGCTACCTGGTAAAGCCGGTGAACGAAGACGACCTGATCAAGACCATCAACAGCCTGATCGCCTGACCCTCACAACCTTGGAGTACGCATGTCCGCCCAGGCCGCCCCTTTTGCCGTTCTGACGGATATCGCCCAGCGCAGCCGGTCCATGGCCGCCGGCCTGCCGGAGCAACAGGAAGCCGTTGAACTGTGGAACGGCATCGGCTTCGTATTATCGGGTGAGCACTATGTGGCCCCCATGGGTGAAGTGACAGAAATCCTCCACGTTCCCCGGTTCACCCATATCCCGGGTGTTCGGCCATTCCTGTTAGGGGCCGCCAACGTGCGCGGCCGCCTGCTGCCCCTGGTTGATCTCGCCAGCTTCTTCGACATCCCCCGCTCCTCGCGCAGCCAGCGTGACCGGCGGGTTCTGGTCGTTGAGCAGGGGGATGTGTTCAGCGGGCTGGTCGTGGACAGCGTCCTGGGGATGCAATATTTCACAACCGACAGTTTCCGGGAGACGCCGCAAGGGGTCCCCGAAAGCGTTCGTCCGTTTGTTACAGGCGGCTACGAGCGTAACGAGGAAGTCTGGAGAGTGTTCTCCGCTGCCGATCTGGTAGCCGACGAGCACTTCCTGGACGTCGCGCAGTGGTAAGGGTGGTGACACTGGCAGGAACATCACCCTGACCGCCTGAAATCCGCTAAAACAGACTTGCCAACATTTTGAAGAGGCCGGGAGCCAGAACATGAAAAACAGAGCCGGAAGATTGGGTATGGGACAGGGAGGCAACAAGCTGGTTGCCGGCCTGATCGCCGCACTGATCGCACTTACCGTCCTGCTCGTTGCCGTGCTGTTCATCATCAACCGTGACAGCCAGAACGACCAGCGATACATTGCTCACACTGCGGAACTGCGGGTACTCTCGCAGGCCATTGCGAAGAACGCGACCGAGGCCGCCGGCGGTACCGCCGAGGCATTCAACCAGTTGCGCCGCTCCCGCGATGACTTCCAGCAGCTCTGGACCTTCGTCACCGAAGGCAACCCGGAAACCGGCCTCCCTCCCAGTGAACTGGCACAGCAAAGCGGTGTACAGCAGAACTGGAACATCGTCCGGGAAAATGCCGACAGCATCCTCTCCACCCAGGACGCGGTACTGGGCCTGCACGAGGTTGCCCGGACCCTGAACGAAACCATCCCCCAGCTGCAGGTGGAGTACGACGACATCGTACAGATCCTGCTGGACAACGACGCACCGGCGGAACAGATCGCCCTGGCCCAGCGGCAGTCCCTGCTGGCAGAGCGTATCGTCCGTTCGGTTAACAACGTACTGTCCGGTGACGAAGACGCGGTTATCGCCGCCGACCGATTCGGCCGCGACGCCAGCCTGTTCGGCCGGGTTCTCGACGGCCAGCTCAACGGCAACGAAGCCATGGGCATCTCCCGGGTAACCGATGAAGACGCCATCTACGGTCTTGAAGCGGTTGCAGAACTGTTCGAGTTCGTCTCCCAGAACGTAGACGCGATCCTTGAAGCCTCTCCCGACCTCTTCAAGGTACGCACTGCGGCCAGCGACATCTTCCAGAACTCCGAGATCCTGCTCTCCGAACTCTCGGTTCTTGCCGAAAACTTCCGCAACCAGCCGGCCTCACGCCTGGTCAGCCCGACCCTGGCCTTTATCCTCCTGGCCGCCATGGTTGCCATCGTTGTCTTCATCGGTCTTGCCCTCTACCGGGAAGCCCAGGCCCGCCTGGCTGCGACCCAGGAGCAGAACGAACAGAACCAGAACGCGATCCTGCGACTGCTGGACGAACTTGCCGACCTGGCGGATGGTGACCTGACCACCGAGGCCACGGTAACCGAGGACTTCACGGGGGCCATCGCCGACTCCATCAACTATGCGATCGACCAGATGCGCGGACTGGTACAGGCGATTCGTGGTACCGCGGTACGGGTAGCGGGCGCCGCCCAGGAAACCCAGTCCACTGCGATGCACCTGGCCGACGCTTCCGAGCACCAGGCCCAGGAAATTGCCGGAGCTTCTGCCGCGGTTAACGAGATGGCTGTGTCCATCGACCAGGTATCCTCGAACGCCGCCGAATCCTCCGCGGTTGCGGAGCGGTCGGTTGCGATCGCGAAGAAAGGCGCGGAAGTGGTACAGAACACCATCCGCGGCATGGACAACATCCGGGAGCAGATCCAGGAAACCTCCAAGCGGATCAAGCGTCTGGGTGAATCCTCCCAGGAAATCGGTGACATCGTATCCCTGATCAACGACATCGCCGACCAGACCAACATCCTGTCCCTGAACGCCGCGATCCAGGCCTCCATGGCCGGTGACGCGGGTCGAGGCTTCGCGGTGGTTGCGGACGAGGTTCAGCGCCTGGCGGAACGTTCCTCTGCGGCAACCAAACAGATTGAAGCGCTGGTAAAGACGATCCAGTCCGATACCAACGAAGCGGTTATCTCCATGGAACACACCACCGCCGAGGTGGTCCGTGGTGCCCGTCTGGCCCAGGACGCGGGTATCGCACTCGAGGAAATCGAGAACGTATCCATGAGTCTTGCGGAGTTGATCCAGAACATCTCCAACGCCGCACGCCAGCAGTCGTCCTCTGCGGCCCACATCTCCAACACCATGAACGTTATCCAGGAAATCACCTCCCAGACTTCCTCCGGTACCAACGCGACCGCGAAGTCTATCGGTAACCTGGCCGAGATGGCGTCCGAACTGCGGTCCTCCGTTGCCGGCTTTACCCTGCCGGAAGAGGACGTGGCCGACGAAGAGCAAGAGGAAGACAGCGACGTTCCGGTGGTGGGCTGACCGACGGTCCGGGGCAGCTGACAGTCTATGGCGCATACGCACGACAACCTGTCACCCGCCGAAGGTATCTGGTCCATGCGCCGCCTTCCGGATATGGATGCGGCGCAGTTCCACCAGTGGCAGACCCTGCTGGAGCACCGCACCGGGATAACCCTGTCAGCCGATCGGCGCTCGTTCCTGGAGACCAATATCGGAATCCGGATGCGGGAGATCGGCTGCAGCAGCTACCAGGCCTATTACGAGAAGATCGTATCCGGCCCGGACGCGGTGGTGGAGTGGGCGATCCTGGTGGACCGGCTGACCGTTCAGGAGACCCGGTTCTTCCGGGATCCCGACGCCTTTCGACTGGTGTCCGACTATGTCCTGACGCGGCCGCGTGAGCAGCTGAGAAAGCGTGCACTGGAAGTCTGGAGTGTCGGCTGCTCCACCGGCGAGGAGTCCTACACGCTGGCGATGGTGCTGAACGAGTGCATGAACCAGCTGGCGTTGCAGCCCCTGTTCGGCATTACCGGTTCTGACATCAGCAAGCCCGCCATCGACAAGGCCGGCAAGGGGCAGTTCAGCGCCCGCAAGCTGCTGGGCATGGACGAAATCCTGAAGGACCGGTACTTCCGCCCCGCCGAGCGGAATACTGTCGAAATCGTAAAGAGCATCCGCGATCGGGTGTGTTTCACCAGGCTTAATGTGCTGGATCTGGACACCGCACCCATGCACGGAATGAACATCATCTTCTGCCAGAATCTGCTGATCTATTTCCGCCGCTGGCGCCGGCGGGAGATTGTGAAGCGGTTAGCAGAAAGACTGGCACCGGGGGGATTACTGGTGCTCGGCCAGGGCGAGTTGACCGACTGGCAACCACCCGGCCTGCAGCGGGTACCCTCGGAACATGTTCTGGCGTGGATCAAACGCCAGGCCGACGAAGAATAACCGGAGTGGTTATGGGCAATCACCATGACAGCATCGCCCTCGACTGGGTTCGGGGAGAAATACAGGACACGCTGACCCAAGGCCAGCATGCACTGGAAGCGTATGTCGAGAACCGTGACGACACCGCGCGCCTGCGCTTCTGCCTGAATTATCTCCATCAGGTGCATGGCACCCTTCAGATGGTGGAACTCTACGGTGCAGCCTTGCTCACCGAAGAAATGGAGAAGCTGACCCAGGCGATTCTCAACGAGTCTGTCGGCAATGTGGACGAGGCGGTTGATGTCCTGATGCAGGCCATCCTGCAGCTGCCCCAGTATCTGGAGCACCTGACCAGCAGCGAAGATGATTTCCCGATGGTGCTGCTGCCGATGCTGAACGATCTTCGGGCCGCCCGGGGCGAAGCCCTGCTCTCCGATACCTCGCTGTTCAAGCCGGATCTGAGCCGGGCACAGATGAACGTCAGCGGTGCCGCGTCCCGGCGCCTGCAGGATCCGAAGGTTCTCGGCCATATCCGCAAACTCCGGCAGATGTACCAGTTCGCCCTGGCCGGCGTGGTCCGCGAAGAGGATCTGGATGCCCAGTTCAGCTACCTTCAGAAGGTGATCCAGCGGCTGGCCCGTCTATGCCAGAACACGCCGCGCGGAGAGTTGTGGAAAGCGGCCAGCGCCTTTGTGGAAACCCTCCAGGCCCACGCAAACCCGGTCAATGCGGCTGTCAAATCCCTGTTGCGGGAGCTGGATGCCGAAATCCGCCTGCTCACCGAAGGGCAAGGCAATGTCCTGCAGCAACCGGCCCCGGAAGCGCTGTTCAAACACCTGCTCTACTACGTGGCCCGTGCCCGGGACCTGGACACCCCGCAGGTTCAGGCCCTGCGTACTGACTACAAGCTCAACCTGGCATTGCCATCGGACGATGACGTCGATGCCGCCCGTACCCGGGTATCCGGGCCGGGCCGTGAGGCGATCCACTCGGTGGTCAGCGCGCTGAATGAAGAGCTGGCCAAGCTCAAGGACCAGCTGGACCTGTTCGTGCGCTCCGAGCTGCGCCAGAACAGCGAACTGGACGATCTGTTGCCCGGCCTGCGCCAGGTGGCCAACACCCTTGCCGTGCTTGGCCTGGGCATTCCCCGCAAAGTAGTCACCGAACAGATCGAGCTGGTTGAGCGGCTCAGCGACCAGATGGAGCTGGTGGATGACGGCACCCTGATGGATATTGCCGGCGCGCTGCTGTACGTCGAAGCCAGCCTGGCCGGCCTCGACACCGACCGCCAGGTCGAGCCCCGGGACGACGCCCGCCCCGGCGATGCGATCAACCTGGGCTCCCGGGAACTGGGCGAAGCCAGCTCTGCACTGCTGAGGGAGTCCCGCAACACTCTCGAGCAGGTCAAATCCGCCATCGTCAACTTCATCGCGTCCCAGTGGGACACTCGCGAGATTGAACACGTTCCGGAATTGCTCCACAGCATCCGTGGCGGCCTGGCGCTGATTCCCCTCGATCGCGTGGCGGACATGCTCGAATCCGCCGAGCGCTACATCACCGATGTCCTGCTCGGTGGCAAACAGGTGCCGGACTGGAAACAGCTGGATACCCTGGCCGACGCCGTCACCAGTATCGAGTACTACCTGGAACGGCTGGCCGAAGGCATCAGTGAAAACGACGCCGTGCTGCAGGTGGCCGAAGACAGCCTGGCCTCCCTCGGCTTCCCGGTGGGAGCCGAGCCCACCTGGAACGCACCGGCAACCGAGCCTGAGGTGCCAGAAGAGGTAGAGGGCCTCGCCAGTGAACCCGCCGCCGCACCCGAGGAAGCCAAGGGCTCCGATGAAGACCTGCTTGACGACGAGATCCTGGAGATTTTCGTTGAAGAAGCCCAGGAGGTCCTGGAGACCATCCACGATTTCTATCCGCGTCTGCGCCAGAACCATGACGACCGTGAAGCGCTGACGGAAGTCCGTCGGGCCTTCCACACCCTCAAGGGCAGTGGCCGGATGGTCGGCGCCACCAGCATTGGCGAGCTGGCCTGGTCGGTGGAGAACCTGCTTAACCGTGTCATAGACCAGACCATCAAACCCACCGACGACCTGTTCACCCTGGTGGACGAGGTCAATGCCCGGATCCCGACCCTGATCCAGGAATTCCGGAAAGGCCATACCGACGGTGAGGTCGATGCCCTGATCCAGCGTGCCGAAGCCATGGCCGATACCCGGCGTACTGACGCCGAGCAGGCACCGGAATCCGCTCCGGTGGCGAAGACTCCGGCGGCGGAAGAGAAACCCGCGGAACCCGAGCCTGCCGCTGCACCCGAAGCGCCGGCCGGAAGCGACGATGACGATCTCATCGATGACGAAATTCTCGAGATCTTCGTCGAAGAGGCCGGCGAAGTACTGGATACCATCCGTGAGTACCTGCCGATGCTGCTCCGCCAGCACGATGACCGCAGCGCGCTCACGGAAGTCCGCCGGGCCTTCCATACCCTCAAGGGCAGCGGCCGCATGGTTGGCGCCAATGTGGTGGGTGAGCTGGCCTGGTCCGTGGAGAACATGCTTAATCGTGCCATCGACGGCTCGATTCTCATGAACGACGACATCGCGGCCCTGCTGGAGGATGTCACCTCAGCACTGCCGCCCCTGGTGGAAGACTTCGAAAAACGTCGTGCGCCCTCCATGGACACGTCGGCCCTCGAAGCCCGGGCCACCACCCTCGCCAACGGCGAGATCCCCGATACCGGCGCCATGCCAGCCAGCGTGGAGGAGACCGAGGGGGAAGTGGCAACTGCCGCCACCGACGAGGCCGATGACAATAGCGTGGATCCGGTGCTTCTCGACATATTCGAGAGTGAAACCGAGACCCACCTGCAAACCCTGAAGGACTACCTGGCCGCGGCCGGCGACAAGACCAGCGTCGCCTACACCGACGACCTGTCCCGGGCCCTGCATACCTTGAAAGGCAGCGCCCATACCGCCGGCATCACACCGATCGCTGAGGTCATCACGCCTCTGGAGCGCTTTGTGAAAGAAGCCCGCGCCCAGAACAAGCGCGGCGATCGCGAAGTGATCGGCCTGATCGAGCAGGCCTGCGATTTCCTGACCCGTGGACTGGCCCAGATTCGACAGAACCCGCAAGCACCACTGACGGGCACCGACGAATTCCTCGAGAGGCTCGAGAACATCAGCCGCTCTACCCTGCGGTCCACTGTCGATGACGACACCCTGGAACCGTCCCGACAGGCAGAGTCCCAGCTGGTTCGCCTGTTCCTGAACGAGGGCCTCGACATCGTTCTCGATGCCGAACAGATCCTTGACCAATGGGCAGCGGATCCGGCGGAAACCGGCCCGCTGGTGCAGCTGCGGAATGAGCTTGCACAGCTGACGGAGGGCGCCGCCGATGCCGGGCTCTCCGATGTCTCGGCCCTGGCCGGCGCCCTGAAGAACGCCTACGAGGCGGTCGCCGACCACCATCAGGCACCGGACGAGTACTTCTTTACCACCGTGCGTGCCGGTCATGAGCACCTGATCAACATGATGGATCAGGTGGCGGCCGGCCTCGCCACCAGCTCCGATGCCGAGTTGCAGGCCCGTATCGAGACCTTGGCCGAAGGCCGGCATGAGTCGTCGGATACAGCCGGCACGGAGGCTTCCGTTGCCCCGGACGCCTTCGAGCAGCAGTTCAGCGATGAACTTGAAGAAATTGATCTGAGCTTCGACAGCGACGGTCTCGACGAAGTCGATGCGGGCACGGATTCGAAGGCTGAGTTCGATCAGCCACCGCTTCCGGAAACCGATGAGTCGGATGACGGTCTCGACCAGGAACTGGCCGAAATCTTCCTGGAAGAAGCCCGCGACCTGATCGACAGCACCGCCGAGGCCCTGCAGAGCTGGAGCGAAAATACCGGCAATCTCGATATCCTCAGGTTGCTCCAGCGGGATCTGCATACCCTCAAGGGTGGTGCCCGCCTGGCAGATATCCCGGCAGTGGGTGACCTCTCCCATGAGCTCGAGACCCTGTTCGAGGGCCTGACCGAGCTGCGGCTGTCCGTCAATGATCAGTTGTCCGATCTGCTGTTCCGGAGCCATGATCGCCTCGCCGGCATGGTTGAGGCCCTGGAGAACAGCGAAACGCCACGGCCGGCCCCGGATCTGATTGCCGAGATCCAGGCTTATATGGGCAGCGCCACCGGCTCAAGACCGGTAACGGATGTTGCCACGCCCGAACCGGAGCAACCGGGCGAGGAAGCCCCGGCACCGGTCGAAGAGGCAACCGCAGAACCGCAGAGCGATACGGCGGAAGAAGGTGCAACAGACCTTTCCCATCTGGACCCGGAACTGGTTGGTATCTTCCTCGAAGAAGCCTATGACCTGATCAACTCCACCGGCAGTGCCCTGCACACCTGGAGCGAGAACCCCTCCGACACATCTGTGGCGGCCGAACTGCAGCGCGATGTGCATACCCTGAAAGGGGGGGCACGTATGGCCGGCGTCAACGCCATTGGCGATCTCACCCACGTGCTCGAAGATCTGTTCGAGAAGGTTGCCGAAGGTCAGTTGGCGGCGTCCGAGGAAATGACCGACCTGCTCTTTGCCTGCCATGACCGGCTGGCACAGATGGTTGAGCAGGTGGCAACCCAGAAGCCCTGTCCGCCGGCCACCGATCTGGTGGCCCAGGTGGAATCGGTCATTCGCGGGGAGACCCCGACCATGCCGGCGCCGGACGTGTCCGGAGAGCAAGCCCGGCCTGGCACCGAGTCCGGCCTGGAAGAGCATCTGGAGCCGGCTTCCGACAACGACCTGATCGGCATCTTCCTGGACGAGGGTCTGGAAATTCATGGGGCCATTGATGAGTGTCTGGCCCAGTGGAGAGATGAACCCGAGGAACTGTCCGGTGTGACCCAACTCCAACAGGAGCTCCACACCCTCAAGGGCGGCGCCCGACTCTCGGATGTCGATCCCATTGCCGAGCTGGCCGAGGCCTGGGCCGACGCTTTGGATCCCCTGATTGCCGGCGCCAACAACCAGCATGCCCTGCTGCAATTGAGCGAACGTGCCAATGCCAGCCTGAAAACCATGCTGGCCGCGCTGGAAGAAGGCAACCAACCGGAACCCGGAGAGGATCTGGTGGAAGCTTTCCGGTCCGCCGGAATGGATGTTTCCCTCGAGCCCTCCGCTACCGAGACACCCGCAACGGTCACCGCAGACTCCGTGGACCCGGAGGTCCTGGAAATTTTCCTGGAAGAAGCCGGCGAAATCATGGACCAGCTCGAGCAGGTGCTCGATAACTGGCGGAAGGAGCCCGGCAATCACGATTTCAACCAGGAAGCCCAGCGTGCGCTGCATACCCTCAAGGGTGGTGCCCGCCTGGCCCAGCTGGTCGAACTCGGTGACAAGGCCCACGCCTTCGAGACCCGATTGATCGACCTCGGTGGCAACGCCCCGGAAGACGCCCAGTGGCAGGCGATTACCGACGATCACGACACGATCATTGCCCTGGTGAATGATGTCCGCCGCCGCTTCGAGGGTGGTGCAGCCGAGCCGGAGACCAGTGCCGAAACCGGTCCAGGCCGGACCGAGCCAAAACCGGAGGAAACGCCGGCCGCCACCCCAGAGCCCAGGGCCGAGACTGCTCCAGTCCCGGCACCGAAGCCGGAAAAAGCACCGGCGAAAAAACCGGCCCAGCCCCGGAAAAAGGCTCCGGAAGTGCAGCGGGTCCAGGAAACCATCCGGGTTTCGGCACCACTACTGGACGAACTGGTCAACCTCGCCGGCGAGACCAGTATCACCCGTGGCCGACTGGAGCAGCAAACCAGCGACTTCGGCCACACCCTGGATGAAATGGCCGCCACCATCGAGCGTCTGCGGGAACAGCTGCGCCGGATGGAGATCGAGACCGAAGCCCAGATCCTGTTCCGTGCCGAACAGGAGCACGGACCGGACTACGGCGAGGACTTCGATCCGCTGGAGATGGACCGCTATTCCGCCATCCAGCAGCTGTCACGGGCCCTGACCGAGTCCTCATCGGACCTGGCAGACCTCCGGGAAACCATGGCTGACCGGGTCAGGGATACCGAGACCCTGCTGGTCCAGCAGTCCCGGATCAACACGGAACTCCAGGAAGGTCTGATGAAGACCCGGATGATTCCGTTCGCCTCCATGGTGCCTCGCCTGCGCCGGATCGTCCGCCAGATCAGCGGCGAACTGGGCAAGAAGGTGGACTTCGATGTCCGCAACGCGGAAGGGGAGATGGACCGCAACATCCTTGAACGCATGGTCGCGCCCCTGGAGCACATGCTGCGCAACGCCCTGGACCATGGTATCGAAGCGCCGGAAGACCGGAAAAACGCCGGCAAGCCCGAAACCGGGGAAGTGACCCTGTCCCTGACCCGGGAAGGCGGTGATGTGGTGCTGCGGATGATCGATGACGGCAAGGGCATTCCCTCCGAAGTCATCCGCGACAAGGCCATCCGCCAGGGTTTGCTGCGGGCCGATGAGGATCTGTCAGAGCGGGAAGTCCTGCAGTTCATTCTGCAACCGGGCTTCTCCACCGCCGAGCAGGTCACCCAGATTTCCGGCCGCGGTGTCGGCATGGATGTGGTCGCCAGTGAGATCAAACAGCTCGGCGGCAGCCTTGATATCGATTCCACCGTCGGCCGGGGCACCACCTTCACCGTGCGCCTGCCGTTCACGGTGTCGGTGAACCGTGCCCTGATGGTAACGACCGGCGAGGATTTCTACGCCATCCCGCTGAACACCATCGAAGGTATCGTGCGGGTCAGCACCTACGAGCTGGAGGAATACTACAAGCCGGATGCACCCATGTACGAGTATGCCGGCCAGCAGTACCGCCTGCAGTACCTCGGCAGTCTGCTCAACAGTGACCACCAGCCCAAACTCCAGGGCCAGGCGTTGCCGCTGCCGGTCATCCTGGTGCGCGGTGCCGAACAGCCCATGGCCCTGCAGGTGGACAGCCTGATGGGCAGCCGGGAAATCGTGGTCAAATCCCTGGGTCCCCAGTTCAGTTCGGTGCGGGGTGTCTCCGGTGCCACCATCCTGGGTGACGGTAACGTGGTGGTGATCCTGGACCTTCCGGCCATGCTGCGCTCGGATATCCTGTCCGACCGTCAGCGTCTGGCAAACCTCGAAAAGGCGCGGGAAGCGGCCCGTTACGAGGAGCAGATCACAACGGTGATGGTCGTGGACGACTCCGTTACCGTTCGGAAGGTTACCTCCCGCCTGCTGGAGCGCAACGGCATGGAAGTACTCACCGCCAAAGACGGCCTGGATGCGGTGGCCCAGCTGCAGGACCACAAGCCCGACATCATCCTGCTCGATATCGAGATGCCGAGGATGGACGGCTTCGAGGTGGCCAGCTTCATCCGCCACGACGACAACCTGCGGGAAACGCCGATCTGCATGATCACTTCCAGGACCGGGGAGAAGCACCGCGAACGCGCCCTGGCCATCGGCGTCAACGAGTACCTCGGCAAACCGTTCCAGGAAACCGAGCTGCTTGAGACCATCAAGCGGCTGACCGGAACCGAGTAATGGCCGGCCAGGGAGGCCGGCCCCGGGTCGGAATCGTGTCCGATGTGGTGCTGCAGCGACACCGGCTGCAGGCCGCAACGGCCAAGTTCGGACTCGAGATCTCCTTCTGCGGCGATCCCCAGCGCCTGGAATACCAACCGCAGTTACCCGAGGCGGATCTGTGGCTGATTACCCTGGAAGACGAGGCCGATCATCCTGCGCTGTTCGATCTGTTGCTGGACAATACCGAGGCTCCGGTCCTGTTTGGCCTTGACCAGGCCCCCAAGCCCGGCAGCACCGACTATTTCCGCTGGGAGCGTCGGCTGTTGGGCAAACTGGAAAAGCAACTCGGTCATCTCGAGGAGCTGGATTCGGAAACCACGCTCGAAAAACTCGAGGACGAACCAGCGGCACCGAAGAGCAAGCCCGAACTGCCCCACTGGATCAAGCCTGCGGTACCGGACTCCATTGCCGAAGAAGTATGGATTCTGGGGGCCTCCCTGGGCGGACCGGCCGCGGTAAAAACCTTTCTCGATCACCTGCCCCAGGGACTGCCTGTGGGGTTTATCTACGCCCAGCACATCGACGACAATTTTACCGGGGTGCTGACCCGGGTATTGGGCCGTGATGCCCATTACCGGCTCAAGCCGGCACAGCAAGGCTACCGCGTCCGTAACGGTGATGTAGTGCTGATGCCGGTCGAACACGAATGGCGACTGGACAGTGCCGGCGCCCTGACCGAAGTGAACAAGCCCTGGCCCGGCCCCTATGGCCCTTCCATCGACCAGGTACTGCTCAATGTGGCCGACCATTACCGGGCTCGCTGCCATGCGATCCTCTTTTCCGGCATGGGCAACGATGGCGCCCTGGCGGCACCCATCCTCAAGGCCTTCGGCAGCCGGATATGGGTCCAGGAAAGCAGCAGTTGCGGCAACAGTTCCATGCCGGATTCCGTGGCGGCCACCGGGTGCGCCAGCTTTACCGGTACTCCCGAGCAACTGGCCCGGGAACTGATCAAAACCATTGAAAAATCCTGCCTGCTCAGAGGCCGGCAGAAACGCGATTCCGCCTGAGGACAGAAGCGATGCCCGAAAACCGTGAAACACTCCCCTGCGTCATGATCCCGATGACCGGTCGGCAATTGTTACTGCCCAACGTCTCCATCGCCGAGGTGGTGGACTACGCCAGTGAAGAAGCCGGTTCCAACACCCCGGACTGGCTGGTCGGCTACCTCGACTGGCGGGGCCTGGAGTTGCCGGTGATTTCCTACGATGCCGCCAACGGCGGCAGCCTGATAGTGCCGGGCGACAACCGGGGCCGGATCGTGGTGCTGAACACCATTGGCGAGCATCACAACGAAGTGCCGTTCATGGCGCTGGTCACCCAGGGGATTCCAAGCCAGGCACGACTGACCGAGGCGGAAGTGAACCGGCTCGAGGGCGACACCGGCCCGGCGGATCTCATGAAGGTCGAAGTCGAGGGTGAGGAAGCCTGGATTCCCAACCTGGAATACCTGGAGTCCCTGGCACGCTCCGCCCGCCGCTAGCGCACGCTCCTGTCAGGCCATGGCATGAAATCCGGGAAATGTTATAATGTATCAAATTTTCCAGGATTCCTGTCATGGCAAGCCAAGCACTGCCCTATCGACCCCATAACCATCAGGCCTGCGTCAGTCAGGCCCTGGCCGATGCCCGTGCGATTTGCCGGGCGCAGAATGCGCGCCTGACGCCCACCCGCGAGCGGGTCCTGGAATTGATCTGGCAATCTCACAAACCTCTGGGGGCTTATGACGTTCTGGCTGAGCTGACCGCTGAAGGTCAGAGTGCCGCGCCACCGACGGTGTACCGGGCCCTGGATTTTCTCCAGCAACATGGACTCGTGCACCGGATCGCATCACTCAACGCTTTTATCGGCTGTGCCCATGCTGGCGAAAATCATACCGGCATGTTCCTGATCTGCCGCAGCTGCGGCAATGTCCTGGAGCTCAAAGCACCCGGCGTCTCCGGAGCGATCGAGGACGCCGCGAAGGCCGAGCATTTCAAGGCCGAGGACGTGACCCTGGAGATCGCCGGCCTGTGCCCGAGATGCCACTCGGAGAGTCGCCATGACTGATCCCCTGGTGAACCTGGACAACGTCACGGTCCGGTTCGATGACCGTCCCGCAGTGGATCGGGTAGACCTGAACGTACATCGCGGCGACATCATCACCATCATCGGCCCCAACGGCGCCGGCAAGACCACCCTGATCAAGGCCCTGCTGGGGCTGCAGCCGATTACCAGCGGCAAGGTGCAACGGGCGCCCGGTCTGGTGATCGGCTATGTGCCCCAGAACCTGCAAATGGAAGCCACCCTGCCACTGAGCGTCAGACGCTTTATGGCCCTGAGCGGCCGCCGACGCGGCGAATGCCTGAAGGCCCTTGCTCGGACCGGCATCGAGCATCTGGCCAACGCCTCGGTCCATCATCTGTCTGGCGGTGAGAAACAACGACTGCTGCTGGCCCGGGCACTGGCGCGGAAACCGGACCTGCTGGTCCTGGACGAACCCGCCCAGGGTGTGGACATCAACGGCCAGGCGGCGCTTTACGAGTTGATCCGGGAACTGCGCGATGAACTCGGGTGCGGTGTCATCATGATCTCACACGATCTGCATCTGGTCATGGCCGCCACCGATAAGGTTATCTGCCTGAACCAGCATGTCTGCTGCAGTGGCTTTCCCGCCGACATTTCCCACGACCCGGCCTTTATCGAAACCTTCGGCCAGTCGGTGGCGGAATCCGTGGCGGTTTACCATCACCACCACAACCACCGCCACAACCTGCACGGAGACGTCGTCTTCGGCCAGTCGTCCTCAGCCGATAGCCACGGAGGCAGCTGCAACCATGTCCATCATTGACAGTCTCCTGAACGACTTCTTCTGGCGCGCCCTGATCGGTGGTCTGGGAGTTGCCCTGATCGCCGGCCCCCTCGGGTGCTTCGTGGTGTGGCGACGCCTGGCGTATTTTGGCGACACGCTGGCCCACTCGGCGCTGCTGGGGATTGCCCTGAGTTTCCTGATCAGCGTGCCGCTGAATGTGGGCGTCATCATCACCTGCGTGATCATCGCCCTGGTTCTGGTGGCGTTCTCGAGAACCCGGGCCCTGGCCACGGATACCCTGCTCGGAATCCTCGCCCACAGTGCGCTGGCCATCGGCCTGGTCACCCTGAGCTTCATGCCGGATGTACGGGTCGATCTGACCGGGTTGCTGTTCGGCGACCTGCTTGCCATGAGCCGGGACGATCTTCTGTGGATCTATGGCGGCGCGGCAGTGATACTGGCGCTGCTCGTTACCCTGTGGCAAGGCCTGCTGATGAGCACCATTCACGAGGAGCTGGCCCGGGTGGAAGGCTTTCCGGTCGAGCGGCTGCGGCTGGTGTTGATGCTGATGTTTTCCCTGGTCATCGCCGTGGCCATGAAAATCGTCGGCGTCCTGCTGATTACGGCGCTGCTGATCATCCCGGCCGCCTCGGCACGGAGGCTGGCCCGCACACCGGAGCACATGGTTGCACTGGCCATGGTCTTTGGCTTTGTCGCGGTCAGCGGGGGGCTGGCGCTGTCCTGGCACCTGGACACTCCGGCCGGTCCTTCGGTGGTGGTGACGGCGTTCCTGGCTTTCCTGGTGACCTACAGCACGACTGCCAGAACCGCCGCCTGAGTCTTCCCATGCCCTGCGGGCTGGTCTATGGTGTAACCATCGACGCCGCTTTGGATCGGGAGCCACTGGCCGCTCCCGGGGAGACTGACGCATGGAGAGCCGTTCTGTCCCTGGCGCCGGGCCATTGTTTTGGCCCGCGCTCTGGATTCCCCTCGTTATCCTGGTCACCGGACTGATCACCACAGCCCTGACCGCGGAACTGCAAGCGGACCAGGCCCGGGAAGTGGCTGACGCGCGCTACCGGGCCCAGCACCAGGCCATCGTCAATCAGCTACTGGCCAACGCGCCGACCTACCTGGACAGCGATACCCCGCCAGCGAGCTGGCTGCCGGTTATTCTCGGCGGCACGCTGCCGGACGAGCTGGGATTACGCATCGACACCCTGCAACGGCACAGCAAGATTCCCATCCTGCAGATGCAGGCAGAGGGCCATCTTGACCCCACACTGGCCCTGCGCACCGAGATCCAGCCTGGCGATCACCACTGGATGCTGACCACCGTGCCGACGTCGGCGTTACTCGGACGAGCCGCGAGGCAGGCGCGTACCAGCACCTGGACGGCCGGACTGGCACTGACGCTGGCTGCCGCCGGGCTGTCGCTGCTGCTGTGCCGGCGCGTTCACGGCCAGCAACGACGCCTTCTGGAGCTGGAGCGGAGGGAACAGGGGGCCGATCAACAAATCAACAACCTGCAAGTGGAGAAGGCCATCCTGCGCCAGGCGCTGAATGACAGCGAGGAGCGCAGTCGCGATCTGGTTACCCTGTCCGGCGCGCTGATTGCCGAACTTGACGAGCACGGCGTCATCGGTTTCATCTCCGCCCAGAGTGCCACCCTGCTGGAGCAGGCTCCTGCAGACCTGGCGGGCCAGGCATTTCCCGACCTGGTCACACCGTCCTTCCGGGACAACTTTCTGCGCACACTGAAAGCGGCACGTCATGACAACCAGGCGCAGCGAATTGACCTGGACCTGTGGGTCAGGAACCGGGATACCCCGTTGCCGGTGGCCGTACGCATCAAGACCATCAAGGATCCGGTCCATGGGGTGATGGGCTATCGTCTCAGTGCGACACCCACTGGCCCGGCAGGTTCCTAGTCGAGCGTCTTGTGGGTGCCATCGCACAACGGTGGTGAACCGGTCCGTTTACAGCCGCAAAACCAGACCCATTCAGTTTTCTCGGCGGTATATTTCACCGGACTGAAGCCGGTACCTTTGTGGGAGCCGTCGCAAAAGGGCTGGTTGTCACTGTGTCCACACGCGCACCAGACATAATTCCTGCCACCCTCGACTTGCACGGCGTAAGGGCTCTTCTTTGCAATCTTCGGCTGCTCGTCCGGCATGGTTTCTTCCCTTTCGCTGTTTGTGTCGGTTCAGTATAGCCAAGACTAATGCAGCGGCTTGATCACCTCTGCCAGGCGGCCGGTCTCCAGCAACTCCAGAAATTCATCCCCCAGGCGGTCGCTCTCGGCAATGGCCTTGCTCCAGGATCGCTCACGGCCGGCATCGTCACCCACGTATTTCTCGAAATCCTTGCGGTCCGGGAGCTTGCCGTCAGGAAGAGACTGCAGGTACTCGGCGGAGGGTGCCACCAGCAGCACGTCCTGCAGACGATTGGCATCGCCCCGGCGCCAGGGCAGCGACTTGTCGAACCAGCCAGGTACGACTTTGTCGGTAAAGTGCGGGTACAGAATCACCCCCGGCTGCTGGTAGGGCAGATCCAGATGGTAATCCAGCAAACCACCATCACGGTAAACGCCTTCCGGTGCACCGGGAATGTTGCGCACCCCGGACATCACCAGCGGGATGGAGGCAGAGGCGAGCAGGGCCGGCAACAGGTTGTCGCTGGTCAGCGCCACCTCATGGCTGGGAAAGTCCACCAGTTTGGACACCGGCGTTTTCAGCCGGGCGTCGTGAATGATGCCCCGCTCCATGAAGCGACCCAGGTGTCTTCGACTGACCATGTTGGCGCTGATGGCATTCATCAGCCCCAGTCCCAGCCGGCCCCGGGTGTCGTGCTCGAGCAGCCCCAGGCTACGCACCACGACAATGTTCAGCCGATACCACGGGTGGTTAAGGATATACTCCTCCCGGCCACCGAGCAGTTCCTCCAGGAACTGGACGCTCTTGCGGGTCACTTCCGCGGCACTCACGCCCCTGGCAAAGCGCTGGGAGGTATACAGTTCCGCCAGACGTGCCAGCTGTGCCTTGGGATCATTCGAGGACGCGACCGCGGCAAAGCGCCAGCTGCCGATCGAGGAGCCAATCAGGGCCCGCTCCTGCGGGGCCCGGGGCAGCCAATCGCCGAAGATTGCCTTGTCCAGCCCACTGATGCCGAGTGCTTTCGGACCACCGGCCGCGCCGGGTATGACATGGACATCCTCCGGCGCCAGGGGTTTGTCTTCAAGCCGTTGCAAAGCTCGGCGGCCAGCCCGGATGGTGAGGGCCGGGGGGCGGGTATGAATCGCGGTCATGGCAGGCTCCCTGTTTCAGTGCCGGGGAGTGTACCGAACGCGCCCAATGCCGGCCAACTGAAGAAAACTAATGGTGGCCATAAGTCGCGCTTTCTGCTTCATTAATAGGCAACGGTCGCAAGAGCAGCCTGAATGCTTTCACGGAACGTAAGCCAGGATCACCATCAGGAGAAGGTTTTGAATATCACGCCGCCCGAAAGTTCACTGGCACCGACCCCGACCCTTGCGGTCCTGGGATTCAAACGCCAGTTGGTGTATCACCTCCACTTCTGGGCATTCATAGCCGTGGCGCCACTGGTGCTGGTGCAGTGGAAACAGGACCACTATGTCTTGTCCGGTTTGCTGCTGCTATTCTGCCTCAACGCCCTGCTCGTCATTGCCTTCCTGCGCCTGCGTGGCAGCTATTTCCTGAAAGGACGGCTATTCCCGCTGCTGGCTGTCATCTGTGCCGCCTATTCCACCAGCATAAATGGCCATGCCGGTCTGTACTGGGCCTATCCGGCAGCCACCGCCCTGTTTTTCCTGCTGCCATTAAACGAGGCCATAGTCAGCAATATCATCTTTGTTTCGATCATGGCCGTGGTGTCCTTCATGAAATTTCCGGAGGCGGATTTCTGGCGGATTACCTTCTCGCTCGGGCTGACCTGTCTGTTTGCCGGGATCTTCGCCTGGCTCGTGGGCAAGCTCCAGCAGGAACTCACCCGACTGGCAACCACGGACCCGCTGACCGGTTGTCTGAACCGGTCCCAACTCTCCGATGTTCTGAACAGCCAGATCCAGATGCGGGAACGCTATGACCGGATATCCAGCCTGGTCCTCCTCGATCTGGATTACTTCAAGAGCATCAATGACCAATGGGGCCACCTGGCCGGCGACAAGGTTCTGAAAGAAATGGCCTTGCGGTTGCGCAAGAGGTTACGGGAAAACGACAAACTGTTCCGGATCGGCGGCGAGGAGTTCATGGTCGTGCTACCGGAAACCAACCAGCAGGACGCCAATACCCTCGCCCACCAGTTGCTGGCCGGCATTAGCGGCAAGTCCTTCCTGGACAATATCAAACTGAGCGCCAGCGCCAGTGTGGCAGAAGTGACCCGGGGCGAGACCTGGTCCGTGTGGCTGAACCGGGCCGATCAGGCACTGTATGAGGCGAAGTCACGAGGACGCAATCAGGTCATCAATGCCAGTCGCTCCAATCCTGACAGTTCCCCGGAACCCGACGACGGTATTCCCGACCCGATTCCGGGCTAGCCGCCAGCCACCTTTCTACGGAAATCCCGGTACGCGGCAAACACGTCCCAGGGACTTTCAAAGTGCGGGTAGTGGCCCACATTCCGCAGGCTGATCACATCCGCCTGCGGAATCAGCTCCCGGTAGCGCCGGGCCATGGCAACTCCGGATACCGGATCAGCGGTACCGGAGATCAGCCGCATAGGCTGGCGGGCCGACTGGAGTGCACCCACCCACCGGTTCCGGTGACAGCGACGCTCTTCCATGAACTGGATCAGATGGTGCAGGATGCCCCGGCCGTTGTTGTAGGTCAGCAGATGCCAGAAGTCCTCGAGGTCCTGGCGATCCGGTGGATTCTGGGTGCCAAACAGACGCCGGAAATTGTATTCAAAGGTGCGACGGGTCAGACCCCGGCTGATCAGACCGCCCAGCGGGCTGCGCAACACCCGCTGGATCAGCAAGGGGTTATGAACTTCCGGGAAAAGTGCGCCATTGAGGAAACAAATCGAACCGATGCGGAAGTGCAGTCGCTCTTCCTGATCCCGGGCCAGCAGCTCCTGGACCACGCTGCAGCCATAGTCGTGGGCAAACAGGTGAACGGTTTCCAGGCCCAGGCCTTCAAGCCAGCCCTGAACCAGATCCGCCTGGTCCTCGATACTGTAGTGATAACCGGTGGGTTTGTCGGAAAAGCCGAACCCCAGCATGTCCAGCGCCAGTACCGAGTGTTGCTGGACCAGCATCGGCCAGACCCGGCTCCAGTCCCAGCTGGCAGTGGGAAACCCGTGCAGAAGTACCAGCGGCTCACCCCGACCCGCCATCCGGCTGAAAATGGCGTGGCCGCCGTAGCTGAACCACTTGCCTCCCTGCTGCCATCCTTCGAGGCTCTCCGCCTCTCGTGCCTGGGCACCCGCCCCGGCTCCGGATATCACGTGATCCATGCATCGTCCCCGGCATGTGACTGAATCCTGAAACTGTAAAGCAAACGACCCGAGCCCGCCATAGCCGGCCGAGGCCTGCTAATGACTTTGATGGGAAGTGGTCTTTTCTGCCGCGGTCTGCGTAAAGCGTAGAGATGACGGGCGAATTGCCTTAAGCTTTGGCCCTTTAAAAGTGACAGCCAACCGGAAACGATTATGACCAAACTCCTTGACGACCTCGCGGGCCATTACCGTGCCATCATTGACGGCCTTGGCGAAGACTCCAACCGTGAAGGTCTGCAGGACACCCCCATGCGTGCGGCCAAGGCCATGCAGTTCCTGACCCAGGGCTACCAGCAGGATCTCAGTGACCTGGTCAACAATGCCGTGTTCGAATCCTCAATGGACGAGATGGTGGTGGTTCAGGACATTGAGCTTTACAGCATGTGTGAACATCACATACTGCCATTCATCGGCAAGTGCCACATCGCCTACCTGCCCCAGGGCAAGGTACTGGGCCTGTCAAAGTTCGCCCGCATCGTCGATATGTATGCCCGTCGCCTGCAGATCCAGGAAAACCTGACCCGGCAGATTGCAGAGGCCATCGAGAGTGTCACCAACGCCAAGGGCGTTGCCGTCGTTATCGAGGCCCAGCACATGTGCATGATGATGCGCGGTGTGGAGAAACAGAACTCCCGCATGAAAACATCGATGATGCTGGGCCAGTTCCGGAAATCCCAGGCGACCCGTACAGAGTTCCTCAACCTGATCGGCAACAACCGCTGAGCCTTAACGGGCAAGGGAGACGGATATGACAGACGTGATCGGTAAGAAGCAGGCCCGCGTGCGCATCAAAAACCTTTTACTGCGTGCTTACATCGGTATCAAGGAAGAAGAGATCAACAACCAGCAGGACGTGGTGATCAACGTCGAGCTGACTTACGACGCCAGTGAGGCGATTCACCAGAACGAGATTGCGGCAGCGCTGAACTACCGCACCATTACCAAGCAGGTCATCGCTCACGTGGATGGCAATCGCTTTGCCTTGCTTGAGCGTCTGACCCATGAGGTATTGAGTATTGTCATGGAGCACGAAGCGGTGCAATGGGCACAGGTAGAAATCGACAAGCCGCACGCGTTACGCTATGCCGAGTCCGTATCCGTGTGCCTGGAGGCGCACCGTTAATCCGTATTCAGAGAGCCATCCATGCCCAGCAACTCCCCGGAACAGATCCGTTCCATACTGGAAAACGTGCACACTATCGCCCTGGTGGGCGCCAGCGAGAAAACCAACCGGCCGTCCCATGAAGTTATGGAGTTTCTCCAGGGCCAGGGCTACCGGGTGATTCCGGTCAACCCCCGGCTGGCAGGCCAGACCCTTCTGGGCGAGACCGTCTTTCCGGACCTGAAGTCCGTGCCGCAGACGGTGGATATGGCGGACCTGTTCCTGGCTCCGGAACGTACCGATGCGGTCATCGACCAGGCCATCGCGCTGAAAATCCCGGTGGTCTGGATGCAGATCGGCGTCATCAACCAGCCTGGCGCAGCCAGGGCCGAGGACGCGGGTCTCACCGTGGTCATGGACCGCTGCCCGAAACAGGACATCCCGCGCCTGGGCATCTCCAAGAAGCCTTGAGGGGCAACAATGGCCCCCAACAACATCCTGGCCCGCGCACTCCTGAGCCCTGTCTTTCCGGCGCTCATTCTGCTGGCGTTCCTGGCCCTGGCATCCGGCTTGCGCTACGGAATGATTCACCAGGACAACCACCAGATCCGGGCGAACCTCGCCAACGAAGCGGTGGCCATGGTCGACCACCTCGAGCGGGAGTTCACCATCCACGCCGAGGCCATCAACCGGATGGCCGCCCGGATGCAGGTGGAACCGGAAACCACCGAGACCGCCTGGCGCGCCGATGCCCGCCACTATCTCACTGATTTCGGTGTCTACCAGGCCATCGAATGGATCGACCGGGATTTCGTCATCCGCTGGCTGGAACCGGTTTCCGGTAATCACAACGTGGTGGGTTACAACGTTGCCTTCTCCGACCGTCGCCGTCAGGCCCTGGAAACCGCACGGACCACCGGCCAGTATGACATTTCGGGGATCATCGACCTGAAACAGGGCGGCAAGGGCATGGTGATCTACGCGCCCGTTGGCACCGGAGCCAGCAACAACGGTTTCATAGCCGGGGTGTTCCAGATCGAGACCCTCATCCAGCAACTGCTGACCAGCCGGGTGCTGCAATCGTTCCAGGTGGATGTCCGGGACAGCGGAGAGCTCAGCTACCAGCTCAACAGACTGGAAGCCACCAGCGAGAGCTTTGCCCGGACTGAAGCCGTCGACCTGCCGACCCTGAACTGGACGCTCACGATAAGGCCCACCAGCACGTGGGTGGAGAGCCAGCGCAGCGACTGGCCCTGGCTGACCTTCACCGCCGTCCTGTTCATGGGCTTGCTGACCAGCCTGACGACCCTGCTGGCCCAGCTGATTCTCAAGCGCAACCGGGCGCTGCTGAAAACCCGTCGGGAACTTGAACAGGAAATCGACCAGCGCAAGGAGATCCAACAGGATCTGGTCCGGCTGGAATCCACCGATACCCTGACCGGGCTGGCCAATCGCCGGTTCTTCATGGAGGACCTGGCCCACACCCTCGGTATTGCCGGGCGCCAGAACCGCCAGGTGGCCCTGATCATGCTCGACCTGGACCGGTTCCAGATGCTCAACGACTCCCTGGGCCACCAGTTTGGTGACGAGCTGCTGGCCCGGGTTGCCGATCGCCTGAATCAGCTCAGCGATGAACGGATCCTGGTGGCCTATTCCGGGGGCGATGAGTTCATGTTCTGTCTTCAGCAAGTGGAGGAGATCGATGAGGTCATCCATTTGCTCGGCCATATCAAGCATTGTTTCGAGACGCCCTTCGAGGTCCACGGCGAAAGCCACCGGATTACCGCCACCATGGGGGTGGCGGTCTACCCCCAGAGCGGCCAGGATGCCGATACCCTCCTGCGCAACGCCGATATTGCCCTGTACCGGGCCAAGGAGCAGGGTCGCAACTCCTACCAGTTCTATACCGAGGGCATGCAGGAACGGGAAGTCACCCGTCTGGAGCTCGACAAGGATCTGGACAAGGCCCTGGCCAACAACGAGTTTGTGCTGCACTTCCAGCCACAGGTCGATCTGGAAACCGGCGAGATCAACAGCGTCGAGGCGCTGATCCGCTGGCAACACCCGCGCCGTGGCCTGTTGTCCCCGATGACGTTCATTCCCCTGGCGGAGGAAAGCGGCCGCATCACGGAGATCGGCCGCTGGGTGGTGGCGGCTGCCTGTCGCCAGCTCGCGGCCTGGAAAGGGACTGCCTGCGAAAACCTGCGCATTGCCATTAATCTGTCCGGGCGGGAGCTGGATGATGAACACCTGGTGGATGACATCCGGGCGACCCTGGAAGCCGAGCATGTACCGGCCAACCACCTGGAAGTGGAGCTGACCGAAGAGATCTTCATCCAGAACATCGAGCATAACCGCAATCAGCTGGGCCGGCTCCACGACCTCGGCGTCAATCTTGCCATCGATGATTTCGGCGTCGGCTACTCGTCCCTGGGGTACCTGAGGGACTTCCCGGTGGATCTGCTGAAGATCGACCGTTCGTTCATTACCTCGGTGACCGAGCGCCACGATGATTCGGTGATTACCCGTGCGGTGATCAACCTGGCCCACAACCTGGGGATTCAGGTGATTGCCGAGGGGGTGGAGACGGAGGAGCAGCTGAGTTTTCTCAGGGAGCACGGCTGCAACCTGGTGCAAGGGTACCTGATCAGCCGACCGATTCCTGCCGCCGAACTGGAGAGAGCCCTTGAGGCGGGGATTCTGAGTCTCGGCACTCCGGAGCGCAGCGGATTGTAATGGCCGGCCCGGCCCTCCATCATGTCTGGAACAGTTCAATGGCGTGTGTTTTATGGCAGCGAAGTATCTGACTCCCGAACAGGATGCCCAACTCCGGCGGTGGGAGCGCTGGAACCGTAATTACTTCATTTTTGCGTTTGTGGCACTGACGGTGGTGTTGGTATTCAGTAGCCAGTTAGGGCTATCCAGTGGCGAGAATTGGGGCTCCCTGGGGGTTCTGATTGCAGCGCTGATTACACCCATCATTGTGCTCCAGCTGAGGTTGCGATGCCCGGCCTGTGGCCACAAGATCGGCTGGCAGGCCAAGCTGATGGCGCCGGACCAGTGCAAGACCTGCGGTACTTTCCTGCGCGCCAAGGGGCGCTGACCTCTCCTTCCTCAAAGTCTTCAAAAAACCTTTGACCTGTGAGTTGCTCACAGGTTTTAGCCTATATTTATAACTGGATTCTGGAGCATGCCGCGCCGGGTGTGGTGCCTGTTCCGAAAACCGCTGCGAGTACGTCCATGTACGCTTGCTCTCCGCCACCCCTGGCTCCGAGCATTTTCGGAACAGGCACCACACCCACCGCTCCGCAAGCTTCAAGGGTCAACGCTCCCGACTCAAACGCAGAGTGACTGAGCCGATGAAAGTCAAAGAAATCGCCCAGGCCGCCGGTGTAAACCCCGACACCGTTCGCTTCTATACCCGGGAGGGCCTGCTCAATCCGGCCCGCAACCCGGACAACAATTACCAGCAGTACGATGCCGATGACCTGCGCCGGCTTCGCTTTGCCCGCAAGGCACGGCAGCTGGGGTTTTCGCTGCCGGAGATCCGGTCGATTCTGGACCAGGCCGATGACCACCATTCGCCCTGCCCGATGGTGCGGGAGGTGTTCGAGAAGCGGCTGGCCGAGGTGGAGCGGGAGATTGCCGAGTTGCAGCAGCTGCGGGAGCGGATGAAGAGTGCCCTCGGGATCTGGCGTGAGATGCCCGATGGCACTCCGGACGGTCACACGATCTGCCGGCTGATCGAGCACTGGGATGACGCAGCCCTCGCCAGCGGCGGGAAGGAGTAAGCAGATGACTGAGACAACCGAACTGCACAGGGCATTGTCCATTTCAGGGGCGTCCTGTCAGGGCTGTGCCAGGAAGATCCGCTGCGCGCTGGAGCCTCTGACCGGCGATACCGATCTGGTGGAGGTAAATCTGGAAGAGCAGACCGTCGCCCTGCCCGAAGGTATTGATCTTGAGGATGCGGCGCGTCGGGTCACGGACGCGGGCTATCCGGCCAAGCCGGTCACAGATACCGATGAACAACCGGCCAGTTGTTGTGCCGGTAAGACGAAGTCGGGAGCCCCTGATGAGCAACCGCTCCAGGGACATTCCGGGCAACATTCAAAAGAGCCGGATCAGGGTGTCTCCGAGGCGCCGGCCGGGGGAGACCAGATCAGTCTGTCTGTCAGCGGTGCCACCTGCGCCTCCTGTGTGAATACCATCGAGAAGGCGATGATGTCGGTATCCGGGGTTACCCACGCCCACATGAACCTGGCAGACAACACCGCGACGGCCACCGGGGATGCGGACCCGGATGCACTGGTCAAGGCCATCGAGAGCGCCGGCTATGGCGCCAGTGTGATCGAGAACGCCGACGAGGCCGATGAGCGCAAGCAGACGGAGGATCGCAAGCAGTACCGCACCTTGCTGATCAAGATGGCGGTGAGTTTGTCCCTGGGGCTGGGTTTGATGGTCTGGGGCATGGGGTTCGGGTCGATGATGGTGACCGAGGCGAACCAGACTACCTGGCTGGGGCTCGGGGTGCTGACGGTCATTGTCATGGCCGCCACCGGCGGGCACTTTTACACCGGGGCCTGGAAGGCGTTCCGGCATCACAACGCCAATATGGATACCCTGATTGCCGTCGGCACCGGTACCGCCTGGCTGTATTCCATCGTCGTGACCAGTGTGCCGGAGTTGTTGCCGGAAATGGCCCGGCATGTGTATTTCGAGGCATCGGCGATGATCATCGGTCTGATCAACCTGGGTCAGGCACTGGAGCTGCGCGCCAAAGGCAAGACTTCGGAGGCGGTGCGCCGGCTGCTGGATCTGCGGGCGAAGACCGCCCGGGTGATCCGGGACGGTCAGGAGCAGGACATCCCGGTGGAAGAGGTGCGCAAGGGCGACCGGGTCCGGGTCCGTCCCGGCGAGAAGATTCCGGTCGATGGCCTCATCCGCGAGGGCAGCAGCCGGGTGGACGAGAGCATGCTGACCGGTGAACCGATGCCGGTGAGCAAGGCCGAGGGGGACGAGGTGTCCGCAGGCACGCTGAACACTCACGGCTCGATCATCTACGAAGCCACCCGGGTCGGCAGTGAGACGGCCCTGGCGCAGATCATCCGGCTGGTAAAAAAAGCCCAGGGTTCCAAACCCGCCATCGGGCGTCTGGCGGACAAGATCTCGTCGGTGTTCGTACCCACAGTGATGATCATTGCGGTCTTTTCGGCGTTGGTCTGGTACAACGTCGGGCCGGAACCGGCGGTGGTGCACATGATGGTGGCGGCCACCACGGTACTGATTATCGCCTGCCCCTGTGCATTGGGTCTGGCGACGCCAATGTCGGTGATGGTCGGTGTCGGTAAGGCCGCTGAATACGGTGCCCTGATCCGCCAGGGGGATGCGTTGCAGACAGCCGGCAAGTTGGATCTGGTGATTCTCGACAAGACCGGCACCATCACCGAAGGGCATCCTGCGGTCACCCGCACGCACGCAGTCAATGGCGACGAAAACCGGTTGCTGGCCCTGGCCGCTGGCCTGGAGCAGCATTCGGAGCATCCCCTGGCGGAGGCGATTCTGGCAAAGGCACGGGACGAAGCCATCGAGCCGGAAAAGGTGTCCGGCTTCGAGGCCATCAATGGCAAGGGCGTCCGGGGCGAGCTGGACGGACAACCCGTACGCCTTGGCAACCGTCGCTGGCTGGAAGACCAGGGCCTGACATTAGACGGTGTGTC
>JAAZVL010000010.1 GCA_018623515.1 Marinobacter sp.
ACAGTGCCTGCAGGGTGGCTGACGTGGTGTCTTCGGCGAGAGCCGCGGCGCTGCAGTGGTGACCATTCACCGTCAGCCGGATGCACGCCAGGGCGTTGGCATTGGTCCCTTCACCCAGCGCGAACTCATCATAAGCCTCGACCGCGATGGTAATACCGAATCGGTTCTCCAGTGCCTCGGAGACCGCCTCCACTGCGCCCAGGCCACGACCTTCCAGTCGGACCGGCGAAGCATCGGTGCCCACGACCACATCAGCGCGCACTCCGTCGTCATCCCGGTGCAGATCATAGGAACGCAGCTCCCAATCGGAGTGCACTTTCAGGTACCGGTCCTCGAACAGGCGATGGATGGTGTGTGAATCGATTTCCCCACCTTCTGTCTCGGCCTCGCGCTGAACTACCTTGCTGAACTCGATCTGCAGCCAGCGCGGCAGACTGATGTCATAGTCCCGCTCCAGCACATAGGCAACACCGCCCTTGCCCGACTGACTGTTGATGCGAACCACTTCCTCATAGCGCCGGCCCACATCAAACGGGTCGATGGGCAGGTAAGCAACATTCCAGACATCGCCCTCCTTGCGGCGAGCCAGACACTTGCGGATCGCATCCTGGTGACTACCGGAGAACGCGGTGAATACCAGCTCGCCGGCATAGGGATGGCGCGGGTGCGTGGAAATTTCCGTGCACGCTTCCACCACCTCAGTAATCTCTGCCATACCGGACAGGTCCAGGGTCGGGTCGATGCCCTGGGAATACAGGTTCATGGCCATGGTGACCAGATCCATGTTACCGGTGCGCTCGCCGTTGCCCATCAGGGTACCCTCGACACGATCGGCACCGGCCATCACCGCCAGCTCGGCGGCCGCCACGGCACAACCCCGGTCGTTATGGGTGTGAACGCTGATGCTGATGTGCTCCCGGCGCTGGATGTTGTCGCAGATCCACTCGATCTGGTCCGCGAACACGTTCGGGGTCGCCATCTCCACGGTCGCCGGCAGGTTGATGATCACTGGTTGGCCCTGGTCCGGACGCCACACTTCGGTGACCGCATCGATCACCTCGGCGGCAAAGTCCAGCTCGGTCCCGGTAAAACTCTCCGGGGAATACTGGAAGGTCCAGTCGGTATCCGGATAGCGGGTGGCGATCTCCTTCACCAGCCTGGCGCCATTGACGGCAATGTCCCGGATACCGGCCCGATCCAGACCGAACACCTGCTCGCGCTGGACCGTGGACGTGGAATTGTAGACGTGCACGATGGCACGCCTGGCGCCCTCCAGGGCCTCGTAGGTACGCTCGATCAACTCGGGACGCGCCTGAGTCAGCACCTGGATCTTCACGTCCTCGGGGATACGGTTTTCCTCGATCAGCTTGCGGCAGAAATCAAAGTCCGGCTGACTGGCCGCCGGAAAGCCGATTTCGATTTCCTTGAAGCCGAGTTTGACCAGCAAATCGAACAGTCGCTGCTTCTGGGCAACGGACATGGGCTTTACCAGTGCCTGGTTGCCATCCCGCAGGTCCACGGCGCACCAGGAGGGTGCTTTTTCGATCACCTTGTCCGGCCAGCGACGGTCGGTCTTGGCGATCGGCTTAAATGCCACATATTTGCGATGATCAAAAGCCATGAAAGGATTCCTTTCGATTGCCGGTGGAGTACTTGATTTAGTTACTATGCTAACTCAGCCAAGGGGAAATTTGATTGCTATTTCAGGCTGAGAAACGATAAATTGAGGCATATCACACCCACGATAAAATTTATGGCGCAATATAATGCTAAAGCAATCCAAGGGACTCGTAAAAATTGACAAAACCGACCGGCGGATCCTGGAGGAACTGCAGAAAGACGGCTCACTGACCAACCAGGAACTGGCTGAAAAGGTTGGACTCTCCCCCTCCCCCTGTCTGAGGCGGGTGAAGGCGCTGGAGGAAGCCGGCGTGATCCTGCGCCGTGCCACCATCCTGGATCACAAGAAACTCGGCCTGTCCCTGACCGCCATCATCCTGATCGGGATGGACCGCCACACACCGGAACGCTTCGCAGCCTTCGAGGAGAAAGTGGCCGGCTACCCGGAAGTGCAGGAGTGCTACCTGATCACCGGGCAGGACGCCGATTACATGTTGAAGGTGGTAGTCCCGGACATGGATCATTACCACCATTTCCTGCTGAACCACATCACCCGGATCCAGGGCGTCAGTGGTGTTCATTCCAGTTTCGTTCTCAGGCGGGTTATAGACAGCACCGCCCTGCCCCTGGGTTACCTCTCCTGAATCAGCGGATCAGCTCCCGGACATAAGCGCCCGCCATACATTTGAGTTCCTCGACCAGCTGACGCCCCTGATCCTCGGGCAGGGTGACCGCAAGGCGGAGTATGTTGCCGGCCGAGCGCGGCAGCAAAAGGCTGGCCGTCCAGCGGCGGCCCGCGGGAATGTGGGGGCACTCCTCCTCCAGACGGGCGTCCAGATCCTGGGCGTTGCTGTACAACTCCCGCAGATCCAGCTCACGCAGTTCCGGCATTGCCTCGACACCACTCCAGATGGCCGAGTAGGCCGGCTCGGTCCGGTAGAACTCGTAGAACTGGTCGATGAGGATGTCCACCGCCTCGATCAGGCCGAGTTCCGGCAAATGCTTGCGCAGGGCCTTCTCCATTTTCTCCACATGCTGTTCCGCAATGGCATGGACAATCGCCGCCTTGTTGGGAAAGTAACGATAGAGGGAGGCCAGGGACATGCCCGACTGCCTGGCTATTGCGGACATACTGGTGGCATCCACGCCCACCTCGTCAAAAATGGCCGCGGCATGCGACAGGATCGTGTTTACCCGCTCGCGGCTCCGGGCCTGCACAGGCTGGCGGCGGGGGGCAACATCAACAGTTTCATCAGTCATCATCTGTACCTTGTCAGGCTGGCTCCGTACAATAACCACCACTTTACGACATAATAAGACGCTGGCGGCGAGGATCCGCCTGTCCATTAGTCTAACCATTCTGATTCAAGCCATACGGAAGAGACAATGCGAGCAAGCCGTTACCTGATTGCCACCCAGAAAGAGACACCCGCTGATGCCGAGATTATCAGCCACCAGTTGATGTTACGTGCCGGCATGATCCGAAAGCTCGCAGCCGGTCTCTACACCTGGCTGCCGATGGGGCTGCGCACCCTGCGCAAGGTCGAGCGGATTGTTCGGGAAGAGATGGACAAGAGTGGGGCCCAGGAAGTCCTGATGCCGGCAGTGCAGCCGGCGGAACTCTGGCAGGAGTCCGGCCGCTGGACCCAGTACGGCGGCGAACTGCTGCGCATGAATGATCGCCATGGCCGGGATTTCTGTTTTGGTCCGACCCACGAAGAAGTGATTACCGACCTGGTCCGCAATGAGGTCAAAAGCTACAAGGAACTGCCGGCCAATTTCTACCAGATCCAGACCAAGTTCCGTGATGAGCGGCGTCCGCGCTTTGGGGTGATGCGCGCCCGGGAGTTCATCATGAAAGACGCCTACTCCTTCCACCTGGATGCGGAATCTCTGAACGAGACCTACCAGGTCATGCATCGGACCTATTGCAACATCTTTGACCGCCTGGGCCTGGATTATCGACCGGTACAGGCCGACTCCGGCGCGATTGGCGGCAGCGCCTCCCACGAATTCCACGTACTGGCCTCCTCCGGTGAGGACGACATCGTGTTCAGCACCGAGAGCGACTACGCCGCCAACATCGAGAAGGCGGAGGCCGTCGCGCCTGCCGGTGAGCGCCCCGCGCCCGCCGAGGAGATGAAAGAAGTCCACACCCCGGGCCAGCGCACCATTGATGCCATTGCCGACTTCCTCAATATCGACGCTACCCGCACGGTCAAGACCCTGCTGGTAAAGGGCGAGGAAGACGAGGACGGCCGGTGCGGCCTGGTGGCCCTGATCCTGCGCGGCGACCATACCCTGAACGAGATCAAGGCTGAAAACCTTGCCGGCATCGCCGAGCCGCTGACCATGGCCACCGATGAGGAAATCAAGGCGGCAACCGGCTGCGAGCCCGGTTCCATCGGCCCCGTGAACCTGACGGTCCCCGTGATTGTCGACCGCAGCGCCGCCCACCTGGCGGACTTCGTCTGTGGTGCCAACAAAGATGACTATCACCTGACCGGCGTTAACTGGGAGCGTGATGTGCCGCTGGGTCGCGTCGAGGACCTTCGCAACGTGGTCGAGGGCGATCCTAGTCCGGATGGCAAAGGCACCCTGGAGATTCGCCGCGGTATCGAGGTGGGCCACATCTTCAAACTGGGCAACAAGTACAGCACGGCCATGAATGCCACCGTGCTGGACGAGAACGGGAAGAGCGTGGTTATGGAAATGGGCTGTTACGGTGTTGGTGTTTCCAGAATCGTGGCGGCCTCCATCGAGCAGAACCACGACGACAAGGGCATCATCTGGCCTGACGCCATTGCGCCGTTCGAGGTGGCCATCGTGACTCTGAACGCTCACAAGTCACCGACCGTGGCCGAGGCTGGAGAAAAACTTTACGAGCAGCTGCGCCAGGCCGGCTTTGATGTGTTGCTGGATGACCGTAACGAACGCCCCGGCGTCAAGTTCGCGGATATGGAGCTGTTGGGCATTCCCCACCGTTTCGTGGTTTCCGATCGGGGTCTGGCTGCGGGCACCCTGGAGTACAAGGGACGCAGGGATGAGGAAAAGCAGGATATCCCGGTGGACGAAGCGCTGCCATTCCTGATCAACGCTTCGCCGCGCAAGGGACTCTGAGCGCGGCAGTCCCGAGTGGACTCAGGCTATCGGAGGGAGTCCGGCACCACCAACCACGCCGGGCTCCATCTCCAGTATCACACCGAACCGTTTCCGGACTGACTCCCGTATCCGAGCGGCCAACTCGAGAATTTCCCGACCGCTGCCGCCGGCGTGGTTGATCAGCACCAGCGCCTGCCGGTTGTGCACCCCAACCCGCTGGTCACGGTGACCTTTCCAGCCACACTGATCGATCAGCCAGGCCGCAGCCACCTTGACCCCGTGGGGCTGAGGATACGCCGGCATATCCGGGTGTCGTTCCTTCAGTTGCTCATAGTCTGCGTCACTTATCACCGGATTCTTGAAAAAGCTGCCGGCATTGGGAATCTGCTGGGGATCGGGAAGTTTGCGACGGCGAATGGCCATGACCGCCTCGGCAACCATCAGGGCGTCCGGGTCTCTGCCAGGAAGACTGGCCAGGTACTCTTCCAGATCGCGATAGCCCAATTGGAGGGGTTTTCTGCGTGACAGCCGCAGCCGTATCTCGGTGATCACATAACGACCGGCATTGCGCTTGAACAGGCTGTCGCGATAACCGAATCCACACTGGTCCCTGGAAAGGCAGAGCCACTGGCCGGACTCGCGATCAAATGCGGTGACCGAGACGAGAGTGTCGCAAAGCTCCACACCGTATGCGCCAATATTCTGAACCGGGGCGGCGCCCGCCGTTCCCGGTATCAGGGCCAGGTTCTCGATACCCCGGTAGCCGGACCTTGTCGCGTAGAGTACCGCTTCATGCCAGTTCTCTCCGGCACCCAACACCAGAGTGGCCGCATCACCCTCGATCTGCTCCCAGTGGCGACCACGAATCGCCATGTGCACCACCAGCCCCGGGAAATCGCCGGCAAACACCAGATTGCTGCCACCGCCAAGGAACAGTGTGTCCAGATTGCGCTCCCGGGCCCATGACAGCGCATCCTCAATCAGCTCTGATTCCCGCAACTCAAGGAAGTACCTCGCCGTGGCCGCAACATGCAGGCTATTGAAGGCCTGCAGATCAACCTGTTCCTGAACCGGTAACCGATCCTTCAACGCAACCGCCCCCGGATTTCGTCAAGGAGTCCCTGGCCGGCCTCGTGGATGAGATCCAGAACCAGCTCAAAGCCGTCTTCACCACCGTAATAAGGATCAGGCACTTCGTCGTGGTGGGACTTGCCGTAGGACAGAAATAACTCCGGAGCGGTACCGCCATTCTGATGCCAGATATCCTTCACATCCGCCAGGTTCTGGCGGTCCATCACCAACACATAGTCGAACTCGTCGAGGTCGGTCTCGATAATCTGGCGCGCCCTGAGGTCACTGATATCAATGCCCCGTTTGCGAGCCGCTTCCATGGCCCTTGAATCGGGCGATTTACCGACATGCCAGCTGCCGGTGCCGCAGGAATCGATGTGGATCCGGCCCGACAACCCGGCCTCCTCCACCAGGGAACGAAAGACGCCCTCCGCGCTGGGAGAACGGCAGATGTTCCCCAGGCAGACAAACAGCACCCGAACACCATTGCTCATGCTCATCTCTCCTGCTTCGTCGTCAGCCACGCCCGGACGCGCTCCAGGTCCGCCTCGGTGTCCACCCCGGCAGGGGGATTCTGCGCGGCAATGTCTACGTGGATCCGGGCACCGTTATACAGCGCCCGCAGCTGCTCCAGGGATTCCACCCTTTCCGTCGGCGCCGGCGCCCAGGATACAAATTCACTCAAAACACTGGCGCGGTAACCATAGATGCCGATGTGTCGAAAATACCCTACGCCATCCGGCAAAGAGACCAGCCCCCTGGCTGAATCCATGCCGGAGGGCCACTGATCCCGGGCCCAGGGAATCGGTGCCCGGCTGAAATAGTGGGCCATGCCCTGATGGTCAAAAACCACCTTGACCACATTAGGATTGAACACCGGCCCGATATCGTGGATGCGCTCACAGAGGGTAGCGATCGAGGCCTCCGGGTAACGCTCCAGGTTTTCAGCCACCTGGTTGATTAACGAGGGCGGGATCAGGGGTTCATCGCCCTGGACATTCACCACCCGGTGATCCGGATCAAGCTCCAGCTTGCGCGCCACCTCTTCCAGCCGGTCGGTGCCACTGGCGTGATCCGGCGATGTCATTACCACTTCGGCGCCAAAACTTTCACAGGCTTGCTGAATTCGCCGGTCGTCGGTGGCCACAACCACCCGGGAAGCACGGCTTTGGGCTGCACGCTCACACACGTGACGAATCATCGGCTTGCCGGCAATATCCGCCAACGGTTTACCAGGCAGGCGGCTGGAGGCATAGCGGGCGGGAATCACAACGGTGAAGGACATGATCTCTTCCTTGCCAGGTCCAATCAGTGCTTTTCGAGACGTTCGTCGGTACTCAGGGTCCGGGCCTCACTGGCCAGCATGACCGGGATTCCCTCCCGGATCGGAAACGCCATGGCATCCTGGTAACAGATCAACTCGGTTTTCTCCTTGTTGAGCTTGAGGTCACCCTTGCACACCGGGCAGGCCAGCATGGCGATCAGCTTTTTATCCATGGTCCGTTCTCTTCTGGTTAGATTCGATCAACTGTTGCGAGCATTCCTCCAGCCGCTGCAGGAATGCCTCTATGAAACTGTCCGGCAACTCCGCCTCCACCGCAAGATACCAGGCATTATCCGGCGCGAACTCCCGGCATTTTACGGCGTCCTTGGCGGTCATCACCAGCCACTCACCCGGTTTTGCCGTCAAATCACGAGCCCTGAATCGATGGTGGTCCGGAAAAGGCGATTCCCGAACCTCGGCACCCAGTTGTCTGAGCGTGGCAAAAAAACGCGCAGGATTGCCGATACCGGCAACACCATGAACCTTCCGTCCGGCGATCTCTGCCAGGGGCGCCTGGTGGCCGGTTGCCACCTGAACCAGCGTGGAAGGCGCCAGCCGCATGGGGAAAAGTTCCGGATGCTCCAGGCCTTCGAAGCTCTCGAGCCTGCCCTCACCGTCTTCTGCTCTGGCACCATTAACCACGACGAAATCAACGCTGGAGAGTCTGGACACTGGCTCCCGGAGGGGACCTACCGGAATCATGCCACCATTGCCAATGCCCCGGCTGGCGTCGAAAACGGCCAGTTCGATATCCCTGGGCAGCGCATAATGCTGGAGGCCGTCGTCACAAATCAGGACGTTGCCCAGAAACCGGGAAATGGCAAAGGCCGCTCCCCGGCGACGCTGGGGATCCACCACCACCGGTACGCCGGTTGCCTGCGCCAGCATCACCGGCTCATCACCGACTACTGAGGGATCGCTGTCACCGTCGACCATTACCGGGTAAACGGCAGACTTACCACCATACCCGCGACTGAGGATCACCGGCCGCCAGCCAGAAGCGGACATTTCCTTGACAAGACGCGCGGTCAGCGGGGACTTGCCCGTGCCTCCGGCGGTAATATTGCCAACCACAACAACCGGAACCGGCAGTGGCTCATCGCGCAGCTCCCAGGCCTTGCGCCGACGGGAGTCACTAATGGAACGATAGAGCCAGGCCAGCGGCGCCAGCCAGCCGAGCGGACGGCCCTTGCCATACCAGACCCGGTCCACCAGGGAAGTCATGAATGCTCGCTGAACTGCATCTGGTGCAACTGGGCATAAGCGCCACCAGCCGCCAGCAACTCCTCGTGGCGACCTGACTCGACGATCCGGCCCTTGTCCATGACAAGGATCCGGTCTGCCTTCTCGATGGTGGACAGGCGATGCGCGATCACCAGGGTCGTCCGGCCTTGCATGACGGTTTCCAGGGCTTCCTGGATGTGGCGCTCGGATTCGGTATCCAGTGCGGAGGTGGCCTCATCCAGGATCAGTACCGGCGCATCCTTCAACAGAGCCCGGGCGATGGCGAGCCGCTGGCGCTGGCCGCCGGACAGCATCACGCCGTTATCACCGATCATGGTGTCCAGCCCCTCGGGCATCCGGTCAATAAACTCCAGAGCATGGGCCTTTTCTGCCGCCGCCCGGATTTCTTCCCGGCTGCAGTCCCTCAGGGCGCCATAGGCTATGTTTGCGGCGATGGTGTCATTGAACAGCACCACATTCTGGGTCACCAGAGCGATCTGGGCGCGCAGGGCCGTGAGCGAATACTCCCGGAGGGAATGGTCATCGATGCGGATATCGCCCCCGGTAAACTCGTAGAACCGCGGCAGCAGACTGACCAGGGTCGACTTGCCACTGCCCGAGCGGCCAACAAGGGCAACACTCTGCCCCGCCGGAATGGTCAGGGAAATACCCTCGAGGACGTTATCGAGCTGGTCCCGGTACCGGAAGGAGACATCGTCGAAACGGATATCCCCGGCAACGCGATCCGGCGCGTAGGTTCCCGGATCGTGCTCCGGCTCTTCGTCGATGGTTTCGAACACATCATGGGCCGCTGCCACACCCTTCTGGATCTTGGCGTGGATGTTGGTAATCTGCCGGATGGGCTTTGCCATTGTGGTTGCTGCGGTCAGGAAGGCTACCAGCTGCCCGGTGGTCATTTCGCCGCGGATTTCCGGAGCCAGCATCATCCAGACCAGTGCCGCAATCGCAATTGCCACCAGCACCTGGATGACCGGCACGCTGATCGCCTGGGTAGCCGCCATTTTCAGGCTTTGCTTCAGGTTCTGATCATTAACGGTCTGGAAGCGTTCTTTTTCGTACCCCTCGCCACCAAAGGTCCGGACAACCCGATAACCCGTAATCGACTCCGAAGCCACATGGGTGATGTCGCCCATCGAACCCTGGATACGCTTGCTGATCTTGCGGAAACGCTTGCTGGCGTAACTCACCACCGCACCGATGATGGGACCCACGGTGAGGAACAGCAACGTCAGCTTCCAGTTGGTGTACAACATGAAACCGAGCAGGCCGATAACCGTCAGGCCCTCTCGCAAGGCAGTGGTTACCGCATTGGTAGTGGCCTCGGCCACCTGCTCCACATTGAAGGTCAGTTTCGAGACCAGTCGGCCCGACGCATTGTCATCAAAATAGCGGGAGGGCAGTGCCATGAGCCGTTCGAACAGGTCCCGGCGCAGGGAGTTGATCACATGGCGACCAACGTAACCGATGAAGTAGGTGCTCATGTAGGTGCCAAGCCCCCTGGATGCAAACACTCCCACAATCAGCAGTGTCAGCAACAACCGGTTCTGGTCGGTGGGGTTTTCGATGGCCGTGATGACGTATTCCATGGCCGCCGCCATGCCGGTGGATGCCGCGGCATAAATGACATTGCCAATGACCGCCAGGGAAAAGGCAATCCAGAACGGCCGGGCATAGGACAGCAGGCGCTTGTAGGTCTCCCAGCTGCCCTTTTCCAGGGCAGCCGGAGCAACAGGTTCCGGGTTATTCACCAGCATCGGCCTCCCGCTCCGTGGTTATGCTCAACTTGGCAAAACCCAGGCGGCCGGCAACATCCATGGCGCGAACCACATATTCGTGTGGCGTGCGGGCATCGGCGGTAATGATGAATGGCAGGGAATTATCACCCTCGGCCAACTCGCGCACACCCCGCTCCAGGGTCTCACGCCGGTTGTTGACCAGAGTGCGATCATTGAGAATGTATTGACCCTTGGCGTTGATCACCACGTCAATCTGCTTCACTTCCGCAGGCTTCGCTGGCTCGCCGCTGGCTTCGGGCAGCTCGACCTGCAAATGGCTTTCCCGGGTGAAAGTGGTGGATACCATAAAGAAAATCAGCAACAGGAAGACCACATCGATCAACGGGGTCAAATCGACGCCGACTTCCTGGCTTCTCTGGCGCTTGAACTTCACGGTGTTCAGGCTCCTTCCACGTCGATTTCGCGGTCTCCGTGCACAACCTCAACCAGCTTGATCGCTTCCTGCTCCATGTTGACCACGAGCTCATCGACACGGCGGATGAAATAGCGGTGACAGATCAGGGCCGGAATCGCCACGCTCAGGCCGGCCGCCGTGGTAATCAGGGCTTCGGAAATGCCCCCGGCGAGGTTGCCGGCATTGCCGACACCGGCAAGCTGGATCTCGGCAAACACCTTGATCATGCCGATCACTGTACCCAACAAGCCAAGCAAAGGCGCGATGGTGGCTACAGTGCCCAGCGGATTCAGGAACCGCTCCAGCTCGTGGATCACCTGGCTGGCCTCGTGCTCTATGCTTTCTTTCATGATCTCACGGCCGTGCTTGGCGTTGAGCAGGCCGCCAGCCAGAATGCGGCCCAGGGGAGACGATCCCTGAAGCGCCTTGAGTTTTCGGCCATTCAGGTCTTTTTTCTTGATCCAGCGCCAGAGTTCGTTGATGGTCTGGGGAGGAGCAACCCTGGAGGCACGGAGGGTCCAGAAACGTTCCAGAACGATGGCCAGAGCCAGGATGGAACAGGCAACAATGGGCACCATCAGAATGCCGCCGGCTTTCAACAACTCGAACACGCTTGATCTCCCTGGTTAGTTACAAGCCGCGCTACTTTAGCATAGCTGCCGTTCGAGGCCACACCCGTTGTGTCACGGTATTTTACATTGGTCCCGGGTCAGCCCCTTGCCACCTATCCAGAAGGGTGAATGGTGTCTCATTTCGTGAATCGCGGGCCCTCCCGGGGTGGACTTGAGGGTAATGCCACCAGAGCAGGCCGTGTTCAATGCCACAGCCCCGACCTTATCGTATCGGGCGACAACATCCGGATGAGGGTGCCCGTAACGGTGGCGATAACCCGCCGTGTAGATCACAAAGTCCGGCTCCAGTGCATCGACCCAGGTTCTGGAGGATGAAGTCTTGCTGCCGTGGTGCGGGGCGATGACTATCCGATGGCGTGGCCGGGCCGCCCCGGCATCGAGGCTTTCCAGGAAGGCCGGCTCCACCGATTCGGTAATGTCGCCAGGCAGAATCCACTCCGTTGCCACCGCTCCGTGCCGGACCACCAGCACGCAGGACGCATCGTTGCCGGACACCCCGCCGGGACTGCGCCAGAACGTGAGGTCCAGCTCGCCCGACTCCAGCCGACCCGGGCCGCAGGTGTCGACGGTTACATGGCCCGGAATGTCCAGGCCATCCAGGGCATCGGGCTCTCCGGCAATCAAACGGCGGACTGGCAGGCTCCGCAGCAGCTGCCCCACTCCGCCGGCGTGATCATTGTCGCCATGGCTGATCACCAACTGGTCTATCCGTCGGACCCCCAGATCCTTCAGATTCGGCAGCACCGTTGACTCCATCGCCGAAAATACACCAGGGACAGCCGGACCGGTATCGTAGAGCAGAACTTCCCGTCGGTGACGCACCAGCACCGATAGCCCCTGCCCCACATCCAGGATCCGCACCTCCGGCTCAGAAACATACCGGTTCGCGGTGTCACCGTTAGCGGAATCCGTCGCAACCCATAACCACACAACGACCGCACAAACAACCAATGCAGGAAACCACGGCAAGGGAAACCGCAAGGCCAGCAATCCGCACATGGCGGCCAGCACTAGAGGCATTGCTGGCGACGAAAGAACCGGCACCGCCCACTCGGAAAGCACGATCAACAACCACCAGAGCGCCGAAAGCACAGCGTCCATCAACGGAATCACCCAGTCAGCCACTACCGGCACCAGAGCCACCATGATGCCGCCACCAATCATCACCGGCATCACCACCACCGAGACCCAGGGAATGGCAACCAGATTGGCCAATAGTCCGGCAAGCGGTTGCCCTTGACCGAATTCCTCGAGTACCGGCCAAAGACCGATAAAGACTGCCATTTGGGCCAGAACCAACCCGGACAACCATCCACTTCCCCGCAAGCGACCGGAGAAGGTAACGAGCAGAATGGCGACCGCCGAGAACGAAAGCCAGAAACCCTGATCCAAAGGGGCAAAAGGATCCATTAACAGGACCGCCGCAAACGCCAGCGCCAGGGAACTCCAGGGCGAAATCTCCCTGCCACACATCAGTGCCCAGGTGGCAATCACCACCATGATCAGCGCCCGGCGCGTCGGTACCGTGAAACCTGATACCAGGGCATAGGCGAGACAACTGATGCCAACCAGGGCAAAGACGCCCCAGCGCAAAGATGCCTCGGAGAGCCGGTGCCCGGGAAGAGCCAGTAATGTACGACGGGTAAGGAAACCCGCCCCGAGAGCCACCAGCCCCAGATGCAGACCGGATATCGCCACCAGGTGGATGGTCCCTGTGGCCTTGAGCACCTCCCAGTGGGACGGCTCCATGGCACCGCGATTGCCGATCATCAGGGAGGCAATCAAGGGGTAGTGAACGGCATCCGAAAAGTGACTTTCCACCCAACGGGCAAGTGACTGGTGAGCATGGGTGTATCGGCAGTTCAAGTTACAGGGCACAGTTTTGGCGGGCTCTGCCGAACGGACACTACCGGTTGCGCGGTAGCCTTTTCGGAATAGCCAGTCTTCATACCTGAACCCGGACGGATTGAGGGTCCCATGGGGCCGTTTCAGGACCACCTGCAGAACCAGACGATGGTGAGCCAGCATTTGTGCCTCGCCCCCATACCAGCTCAGGCGCAGCCGCCGTGGCAGCTCCGGTTCCGACATTCCTGGCCAGCCAGTCACGCAGAAACTGAAACGCAGGCTGTTGAAGCTGCCAGCCGCCGGGATATCACAGACATACCCCTCCACCATGAGGGGAACACGTTCCAGTTCAGGGGGCAGGCGCTGACTTAACTGGTTACCCGCCTGCCACGTTGCCCATCCGAGGCCCGCCAGCAGGGCACCAAACAGCAAAGCCGACCGCCGAAGTATCGGGGAGGTTGCCAGCAGCGCACTGTAAAAAGCTGTCACAAGGGCTGCCAGCACCAGCCACGGCACTGGTAACACCGACGAGCGATACAGTAAGATAACGCCGCACGCGAATGCTATGGCGCAGAGAACCGCCAGGCCGTGCGATTGCGGCTTGTACGGCTGGTCAGAGTTGCCATGACTGACGGACAATCCATGTCCTCCTGATATTTTGTTCTCCGGTCACCTTCCTTGTACCGGAGCAATCACACGTTTACGGGCAGAACTTCCTATGCCAAAGAAGTTCATGAAACGATATCTGCCGTCACCGGAACGGGTGCAGTCGATGAAATCACTGCATTTTCTGGGCGATATCCTTCATGAACCCAACCTGTGGCATATCAATCGCCACAGCGTGGCCAGGGCCTTCCTGATCGGCATCTGGTTCTGCTTCATTCCCATGCCCTTCCAGATGCTGGCCGCCGCGCTGTTTGCCATCTGGTTCAACGCCAACCTTCCTCTCTCGGTGGCACTGGTATGGATCAGCAATCCCGTTACCATGCCTCCCATGTTCTACTTCAATTACAAGGTCGGTGCGTGGATCCTGAACCGGCCGGTGCTGGCCTTTGAGTTCGAACTTTCCTGGCCCTGGATCAGCGAACGGCTCGTGGATATCGGCATCCCGCTGTATCTGGGCTCCCTGATCTGTGCCACAGTCTTCGCCTGTGTCTCCTACCTGGCCATCCAGTATCTCTGGCGCCGGAAAATCCGCTCGGACTGGCGGGAAAGACGACTGGCGCGGCGCAAACGCCGGCGCACCGCCAATCAGGCTTCCTGAAGCAGGCGCCCCTGTTCCAGCCGCATTACCCGCCCCAGGCTCCGGGCCATGCGCATGTCGTGAGTGACCATGACAAAGGCAATGCCGGACTGGTCACGCAGGGTTTCAATCAGCGCCTGCACACCCTCACCGGTGTGTTCGTCCAGGTTACCGGTAGGCTCATCCATCAGCACGCACTCCGGCTCGTTCACCAGGGCACGGGCTATGGCCACACGCTGACGTTCCCCCCCGGAAAGCTCACCGGGTTTATGGGTCAGACGGGCGCCAAGACCGACCTTCTCGAGCAGCGCTGCCGCCTTGTCACGGGCCGCCTTGACCGGAAGGCCGCCAAGGGCGCAGGGCATCATGACATTCTCGAGCGCCGTGAATTCCGGCAGCAGGTGGTGAAACTGATACACGAAACCAAGGTGCCGGTTACGAAAACGCGCCCTGCCCGCCTCCGACATCCGATGAATATCCTCGCCACAGATGTGAATCTGCCCCGAAGACGGCTTGTCGAGTCCGCCCAGCAGGTTCAGCAGCGTGGTCTTGCCCGCGCCGCTACTGCCGACAATGGCAACGGTCTCACGGGCACCGACCTGCAGGGAGATATCGGAAAAGATCGTGAGTTTTTCAGGGCCCTCGTTATAGGTTCGGGTAACCTTCCGGCAGTCAATGACCGGTACTTTGTCGTTCATGGGAGCTCTTGCCTCACTCATACCGCAGCGCCTCCGCCGGATCGATCCGGGAAGCCCGCCAGGCCGGATAGATGGTTGCCAGCAAACTCATCGCCAGCCCGGCACCACTGATGATCATGACATCCTGCATCTGGAGCTGTGACGGCAGATAACTGATGAAATAGACATCGGCACTCAGGAACTGATGCCCCAGAACCTTTTCCAGCCAGGAGATAAACGCGCTGATGTTCAGTGCCCCCAGCACCCCGAGGGTGGTCCCCACCAGGGTCCCGAACACACCGATAACCGCGCCCTGGACAATAAAGATCCGCATGATACGGCCCGGGGTCGCCCCCATGGTCCGGAGAATGGCGATATCGGCGGTCTTGTCGGTAACTACCATGACCAGGGTCGACACAATATTGAACGCCGCCACCGCCACGATGAACATGAGCAGCAGGCCGATCATGGTTTTTTCCATTCTGATCGCCTGGAACAGGTTGCCGTGGGTCCGGGTCCAGTCGGAAATGTAGTAACGACCGTCCAGCAGCCGCGCGGCCTCCTCCGCCACCTTGGGAGCGGCAAACAGGTCATCCACCAGCAGGCGCACGCCCTGGGCCTTACCGCCGGTCCTCATCAGCTTGGCGGCGTCATCCATGTGCACCAGGGTGTAGTTGCCGTCGAGCTCCGCGCCCACACTGAAGATACCCTTGACGGTAAAACGCTTGAGCCTGGGCAACACGCCGGCCGGCGTGACAGAGGCCTCCGGCAACACGACAGTCAGTCTGTCCCCGACCTTGAGGCGGAGGCTCGCGGCCATGGTCCGTCCAATGATGATGCCGAACTCCCCGGATACCAGGTCCTCCAGCTCGCCCTCGATCATGTGGTTCTCAATGATGGAAACCGTGCGTTCCTGCTCCGGGAGAATGCCATTAAGCATCACTCCCCGGACGTCGCCGCCTCCTGTCACCATCCCCTGCCCCTGTATAAAGGGCGCGGCCGCCAGCACCCTCGGGTGCTCCTCAACTTTGGCATCTACCGTTTCCCAATCGGGCAACGGGCCGGCACCCTGTATCACGGCATGGGGCACCATGCCGAGGATCCGCTGCTTGAGTTCGCGATCAAAGCCGTTCATCACCGACAGCACGATGATCAGCACCGCGACGCCGAGCATCAGGCCGATCATGGAGGTCAGTGAAATAAACGAAATGAAGTGATTACGGCGCTTGGCTGCGGTATAGCGCAAACCGATGTAGAACGATAAGGGTCGGAACATGTAGGAGTGCTGCTCTGTTAGAATCCCTGAATGGCAAGCTCGGCGTGGTCGAGCGCATTATGGCCCTTGTCCAAAATCGGTTGCAACCGGACATCCCGCAGCCCGGGTGTGAAGGCCTTGGCAAAAAACTCGGGGCCAAACAGTATAAACTGGGGAAAAGCGGGTGACTTTTGTTAGTCTTTTTCGGATATTACGTTTTATCCATGTCCTTTCGGAGCAATTCGCAAGGGCCCGAGCTGTAGCGTGAATGGAGAGCCATCAATGAGAAACAACAAGACCCTGTTCGGTGCACTGGCCCTGGCGGCAACCCTGTCGTTTGCACCGGCCAGCGGTGTCCTGGCTGAAGAGCTTCGGACTCCGGTAGGAAGCCAGGCAGACCGGAACCAGGGAAACTATCCGAAAACCGGGCTGTCCCAGTCCTCGGTCCGTGCAAAGTGGGGTAACCCGATGGAAGTCCGCGGCCCCGTGGGTCAGCCACCGATCACGCAGTGGCATTACCAGGACTTTGTCGTTTTCTTCGAAAACGATCTCGTGCTTCATACCGTTCTGAAGCGCGACACCGAACGCTGAGAAAAATCCACCGTCCACCGGCATCTTTTCACGGCTCCCGTCCTGACGCCGGGCCGGTCGTTGGTTAGAATGGCGGCTTTTGCGAGTTAAGGTAGCTTCAACAGTGACTTCAAGACGCGTGTTGCCCGCGGAGTGGGCACCTCAAAGTGCCGTAATGCTGACCTGGCCCCATCCCGGTACCGACTGGGCCTCCCGGCTCGAGGAAGTCGAACCGGTCTTTGAAGCCATCGCCCGGGCGGTACTGCGCTTCGAAAATCTTGTCGTCAGCTGTGAACATGTTTTCCGCCTGCAGGAACTGGGCCGCGACCTTAACCGTTACGCGGAGGAAAACCGTCTACCGGGGCGAGTCGTGACCGTTCCGGCACCAGCCAACGACACCTGGGCCCGGGACCATGGCCCGATCACGGTCCAGACGGAGGAAGGTCTTGAGCTGCTCGACTTCCGCTTCAATGCCTGGGGTGGCAAATTCCCCTGGGAGAAGGATGATGCCCTGAACCGGCACCTGGCCAATGCCGGTGTGTTTGGCACATCACCACTCAAGCCGGTGGATTTCGTGCTTGAAGGTGGCTCCATCGAATCGGATGGCCAGGGCACAATCCTGACCACCAGCGAGTGCCTCCTCACACCGAGCCGCAACCCGAGCCTCGATCGCACCGCCATTGAACACCTGTTGACCGAGGTTCTTGGCAGCCACCGGGTGCTCTGGCTGAATCATGGCTACCTGGCCGGCGATGACACCGACAGTCATATCGATACCCTGGCGCGCTTCTGCGCTCCCGACCACATCTGCTACGTGGTCTGCCCCGATGTTTCCGACGAGCACTACAGCGCCCTGGCCGCCATGGAAGAGGAACTGAAGGAATTCCGGCAGCAAAATGGCGAGCCGTACCGACTCACCGCCCTGCCCTGGCCAGACCCGGTGCACGATGAGGACGGGGAGCGCCTGCCGGCCACCTACGCGAATTTCCTGATCATCAACGGTGCGGTTTTACTGCCAGTATACGGGGTTGCCCAGGACAACGAGGCCATCGAGATCATGCAGGGCATTTTCCCGGACCGGGAAATCATTCCCATTGACTGCCGACCACTGGTATACCAGCACGGCAGTCTGCATTGCGTCACCATGCAAATTCCCGCAGGAGTGGTTAATCCATGAGCAAGGCCCGCGACAGTCGCGAACTTCGCATCGCAGCAATCCAGCAAGCCTGCAGTGAGGACAAAGCGGCCAGCCTGGCCACCAGCGAAAAACTGATTCGTGAAGCGGCAAGCCAGGGTGCGGAACTGATCGTCCTGCAGGAGCTGCACGCCACCCTGTATTTCTGTCAGACCGAAGACACCTCGGTATTTGAGCTCGCCGAACCGATCCCCGGCCCGACCAGCGACCGGTTGTCAGCGCTGGCCCGGGAGCTGGACGTAGTGCTGGTGGGCTCGATTTTCGAGCGGCGTATGAACGGCGTCTATCACAATACCGCGGTGGTGTTTGAACGGGACGGCGAAATCGCCGGCATTTACCGGAAAATGCACATTCCGGACGATCCCGGGTTTTATGAAAAGTTCTATTTCACCCCGGGCGATGCCCAATTCAACGACGGCGGCAGCGGTTTCACCCCCATCGACACATCGGTTGGCAAGCTTGGTGTGCTGGTTTGCTGGGACCAGTGGTACCCCGAGGCCGCGCGACTCATGGCCCTTGCCGGCGCCGAGATCCTGATTTACCCCACCGCCATCGGCTGGGATGTCACCGACGATCCGGACGAACAGGCCCGACAACTGGAAGCCTGGGTCACGGTGCAGCGGGGGCACGCCGTCGCCAACAATCTCCCGGTGGTGGCACCGAACCGGGTGGGCACCGAGCCGGATCCGTCCGGCCAGTCCGACGGCATCCGCTTCTGGGGCAACAGCTTCATCTGTGGCCCCCAGGGGGAGTTCCTCGCCCGCGGCGATGACGAAAACGAATGCATCCTCTCTGTTTCCCTTGACCGTACCCGCACGGAATCGGTTCGCCGGATCTGGCCGTATCTCAGAGACCGTCGTATCGATGCCTATGGCGACATTCTGAAGCGGGTAAGGGACTGAGGGTCGAATGAAGAAACTGGTAGACAGCGTTGTCGGTGAACTGAACAGCATTCTCCTGGGCAAGGACCGGCAGGTACGCCTGGCACTGTGCGGCCTCCTGGCCCGGGGCCATCTGTTGATCGAGGACATTCCCGGCATGGGCAAGACGACGCTTTCCCATGCCCTGGCGAAAGTGATGGGCCTGAGCTATCAGCGCATCCAGTTCACCAACGATCTGCTGCCGGCCGATGTACTCGGTTACTCCATGTATGACAAGGCGGCAGGGACCCTGGTCTTCCATCCCGGCCCGATTTTCGCCCAGGTAGTCCTGGCGGATGAGATCAACCGGGCCTCTCCGAGAACCCAGAGTGCCCTGCTCGAAGCGATGGAAGAGCGGCAGGTCTCCATTGAGGGTGAAACCCGCCCGCTGCCGGAACCGTTCTTCGTCATTGCCACCCAGAACCCCATTGAACAGGGCGGCACCTTTCCACTCCCCGAATCCCAGCTTGACCGGTTCCTGATGCGTTTACGACTGGGCTACCCGGATCCGCGGGCAGAGCGGGAGCTGCTTGAGGGCGAGGACCGTCGCGCCATGACCGAGCGCCTCGGCACCCTGCTCTCTGCCGAAAACCTCCAGACACTGCAGGATGGCGTTACCCGGGTGACTGCCAGCCCGGCGCTGCTGGATTACGTGCAACGACTGTTGGAACAGAGCCGGCGTATGCCCGGCCTGCTTTACGGCCTTTCTCCCCGGGCCGGCCTGGGCCTGCTCCGGGCTGCCAAAGCCTGGGCCATGATGGAAGGGCGCCACCACGTGCTGCCCGACGATATCCAGACCGTCTTCCCGGCTGTCGCGGAGCACCGGCTCGAGCAGGGAGAATCCGGCAAGAGCGCAGAGCGCGTCCGGCAGTTGCTGGCAACCGTCTCGGTACTTGAATAAAAGACTTCTGACCACATAGTATCCATTTTCAAACATCAGTGAGAGACACTCATGAGCGACACCCAACACTCCCGACTGATCATCCTGGGCTCAGGCCCCGCCGGCTATACCGCAGCCGTCTATGCGGCCCGAGCCAACCTGAACCCGACCCTGATTACCGGCATTGAAGTCGGCGGCCAGCTCACCACCACGACCGACGTCGACAACTGGCCCGGGGACAACGATGGGGTTCAGGGCCCGGAGCTCATGCAGCGCATGCAGAAACATGCTGAGCGGTTTGAAACCAGTATCGTCTACGACACCATCAACGAGGCCGACCTGAGCAATCGACCGTTCCGCCTCAAGGGTGATGGCGGCGAGTACACCTGCGACGCCCTGATAATCGCCACCGGTGCCTCCGCCATGTACCTGGGCCTGGAATCCGAAGAAAAGTTCAAGGGCCAGGGTGTCTCTGCCTGCGCCACCTGTGACGGCTTTTTCTATCGCAAACAGAAGGTTGCGGTGATTGGCGGTGGTAACACCGCGGTCGAGGAAGCCCTTTACCTGTCGAACATTGCCGAGGAAGTGACCCTGGTGCACCGTCGGGACAGCCTGCGGGCGGAAAAAATCCTGCAGGACAAACTGTTCGAGAAGGCGGAGAACGGTAACGTCAACATCATCTGGGACCACACCCTGGATGAAGTCCTCGGCGACGCCACCGGTGTGACCGGCATGCGCATCAAGAGCACCAAGGATGACTCCACCCGGGAAATTGAGCTGGCGGGCGTATTCATCGCCATCGGCCACAAGCCCAATACCAGCCTGTTCGAAGGACAGCTGGATATGGACAATGGCTACATCCGCATCCGCTCCGGCCTGGAAGGTATGGCCACCCAGAGCTCTATTCCCGGCGTTTTCGCCGCCGGCGATGTGGCCGACCACGTCTACCGTCAGGCGGTAACCTCTGCCGGCTTCGGCTGCATGGCAGCGCTGGACGCCGAGAAGTTCCTGGACCAGCAGGACTGAGCCGGGCCGGAGCGACTGGAGCAGGATGACCACTCTCCCCTGGCTAGAACCGGACCAGCTCTGGTTCCCCCCCGCCGAGGAGGCTCTGGATGACCCGGATGGCCTCCTGGCTCTCGGCGGCGATCTCTCCACCGAGCGGCTGATCCTCGCCTACCGGAACGGTATTTTCCCTTGGTACAGCGACGATCAGCCGATCCTCTGGTGGTCTCCTGACCCCCGGTGCGTTCTGTTTCCATCCGACATCCATATCTCCCGGAGCCTGCGACGTACGCTGAACCAGAAACGGTTTCATGTCACCTCAGACAGGGCCTTCAGCCGCATCATCCGGCTCTGTGGCTCCACCCGTGCCGAGGGCACCTGGATTACTGACGACATGGTAGCGGCCTACACCGAATTGCACCGGCAGGGTATCGCCCACTCCATAGAAGTCTGGAATCGCAACAACGAGCTTGCCGGCGGGATGTACGGGGTGGCACTGGGCCGCTGCTTTTTTGGCGAGTCCATGTTCTCCCTGGAAACCAACGCATCGAAAGTCCTGATGGTGCATCTGGCAAACCAGCTGAAGCTCTGGGGCTACCGGATGATGGACTGCCAGGTGGAGAGCGATCATCTGCTGACCATGGGCGCCCGGAGCATTCCCAGAGCCGAGTTTTTATCTATACTCAGGGCAAGTGTTGATCAGAACCCGGACCAGTCCGACTGGACCTTCACCTGGGAATGGCGCGGGCCGGAGGTGTGAATGAGTAACCTCAGAACCCTGGTATTTTTTGCGACTCCACCCCATAACTGCAGTTATCTGCCCGATCGCGAGGCCACCACGATGTTTGTGGACCCCAGGGCCAACATTGACAAAAAACTATACAGTCAGCTGACCGCCCTTGGCTTCCGCCGCAGCGGCTCCCATTACTACCGGCCTCATTGTGAACACTGTAATGCCTGTATTCCGGTGCGCCTGAAAACCGCCGAGTTCCAGCCTGACCGGAGCCAGCGCCGGGTAATGAAAAAGAACGCCGATCTCCAGTGCGCCATGGTGCCTGCCAGCTTCAGCGAGGAGTATTACACGCTCTATTCCCGCTATATCAATGAGCGGCACAGCGACGGTGACATGTACCCCCCTTCCAGGGAGCAGTTCACGTCATTCCTGGTGGAAGGGGCTACCGACTCCTGGTTCCTGGAAATGCGACTTGAGGACAGGCTGGTAGGGCTTGCCGCGGTTGATGTTCTCGATGACGGCCTGTCGGCGATCTACACGGTGTTCGCCCCCGAATTGGAGCACCGCAGCCCGGGAACCTTTGCCATCCTGTGGCAGATCGAAGAAGCCAGGCGCCGGGGCCTGCCGCATCTGTACCTTGGGTACTGGATCAAGGAATGCCGGAAAATGAACTACAAGACCCGTTTCCAGCCGATTGAGGCTCTGCGCGATGGCCATTGGCGGACGATGGATGACAACTGACTTTGCCAAATGACGACAAATCAGGCAGAATTGCGCAATTTAAAATCACCAGAAGCATATCCAAAGCGAGGTTTCTACTGAATGGCGAAATCAGATGTCATTGAAATGGAAGGCGTCATCATCGACACCCTTCCCAACACCATGTTCCGCGTTGAGCTGAGCAATGGTCACGTTGTGACTGCTCACATTTCCGGCAAGATGCGCAAGAACTACATCCGCATCCTGACTGGCGACAAGGTCAAGGTTGAGCTGACTCCCTATGACCTGAGCAAGGGCCGCATTGTTTACCGTGCCCGTTAATCTGCCTCAGTGACATCTGAAAAACCCCGCCACGGCGGGGTTTTTTGTTGCCTGTGAAACAAAAAAACCGCTGCACGGGGCAGCGGTTTTTCGGATGGCGGACGATCAGACAGCTTCCGCCGGTTCGTCCTCGTACTCGAACTCCAGCTCGTCTCCCTTGAGATGGATGTAGACGTCCCCGCCGTGCTCTGACAGCCGGCCGAAGAGGATCTGTTCTGCCAGCGGCCGCTTGATCTTGTCCTGGATCAGGCGGGACATGGGCCGTGCTCCCATGGTGACATCGTAGCCGCGGTCCGCGAGCCAGGCCTTGGCATCCTCATCGACATGCAGTACCACATGTTTCTCATCCAGCTGCGCCTGCAGCTCGGTGAGGAACTTGTCGACCACATGGGTGATGGTCTCCTTCTGGAGATCACCAAACTGGATGATGCCATCGAGCCGGTTACGGAATTCCGGCGTGAAGGTCTTGGTGATGACCTCCATTCCGTCGGTGCTGTGATCCTGCTCGCTGAAGCCGATGGATCGACGAGCCATGCTCTCGGCACCGGCGTTGGTGGTCATCACCAGAATCACGTGTCGGAAGTCCGCCTTGCGGCCGTTGTTATCGGTCAGCGTGCCGTGGTCCATCACCTGCAGCAGCAGGTTGAAGACCTCCGGATGCGCCTTCTCGATCTCGTCAAGCAGCAATACGCAATGCGGATGCTTGTTGACCGCCTCGGTGAGCAGGCCACCCTGGTCGTACCCCACATAGCCCGGGGGTGCACCAATCAGACGGGACACGGTGTGCCGTTCCATGTATTCGGACATGTCGAAGCGCACCAGCTCGATCCCCAGCACCTTGGCCAGCTGCTTGGTCACCTCGGTCTTGCCCACCCCGGTGGGGCCGGCGAACAGGAACGCACCTTCGGGTTTTTCCGGTGCTTTCAGGCCCGCGCGGGCAAGCTTGATGGCCGTGGCCAGGGATTCGATGGCCGGGTCCTGCCCGAACACCACCATCTTCAGATCCCGCTCCAGGTTGCGGAGCAGGTCCTTGTCGCTGGTGGACACATTCTTCGGCGGAATCCGCGCAATGTTGGCCACCACATCCTCGATCTCCGAGACATCGACAGTCTTCTTGCGCTTGTTTTCCGGCAGCATGCGCTGACGGGCACCGGCCTCGTCGATGACATCGATGGCCTTGTCCGGCAGATGGCGGTCGGTAATATAGCGATCCGCCAGCTCCGCAGCCACCCGAAGCGCCTTGTCGGTGTACTTCAGATCATGGTGCTTCTCGAAGCTGGGCTTGAGGCCTTTGAGAATCTGATAGGTATCCTCGACGCTCGGCTCGTTGACATCGATCTTCTGGAATCGGCGAGCCAGCGCACTGTCCTTCTCGAAGATGCCCCGGAACTCCTGGAATGTGGTGGACCCGATACAACGGATCTCACCGGAGCTCAGCATCGGCTTGAGCAGGTTGGAGGCATCCATGACGCCACCGGAGGCAGATCCCGCACCGATGATGGTGTGAATCTCATCGATGAACAGGATCGCGTGCTGCTGCTTCTTGAGCTCGCTCAGCAGGCCCTTAAGACGCTTCTCGAAATCACCCCGGTACTTGGTGCCCGCGAGCAACGCACCCATGTCCAGGGAGTAGACCACCGCGTCAGAAATGATGTCCGGCACCTGGCCGTCGACGATGCGCTTCGCCAGACCTTCGGCGATGGCGGTCTTGCCCACGCCGGCCTCACCCACCAGCAGCGGGTTGTTCTTGCGCCGGCGGGCCAGGATCTGGACCACCCGCTCCACTTCGTGCTCGCGGCCAATCAGCGGATCTATCCGCCCCTGGCGCGCCTGTTCATTCAGGTTCGTGGCATAGCTTTCCAGCGGCTTGGACTGGGAGCCTTCTTCACCCGTTTCATCGTGGGAAGCCTGGTCGTGGCCTTCCTGATCCTCGGCATCCTGAACCCGTGAAATGCCATGGGAAACGAAGTTGACCACATCGATCCGGGCGATGCTCTGCTTTTTAAGCACATACACCGCCTGACTTTCCTGTTCACTGAAGATGGCCACCAGGACATTCGCGCCCGTGACCTCTTTCTTGCCAGAGGACTGGACATGGAACACAGCCCGCTGAAGCACGCGCTGGAAACCCAGAGTCGGCTGGGTCTCGCGTTCGCTGTCGTTACTGGGAATCAGTGGTGTGGTGGAATCGACGAATTCCACCAGCTCTTCCTCGAGGCGCTTGAGGTCAGCACCACAGGCTTTCAGGACGCCCACCGCCGATTCGTTATCAAGCAGAGCCAACAGTAAATGCTCGACGGTCATGAATTCATGACGCTTGTCCCGGGCATTTTTGAAGGCCGTATTCAGCGTAATTTCAAGATCTTTGCTCAGCATGGGCCACCCCAACGTCTGTCAGTCCGCACGTTCAATCTCGCAAAGGAGCGGATGTTCGCATTCCGAAGAATACTGGTTCACCTGTGCTGCCTTTGTTTCTGCGATGTCTCGGGTATATACCCCACATACGGCTTTTCCCTGCGTATGGACGAGCAGCATCACCTGCGTCGCCTTCTCCTCGTTCATTCCGAAGAACTTCATCAATACATCCACCACGAAGTCCATGGGGGTGTAGTCATCGTTCAGAAGCACGACCCGGAAACGCGCCGGGCGCTTCAGAGCAGGCTTTTCGGGCGCGACACTGAGGTCGTCCTGTCGGCCCGGCTGATCGTCCTCCCCCTGATTCAATACTAGTAGAGAATTGTCGATAGTCCGCATGTTTCTTTACCGGTTTACTCGGTGTCCTCGGGTTAAATGTGGTTGTCCGGAGTCGGGTTTTCAAGCGGCCCAGGCCCCCGGACGTGAGATATTTATCAATACGGGGATGATACCGCTTCCGGACCGCCGGAAACCACACATAACCTCGATAGAAACTATTGACTCCAGGCGCTGATTGGTCGACAGTTAAGAGGCATTGTAAAATAATGTAAATGTATACAATGCAAACGTAACCGGACGCGCAACCGAGTAACAGGATCCGGGCGGAGTGCCGGGATTCAGGGTGTACCCAATAATAAGAACTGACAGCAAAGGAACAGGGGAGTTCATCATGCCAAGAGGCAAGGTCAAGTGGTTCAACAATGCCAAGGGCTACGGATTCATTATCGAGGACGGCTGCAGTGACGACCTGTTTGCCCATTTTTCCTCGGTTCAGATGGACGGCTACAAGACGCTGAAAGCCGGTCAGGCCGTTACCTTTGACAAAAAGCCCAGTGACAAGGGAATTCACGCAGTCAACATCGTGCCTGAGGAAATGCCATCCAAGCAGCCCCAGGCGCCTTCCGGTGGTAGCAGCGAAAAGAAGTCCGCCACCCGCGACGAGGGCCGTGGAGACTACCCCCCGCGGGCAGTAAACGCCTGAGGCGGCAAACGGGTCTTTCCCCATACCTGCCTGACAACCAGGTATGAACCGGAAGGCTGGCATCATCGCCAGCAAGGATGTTGAAGAATGGGGCCGGTTGACGCTGGCAGCGCAAGGCCTGCCGGCGTGGAGGTTTTTGTCTGTTTTCCGGTTGCCAAATCCCGCAATTCGGGTACCCTCATTCAATCCTTTCACCGAACACCCAAGACCCCGACGACCGAGGCATGGCTGAACTCGTACTGTTCAACAAACCCTTCCAGGTTCTCTGCCAGTTCACAGATCGACGAAACGACCCGGACACTCCCCCTCGTCAGACCCTCGCAGACTGGATTCCCCTGAGCAACGTGTACCCCGCCGGTCGCCTCGACTTTGATTCCGAGGGACTGTTGCTGCTGACCGGTGACGGCGCGCTTCAGCACCGCATCGCCTCACCCTCCCGGAAGATGCCGAAGACCTATTGGGTTCAGGTCGAAGGCAATATCACCGACGAGGCCCTGTCCCGACTTGCCCACGGCGTCGAACTGAAGGATGGCAGAACCCGCCCCGGCAAGGTCAGTCGCCTGGAAAATCCGGAGGTGTGGCCACGCATCCCGCCGGTTCGACACCGGGAATCGGTGCCCACCAGCTGGATCGAGCTGACCATTACCGAGGGCAAGAATCGCCAGGTCCGCCGGATGACCGCGGCTGTCGGCTTCCCCACGCTCCGCCTGATCCGTTACCGTATCGGAGACTGGACCCTGGAAAACCTGGCTCCGGGCGAATACCGCACCCTCACCGTTCACACACCGGCTCACAAGCAACCGGCCGGACACCAACGCCGCAGGAGACGTTCCCGATCATGACCTGGACACCCCATGCTACCGTTGCCGTTATTGTCGAAGATGACCGTGGGCGCTTTCTCATGGTGGAGGAAGTCAGCAGTGGCCAGGTCGTCTTCAATCAACCCGCCGGGCACGTCGAGGAAGACGAGGCCATCCTCGATGCCGTGCGCCGGGAAACGCTGGAGGAAACCGGCTGGCAGGTCGAACCACGACATTTTCTCGGCGTGTACACATACAAGGCACCCGCCAACGGGGTTACCTATTATCGGTTCTGCTACGCCGCGGAGGCGGTTCACCACCACTCCTCCGAGCTCGACGATGGCATCATCGCCGCACACTGGCTTGAGCTCGATGAAATTCGCCAACTCGGGGATAAACTTCGCAGCCCCCTGGTACTCCAATGCATAGAAGATTACCGAAATGGCCGCCGTTACCCGCTTGACGTCATCGTCGACGCGCAGACGTGATTCCGCGGAAATGTTAGAATTCGCCGTTTTAGCGGCAACAGGGCTGACATGAGCACAACACCCCATACCAAGTCTCCGGAATCCACCCGTGTCATCGTCGGCATGTCCGGCGGCGTCGATTCTTCCGTGGCTGCCTGGCTCCTGAAACAGCAGGGGTACCAGGTCGAGGGCCTGTTCATGAAGAACTGGGACGAGGACGACGGCACCGAATACTGTACTGCCATGACCGACCTGGCAGACGCTCAAGCCGTGGCCGATGACATCGGGATCAAGCTGCACACCGCGAGCTTCGCGGCAGAATACTGGGACCGCGTCTTCGAACACTTCCTCTCCGAGTACAAGGCCGGGCGTACCCCCAACCCGGATATCCTGTGCAACAAGGAGGTGAAGTTCCGCGCGTTTCTTGACTATGCCATTACCCTGGGCGCGGACTACATCGCCACCGGGCACTACGCCCGCCAGCGTCCGCTCGATGACGGATCCGGCAAGGCGCTGCTGCTGAAAGGCCTCGACCCGAACAAGGACCAGAGCTATTTTCTCCACGCGGTTTCCGGCGAACGGATCGCCCGCACCCTGTTCCCGGTCGGCGAACTGGAAAAACCCGAAGTGCGACGGATTGCCGAGGAACAGGGGTTCGTCACCCATGACAAGAAGGATTCCACCGGCATATGCTTCATTGGCGAGCGGAAGTTCCGGGATTTCCTGAAACAGTATCTGCCCGCCCAGCCCGGTGATATCGAGACCCCCGACGGCAAGATTATTGGCCGGCACCAGGGCCTGATGTACCACACCATCGGCCAGCGCCAGGGGTTGGGAATCGGCGGTCTCAGCGAGTTCGGAGACGACCCCTGGTACGTAGCCGGCAAGGATCTGACCCGCAACGTACTGATTGCCGTCCAGGGTAAACACCATCCCCTGCTCTTTTCCCGTGGCCTGGTCTCCGGCCCTATCGACTGGGTAGCCGGCGAGCCACCAGCCGGACAGTTCCGGTGCAAGGCCAAGACCCGCTACCGTCAGCCGGACCAGGATTGCCAGGTAACCGTGCTGGACGGCGGCGTGAAGGTTGTCTTTGACGAGGCCCAGCGTGCGGTTACCCCCGGCCAGTCCGTGGTCTTCTACGAGGGCGAGATCTGCCTCGGTGGCGGCGTGATCGAGGAAACCTGGCGGGACGGAGAGCCCCTGCCCGGGCGTCTCCTGAGCACGGAACAGAAGGAAGCCAGCGCATGAGCCGGTCCCTGCATGATCAGACCCTGGCGCTGGCCGGCGTATTCCAGGCTGCCAACCTCGTGCAGCAGATTGCCCACACCGGCCAGTGCAACCCGGCATCGCTGGAGACCTGTATCCGTTCTCTGTTTGCCACGGACCCGGCGTCAACGCTGGACGTTTACGGCGGCGAACTGGCCGATATCCGGGAAGGTCTGGTTACCCTTTCGACGGTCATGAGCCAGCAAAGCAAGCAGCAGGATATCGAGGTACTCAAGTATGTGCTCAACCTGATCCACCTCGAGTCCAAGTTGAACCGCCGTTCCGACATGCTCGAAGTCATCGGCAGCCGAATCGACCAGGCCCGCCACACTGCCAGCCATTTCGGCTACACCCACGCCAACCTGATTGGCAACCTGGCCTCGATCTACGCCGACACGATCAGCACCTTCCGGCAGCGCATCCAGGTCACCGGTGACCCGGCGGTGCTGCAAAGGGAAGAGAACGCCGACAAGGTTCGGGCCCTCCTGCTGGCCGGTATCCGCTCGGCCGTGCTCTGGCGCCAGTGCGGCGGACGCCGCTGGCAGCTGATCTTTTCCCGCCGCAAGGTCATTCACCACGCACGGGAACTGGCGGAGAAGGCGCGCCAGCCACTGTAACGGCAAAGCCGGGATTAACGCTGATTCAGAGGGCCCGCTGGTGTATCATTGGCAGCCCTGTTTCCCAGTTTGTTTCGATTCTTTGATCACTTGAGAGGTTTTCGATGGAACTCACCGCCCTGACCGCCATTTCCCCGGTCGATGGACGCTATGGCAGCAAAGTCAGCGTATTCCGCAGTATCTTCAGCGAGTATGGCCTGATCCGTAACCGGGTAACCGTCGAAATCCGCTGGCTTCAGAAACTGGCCGCGCACCCGGAGATCGCCGAAGTGCCTGCGTTCTCCGCCGAAGCCAACAGCTTCCTTGACAAGCTGGTCAGCGAGTTCAGCCTGGAAGACGCCGAGCGCATCAAGGAAATCGAACGCACCACGAACCACGACGTCAAGGCCGTCGAATACTTCATCAAAGAAAAGATTGCCGAAGTTCCCGAGCTGCATGCGGTCACCGAGTTCGTACACTTTGCCTGCACCTCCGAGGACATCAACAATCTGTCCCACGGGCTGATGCTGCGTGAGGGTCTGGACCACGGCCTGCTGCCGGGCATGGAAAAGGTCATCGACAAACTGACCGAACTGGCCAAGGAACACGCAGAACAGCCCATGCTGTCCCGTACCCATGGCCAGACAGCCTCCCCCACTACCGTGGGCAAGGAACTGGCCAACGTGGTATATCGCCTGCGCCGCCAGCTGTTGCAGATTCGTGAAGTGGAAATCATGGGCAAGATCAACGGCGCAGTAGGCAACTACAATGCCCACCTGTCCGCCTACCCGAACGTGGACTGGGCAGCCAACGCCGAAGAGTTCATCGAAAGCCTGGGCCTGGACTGGAACCCGTACACCACCCAGATCGAACCCCACGACTACATTGCCGAGCTCTACGACGCCATTGCCCGGTTCAACACCATCCTGATCGATCTTGACCGGGATGTCTGGGGCTATATCTCCCTCGGCTACTTCAAGCAAAAGACAGTGGAAGGCGAAGTGGGCTCCTCCACCATGCCGCACAAGGTCAATCCGATCGATTTCGAGAATTCCGAGGGCAACCTGGGCATCGCCAATGCGCTGTTCGATCACCTGGCCGCCAAGCTGCCCATTTCCCGCTGGCAGCGGGATCTGACCGATTCGACGGTTCTGCGTAACCTGGGCGTCGGCTTTGCTCACAGCCTGATCGCCTACGAGGCGACTCTCAAAGGCCTGGGCAAACTGGAAATCAATCCGACCCGCCTGGACGAGGATCTGGACCACGCCTGGGAAGTCCTGGCCGAGCCGATCCAGACCGTCATGCGCCGGTACAACATCGAAAAGCCCTATGAAAAGCTCAAGGCCTTGACCCGCGGCAAGGCAATGACGCCGGAAGTGATCAAGAATTTCGTGGAAACCCTCGACATTCCGGACGCCGCCAAGGCAGAGTTGATGGCGCTCACACCGGGCAATTACATCGGCAATGCCATCGAGCAGGCGCGCAACATCTGATAGCGGGAGCACACCATGGACATGCTTGGCGGACTGACACCTTCCGAATTTCTGCGGGACTACTGGCAGAAAAAACCCTTGGTGATCCGCCAGGCATTCCCCGCCTTCCAGTGCCCGGTCAGCCCCGATGAGCTGGCCGGCCTGGCCTGCGAAGAGGGCGTGGAGTCCAGGATCGTCATCGAGAACGACAACGGCCAGCCCTGGCAGTTGCACAACGGTCCTTTCACTCCGGACCGTTTCAGCGACCTGCCGGAGCAGGACTGGACGCTGCTCGTGCAGGGACTGGACCACTGGGTTCCGGAAATTGCGGACCTGCTCGAACACTTCCGGTTCATTCCCAACTGGCGCCTGGATGACATCATGGCCAGTTACGCCCCGAAAGGTGGCAGCGTCGGCCCGCATTATGATCAGTACGATGTGTTTCTACTCCAGGCCCAGGGCCACCGCCGGTGGACCTTCGGCGGCCACTGCGACCATACCTCGCCCAGGGTGGAAGGCACCCCCCTGCGCATCCTGAGCAGCTGGAGCGGCGAGGAAACCGTCACCCTGGCTCCGGGCGACATGCTCTACCTGCCTCCGGGCATCGGCCATCACGGGGTCGCCGAGGATGACTGCATTACCCTGTCAGTCGGCTTCCGCGCGCCTACCATTGATGACATTCTGACCGGTTTCACCGATTTCCTGTGCAGCCAGTCCGACGCCGCCGAGCATATCAACGATCCGGACCTCAAGATTCAGGACAACCCGGGCACCATAGCCCCGGAAGTCATTGACCGGCTCAATGGCATTATCCAGGAGAAAGTCGGCAACCGGCGACAACTGGCCCTCTGGTTCGGACAGTACGCCACCGCGCCGAAGAGTCTTGACATCGTGGTTCCCGCCGACGAGCCCGCCTCCGAGGAAGATCTGGCCGAGGCCATCGGCGCCGGCGAACAGCTTCGCTGGAACGAAGGGTCCAGGTTCGCTTTTTATGAACTCGGTGAAGACACCGCCCTGTTTGTCGATGGTGAACAATACCTGCTCAAGGGCGATGCCCGTCCACTGGCGCCGCTGCTCTGCGCTGCCGCCCGTGTTGATATGGAAGCACTCTCCGGATTGGCTTCGGATCCGGCCCTGCTCGGACTACTGACGACCCTGTACAATCAGGGCTCGGTCTATTTCGAATAGGGGTGTCATGACGGTCCGGATTCGCAAATACAGCTGGCAACTGGCTCCCGGCCATATCCGGGATATCCGCCAGCGCGTGTTTATCGAGGAACAGCAGGTTCCACCGGAGCTTGAGTGGGACGATACCGACGAAATAGCAGATCACTTCCTCGCGGTACTGCCTGACAACACCCCCGTGGGCGTGGCCCGGCTATTCTCCAGCCTTGATGAGACCGCCCACATCGGTCGCATGGCGATCCTTCCGGAGCATCGCGGCAAAGGCATCGGGCAGGCGCTACTACGGCACTTGCTGGCCGAGGCGGCAGGCCAATACGATGAAGTGCGGCTATCGGCCCAGGAACACGCCATTCCTTTCTATCAGCGGTCCGGTTTCCACGTGTGCTCGGACGTCTACGACGATGCCGGAATCCCCCATTACGACATGCGTTGCCTGGCGCCGGAGCTGGCGGTGCACGCCCTGAAGGGGCGTGACCATCCGCTGCTGCTGGAACAAGACCGGCAGAGTTGGCTGTTTGATAACGAAACCCGGATGCTGGCCCTCATGGATTCCCTGGCCGGTCAGGCGGGGCAACGGATCTGGCTGTATGACCGGTTTCTGGAACACGACCTGTACGATCGTTTCCGGTTCCGGGAATTGATCTCCGCGCTGGCCCGCCGTCACCGACTCAGTGAAGTCCGGCTACTGATCCACGATGACAAACCACTGGTCAAGCGCCGCCACCAATTGGTGGAACTGATGCGTCGCCTGCCGAGTCGCATTGAGCTGAAGCTGGTTAACGATGACTACCCGGTCGAAGGCCAGCCATTCCTGTTGATCGACCGGGAGGGCGTGCTGTACCGCCATGACTTCTACAAGCCAGATGGTTTCTGCAACTTTTCCGACAGTGGCCGGGTGAAACTGCTCTCGGAGACTTTCCAGCGCATGTGGGACGTCGGACGCAGCTCCCTGGAGCTGCGCCAGTTACCGCTCTGAATGCCGGGCCTGCGGCAGCTCCGCAGACTCGAAACGGGCACCAAAGGGCGCGAACTCCGCATCCACTTCCTCCGCCACCTCGGCGATCAGCTTCCGCAACCACTGATGGTCTGTGTTGTGCTGCAGCAGCGGACTCCAGGCCATTTTCAGCTCGAACGGAGGTATGTCGAACGGCGGCACCTTGACCACCAGGTTCGCGTTATCCTTCTGCAACCAGGCAGCCCGAGACGGCAGGGTGGCAATCAGATCGTGCTGTTCGGCCAGCAGCATGGCGACCTGGTAGTGGCGGGTAAACACGGAAATCTGCCTTTTGGCACCCATTCGACCCAGCGCCTCATCGACCCAGCCCAGCCGCTGGACGTCCTTGGGATTGACCCCCACGCCAACACCAAAACCGGTCTTGCTGACCCAGATGTGACTCGCCGCCAGATAGGTATCCAGCGTGAATGGCTCCCTGAGAATCGGGTTCCGGGCATTCATCAGACAGGCAAAATATTCGGTCCAGAGCGTTTTCTGGTGAAACGACTGGGGGATCTTGTCGAAGCGGTTGATGGCCATATCCAGCCGCCCCTGCTCCACGTCCAGAAAGCTCACGTCACTGGGCGTCAACACATCCAGGGTGACATGGGGCGCCTCCTGACGGATCCTGCGCAGAACCCGGGGCATCAGGCAGGATTCGGCGTAGTCACTGGCCATGATCCGGAACACCCGGTGACTCTCCATGGCCGAGAACGGCGTTTTCTCCTGCACTGCCTGCTCGATATCGGACAGGATGCCACGAACCAGCGGCTGCAGTTCCCGCGCCCGCTCCGTGGCTGTCATCCCTTCGCTGGTCCGGACCAGCAACGGATCGGCAAACAGATCCCGCAATCGACGAAGGCCGTTGCTCATGGCAGGCTGGGTAATTCCCAGATGGTTTGCCGCCTTGGTGACGTTGCGTTCCCGCAACAGCACATCCAGATACACCAGCAGATTCAGGTCGACACGGGAAAGATCCATCAGGCGCTCCGGCTTTGGGTCAGGAGAAAAGAATGTCTGGCGGCAGCAGGCAGCCAACAACATTCACCATAATGATACAGTGGCGACGAAAAATTCACAAAATCTATAAAGCGATTTACCCAGGTCATCCAAAACACGGATTCCATTCGCCTTTTCTGCTACCCTTGCCATCGCGTGTTGAATACTATCGGCAAATCGCAGCCAGCTCGCCAGGCTCCGATGCTCTACCTGCCGGGAACAGAGACAGCAACTACCCGTGACCAACACTTTCAAGAAGCGGCTTTCCTACAGGCTGACCCGAGACACCCTCCTCGTCGCCATGGCGCTGGGGCTTGTGCTGAACCTGGTCCAGATCACCCTGGACTATTTCAGTGCCCGGGAGGCCATGGAAGCGGAAATCAATGCGCTGATCGAGATCAGTCACAGCCCGGCATCCCAGATTGCGTACAACATCGACGTGCGCCTCGCCGAGGAGCTGCTGGATGGTTTGCTGCGCCACCCGGCCACCATCGATGCCCGGATCATCGACAACGAGGGGCACACGATGGCGGCCGCGAGCCAGAGCAGCCCGGTGTCTCCCTACCGCTGGCTCAGTGACCTGCTGTTCGGGGACAGCCGCTCCTTCAGTTCAGAGCTCGAGGTCCGGCAGCTCGCCAATCTGCCCCTGGGTGAACTGGTTGTCACCATCGATACTTTTCACTATGGCTTGCAGTTCCTCAAGCGTGCCGCCTACACCCTGTTCAGCGGCCTGCTGAAGAGTCTCGCGCTGTCTGGCGCCCTGTTGGCGATTTTCTACCTGGTACTGACCCGCCCAATGATGAACGTCATCAGTGCGCTGGGCCGGGTTTCCGCCGACTCCCCGGAAAAGATCCGCCTCCCCGTGCCTCCCCGGCATGAACAGGACGAGATCGGCACCATGGTCGACATCATCAACCAGCACCTGGAAACCATCGATTCCAGCCTCGAACAGTTGCGGGACGCGGAGAGTGCCATCAAGAACTACTCCAGTCAGCTTGAGCAGGAAGTCGCTGACCGCACCCGGGAGATCTCGGACAAGAATGAGGCACTGCAACGCGGCAACCGGGCCCTGGTCAGGGCGAAGGAGGATGCGGTCCGCAGGGCCCGGTCCCGGGCCAACTTCCTTGCCAGTATGAGCCACGAGATCCGCACGCCTCTCAATGGTGTCCTCGGGATGTTGGGCGTAGCGCTTGAGGGTGAGCTGGACCCGGTCCAGCGAAACCGGCTCGAGATCGCCCTCAATGCGGGCGAAAGTCTGCTGGGGCTGCTCAACGACATTCTGGATATTTCCAAGGTGGAAGCCGGCAAACTCAACCTGGAAAACATTCCCTTCAGCATGCGAAACCTGATCGAGGAATGTGCCACCCTGCATTCGCAGCAGGCCCGTGCCAAGGGCATCGATCTGGTCAGCGAAATCGATCCCGAACTGCCGGAAACCTTCCTTGGTGATCCCACTCGAACCCGGCAGATTCTCAACAACCTGATCAGCAACGCCATAAAGTTTACCGACGCCGGAAATGTAAAGATCAAGGCCACCCACTCGGGGGGCAGCCTGCGCCTGGAGATCATCGATACCGGCATAGGCATGTCCCGGGAAGGGCTGCACCGGATCTTCTCGCCCTTCTCCCAGGCAGATACCGACACGACGCGCCTTTACGGAGGCACGGGGCTGGGCCTGACCCTCTGCCGTCAACTGGTGGAGCGAATGCACGGACAAATCATGGTGGACTCCCGGGAAGGCAGCGGCACCCACTTTACCGTAACCTTGCCACTGCCGGTTCATGAAGAACCCGAATCGGGTACTTCGGGCGAGTCAATCCCGGAACAGCTCAGACAGATCGGGGTCGCACTTGCGGTACCGCCAGGCCACCCTCACCGTCTGGCGCTGGAGAGCCAATTGCGGGCCTGGGGCATCCCGGTCCGGGGCGCAAGCCGGCACCCCGAGGGGATTCTGTTGTCAACGATCGACCCGGGCGACACGGAGGCCATGGCGTTTGCGAACAACTGGCCAGGGGAAGGCGTCATTCTTGCCGATGCCCGAGGCAACAGCGTGGAAGGCCATACCAACCATCAGATCCTGTCTCTCCCCCTGAGGCGGGATGAGCTGTACCGATGTCTGTGCCGCGCTGCAGGATTAATGCCGGCCGAGGAGGCCCGGAAACCGCCAATCGAACAACCGGCCGGAGCGGCCCGTTCATTGACGATCCTGCTGGTGGAGGACAATCAGGTGAACCAGCTGGTTGCCAGCAGCCTGCTGAAGAAGCTCGGCCACCGTGTCGACCATGCTGAAAATGGCAAGCGGGCGCTGGAAGCCCTGAAAAACACTTCCTATGACCTGGTGCTGATGGACTGCCAGATGCCGGTCATGGACGGTTACGAAGCCACACGAAAGATACGCGAGAACCCGGACTGGAAAGACCTGCCGGTCATTGCCGTAACCGCCAATGTCATGCAGGGCGACCGGGAGGATTGCATCAGCGCCGGGATGAACGACTACATTACCAAGCCCTATAACCGGGACCAACTCCGCACCGCGATCAGTCGCTGGGCGCCCCGGGAGCACCGATCGCCGCAGGCACCGACCTGAGCCAGCGCCCCGGACTAGCTGCGTCTCAAGGCGACTACAACAACGCCTCGATATCCTTCCGGATCGCCTCCGGCTTGGTGGTAGGCGGGTAGCGGCGCACAACCCGGCCGTTACGGTCTACCAGGAACTTGGTGAAGTTCCATTTGACCTTTTCCGATCCCATCACGCCCCGCGCTTCCTGCTTCAGGAATCGGTATAGAGGATGCGTACCCTCCCCATTCACCTCGATCTTGGCAAACATGGGAAAATCCACACCGAAATTGAGGCTGCAGAACTGGCTGATGGATTCGTCGGTTCCCGGGTCCTGGTTCATGAACTGATTACATGGAAATCCCAGAACCTCGAGGCCCCGCTCGTTCAGATCCTTGTACAAGGCCTGAAGGCCCTCAAACTGGGGCGTGAATCCACATTTACTGGCTGTGTTCACGATCAATAATACCTTGTCGCGGTAGGCTTCCATGCTCCGTTCATTCCCTTGAATGTCACGGACGGTGAAATCGTAGATACTGGTTTGCGCCATTCTGTTCTCCTCTGGTGAGCGCGCGGTCCCTGATTGTGGCCAAGTCGGATGGAAAATAACACTCCGTTACAGGCCACTTGATCACAAAACCGCGAACTGGCCTGAGGTTTACTGCCTAAATCCGCCACAATTCATCATAATTCCCCTGTTGTAGCGCCCCCTCGCTCCGCTAGAATAAAGCCTGCTGTCCGAGGGACGGCTGTGTATCCGTATTACCTCTCAAGGAACCCGAATCCATGCAGAACTACTACAAGTCCGCCAAGCTCGATAACGTCTGTTACGAAATTCGTGGAGTGGTTCTGCGCGAGGCGCGTCGGCTGGAAGAGGAAGGCCACCGGGTCCTCAAGCTCAACATCGGCAACCCGGCCGCATTCGAACTGGATGTGCCCGAAGAGATCCAGCAGGACGTCATCTACAACATGCACCAGGCCCAGGGCTACGTGGAGTCCAAGGGGCTGTTCTCTGCCCGCAAGGCGGTTATGCATTACTGCCAGCAGCGCGGCATCGACAAGGTGGATATCGACGACATCTATCTGGGTAACGGCGTCAGCGAACTGATCGTGATGTCCATGCAGGCGATGCTTAACACCGGTGATGAAGTGCTCATTCCGGCTCCGGATTATCCGCTGTGGACCGCAGCGGTGACCCTGTCCAGCGGCAAGCCGGTACATTACCGCTGTGACGAGGAGCAGAACTGGTTCCCGGACATTGACGATATCCGCAAGAAAATCACCCGGCGCACCCGGGCCATCGTGTTGATCAATCCAAATAATCCGACCGGGGCCGTCTATTCCACCGAGTTGCTGGAACAGGTCATCGAGCTGGCGCGCAAGCACAACCTGATCGTGCTGTCCGATGAGATCTACGACAAGATTCTCTACGACGGAACCCGGCACGTGTCCACCGCTTCCCTGGCGGATGACGTCCTGTTCTTCACCTACAACGGCTTGTCCAAGAACTACCGCGCCGCGGGTTACCGTTCCGGCTGGATGATCATCAGTGGTGCCAAACACCGCGCCCGGGATCTGGTGGAAGGCATCGAGATGCTCTCGAACATGCGCCTGTGTGCCAACGTTCCCGCCCAGCTTGCCATTCAGACCGCCCTCGGCGGTTACCAGTCCATCGACGACCTGGTGGCACCGGGCGGTCGCCTGTTCGAGCAGCGCGACACCGCCTGGCGGATGCTGAACGATATTCCCGGCGTCAGCTGTGTGAAACCGGAAGGGGCGCTGTACCTGTTCCCGAAACTGGATCCGAAGAAGTTCCCCATCGTCAATGACGAGAAGCTGGTCCTCGACCTGCTGCTGCAGGAAAAGATCCTGCTGGTGCAGGGGTCCGCGTTCAACGTGGATGACAAACAGCACCTGCGGGTGGTCTTCCTGCCAAGGGCAGATACGCTCGAGGATGCCATGGGCCGCCTCGGCAATTTCCTCAGCAAGTACCAGCAGTAACGGACAATTTATGGCCGACATTCACGTTGAGGAATTCTACAAGGACGTTGCCATTGCCCTGGTTCAGCTTTACGGCGTGTTTCCGCGCCGGGTGAACCTGTTCGTGGAGGACATTGCCGGGCCGGACGAGCCGGATGAATTCGGCCTTCACAGCAAGCGGCACATGGCCTGTTTTGGTGCCCTGCTCTGGCTCGAGGAAGAAGGCCTGCTGCGCTACGTCGACACCATCCGGCAAGAAGCCCTGGACCAGGCCGTCCTGACCCGGGATGCCTTCATCCGGCTCAGTGCCCCGGCGCCACAAGCCCTGGCCGATGCCGCAGGGGTTCAAACAGGCGAGACCGATAACCTGCCCCGATCAGTCCAGCGGGATCTTTCCACCCATATCCACCTCATCCGCCAGGCGCTGAAAAGCGGCAACTCCGCCCGCATCAGTCAGGTGGTTCAGGCGACTTTTTTCGCCGACAGCAGCTATCATTAAATCGCAGTAATACTCTTGAAGCCGAGAACCCGGACCGCATATTCCGGTCAGATGGGTGAATTGTGTCTTTGACTGAACTTTCAAGGAATTAACATGCGCATACTGCTGTTTCTGGCGACCAACCTCGCGGTCATTGTGGTGGCCAGTTTTACCCTGCGTTTGCTGGGTGTCGACAGTTACCTGAGCCAGCAAGGCATCGAGTACGGCTCGCTGCTGGCCTTCGCGGCGGTGTTCGGCTTTGCCGGCGCCCTGGTCTCGCTGTTCATCTCCAAGCCCATGGCCAAGTGGAGTACCCGGGCGCAGGTGATCGAATCACCGCGGACGCCGGCCGAGCGCTGGCTGGTGGATACGGTGGCTGAGCTGTCGAAGAAGGCCGGTATCAAGATGCCGGAGGTGGCCATTTTCCCCGCTTCCCAGTCCAACGCGTTTGCCACCGGCTGGAACAAGAATGACGCGCTGGTGGCCGTCAGTGAGGGCCTGCTGCACCGTTTCAACAAGGATGAGATCCGTGCGGTACTGGGGCACGAGATCGGGCACGTGGCCAACGGTGACATGGTGACTCTGGCCCTGATCCAGGGTGTGGTGAACACGTTCGTGATCTTCGCTTCGCGGGTGATCGGTTCGTTTGTGGACCGGGTGGTGTTCAAGAATGAACAGGGCCACGGTATCGGTTTCTTCGTGGTCAGTATCGTGGCTGAAATTGTGCTCGGCATTTTGGCCAGCACCATCGTGTTCTGGTTCTCGCGCCGTCGGGAATTCCGGGCGGATATTGCCGGGGCCCAGCTGGCTGGCCGTTCGGCGATGATCAATGCCTTGGCACGGTTGAAGCAGGAAAGTGAGGTGCCGGATCAGATGCCCGATACGCTGCAGGCGTTTGGTATCAACCGCGGTGCGCGGGCGGGACTGAGTGCTCTGTTTATGACTCATCCGCCGCTGGAAGACCGTATTCGAGCCCTGCAGGAAGCGAATCTCTGAACGACCTGCACGAAAGTTCGATAGCTCCGCTGGTGGGGCCACCCTTCCGAAACTGTGCGGAGCCATGGATGGCGGAGCTCAAGCGTCACAGGGACGTGCCGCCAGGAGCGTGTTTCGGAAGGGTGGCCCCACCAGTGGAGCTCCCCCCAAGTTAACGCCTGACGGACATCCC
>JAAZVL010000072.1 GCA_018623515.1 Marinobacter sp.
CATCTCAGGATGCGTTGGAATCGGCATTGCTTATCACTCGCAATTCGGCGGTTCGCCGGTTCTGCTGCTTGAGGCGCCGTACGCAACGCTCCAGGGTCTTCGAGATCCGGGCGTGAGAGCGGATCATCGAGATCTTCGGCCAGGTGGCACGCTCCCCCGCCAGGATCATCTCCCGGACATAGGCGGGCTCCGGATTGGCCAGCATCCGACTGAAATCCCGGACCGAATACGACGGTGCGATGGTGACATCGCCGGAATAGCGCTGAGCCATGATGGTGTAGAGCTGCCCCGACACCTGTCGGAGCAGTTCCGGCCGCAAGCGTTTGCGGAGATAATCAAACACGCCCTGGCCGTGGAACTGGACCTCGGACTTGAGCAGGTGCATCGGCAACCTCGCCAGGGACAGCTTCTCGTCCTCGCCTCGGCCGCTGAGGAACGGAACCACGTGGGGATTGGTCTGGCTGACGATGGTGAAATTCACATCGTACAGGTGCATCAGCCGCTCAATCGGCAAGTCACTGACCACGGATCCGTCAACGAACTTCACCTTGGGCATGTACGGCAGCGCGTTACCGTGGAGATCCTTTTTCATCAGGGTGACCGGCGGGAAGATACCCGGCACCGCGGCACTCGCCAGTGCTGCACTCCAGACCAGCAGATAGGGCGAGGTGTATCCGCACAGTAGCCGGGCTTTCTGGTGCACCTCGACCGGAGAGACACTGACGTTGATCGAACGGCCGGTGCGCTGGTAAGCCTCTTCGAACGTGTATTCGCCGATATTGTCACGCAGGCAGGAGCGGAGCTGCTCCTGATCCATCAGACCGTCTCCGCGCATCGCGCTCAACAGACCGCGCCATTTCCAGGCCTTGAGGTTATGGTTCTCCGGAACCAGCATCTCCGGGACTTCGGCGTCGGTATGAACGCCCAGAATGGCCGCAATAATGGCACCGCTGCTGGAACCGGCGACCACCTGCGGCAGCAATCCCTTTTCCCAGAGAGCCTTGATCACCCCGAAATGAAACATGCCCAGTGTGGCACCTCCGCTGAGCAGCAGGGTCGGCCGGCCATAGCTGGTCAGGGTGTCGCGGAAGAACTGTAGCTTGTCCGCCACCGGAAACCCCGGCACCGGGTTGTCACACAGGAAATCGAGGGCTTCACAGACCTGGGTGATGTATTCCTCGATCAGGTGCTTGGTGCCCACCCTTGACCGGGTGTAGAGGACCGGATTGCCCATGTTGCCAAGATCATGGTGCAGGCCCTCGCGAAGCGCCCGTTTCAGGCGCTCGAAGTCGTTCTGCTGGCGGTATTGCTTGAGGTTGCTCAGACGATCGTAGATGAGCTCGTAGTGGTAGAGGTCGGAGACAAACTCTTCTTTCCACTCGGCGTTGCCCTCCAGAAAATCCAGCTCCAGGGCCGCGGCTTTCCAGACTTCGTAATTGGGAGCCTCCGCCAGCATCTTCCGGTACTTTGCAATCCTCGCATCCTTGATCACCCTGGCCTCCTCACGTGTCGCGCCGGTCAGAAATCCTCAAGCATGAGGTCTTCGTCGTCGCCACTGGCGAACGGGTCTTCGGTCACCTTACCATCATTGATGAGGAATTCACGGCGTTGCAGGAAGGCATTGCGCACAAAGATGTAACTGTCGCCGGAGATAAAGCCTTCGGCCGGAATCAGATCCGCCCGCCTGTCCACAATCTGTAAGGCCCGGGCATAGTAAACCTCCGGACTTTCCGCAGCATCCCAGAGCGACGGGAACACAAAACCGTCTGTGGCCAGGCCACTGAAATGCCTTGGTGTTGAAGGCCCCAGGAAAGGCAACATCAGATACGGACCGGAGCCAGCGCCCCAGTACCCGAGGGTCTGGCCGAAATCTTCCGGACGCTCCGGCAAGTCGAATGCCGTTGCCACGTCAAACAGACCGCCCAGCCCGAACACCGTGTTATAGGTAAAACGCCCGGCGGCGACCACAGCGGATTCACCCTTTAACTGCAGCAGGCTGTTGATGAGGTTCCGGACTTCGGTGAGGTTATTGAAGAAGTTGGTGACACTCCGGTCCACCACCGCCGGTGTGACGGCCCGGTAAGTCCGGGCGACCGGCTTCAGCACCCAGCGGTCGATGGTTTCGTTAAAGGCAAAAACGCTGCGGTTCCAGGACTCGTAGGGATCTTTCGCGTCAACCGGCGTAGAGCCTTCCGGCGCGGGCTCCTGCATCGCCTGGGCCTGCACCTGCCCGGCCATCAGCATGACCAGAATCAGCAAGATCAGGGGAAAGCGCCCGGAAAAAAGTTGTCTCATCATACACTCTCGGGTTGTGAATCTTGTTTCGCTTCGTCGAAAATACCGGCGCTATCCGCTTGTCATTATATTTTTTATCTTCCGGAGGAGTCCGATGTCAGTACCAGGTAATCTTGTCAGCACCCTGGAAACGCCCCTGCGCTGGGGCGACATGGATGCATACGGCCATGCCAACAATACAGTTTATTTCCGTTTCTTCGAGGAGGCCCGGATTACCTGGTTCTCGTCCCTGAATGTCGGAGGCCCGGAAGAGCCCACCGGACCCGTTATTATAAAGACCAGTGCCACCTTTCTGAAAGAACTGACCCATCCTGCTTCGGTAATAGTGGAAACCTACGCCGACAGGGCCGGAAACACCAGCCTGGACACCTACTATTTGTTAAAGGATGCAAAAACCGGCGAGATCTATTCGGAGGGCTACGCAAAAGTGGTCTGGTTTGACCGGACCGCACGCACCTCAACGACGCTGCCAGATACCCTTAGGCAACTGGCAGCCCGTTAAGGCTTCAGATCAACGGCGACGAACCACAACGCTGCCGATGGAATACCCGGCGCCGAAGGAGCAGATCACTCCGAGGTCGCCGGATTCCAGATCATTCTTGTGCTTGTGGAAGGCGATGATCGAGCCGGCGGAACTGGTGTTGGCGTATTCATCCAGGATCACCGGGGCTTCCTCTTCGTTCGCGTCCCGGCCCAGAACCTTCCGGGCAATCAGCTGATTCATGTTCAGATTGGCCTGGTGCAGCCACATCCGGCGCAGGTTCTCGGGCGACAGGTTGAGCGCCTCCAGGTGGTTCTGGATGGTTTGGGCCACCATCGGCGAGACTTCCTTGAACACCTTTCGGCCTTCCTGGACAAACAGCTTGTCCGGCTTTCCGATACCCGATTCATCCGCGCGGTTCAGGAAACCGAAATTGTTGCGAATGTTGTTGGAAAACTTGGTCTTCAGGCTGGTACCAAGGATTTCGAACCCCTGCCCCGCCTTGGTGTTTTCCTCGCGCTCCACCAGAATGGCGGTGCAGGCGTCCCCGAAGATGAAGTGGCTGTCCCGATCCCGGAAGTTCAGGTGGCCGGAACAGATCTCCGGACTGACCACCAGAACCGAACGAGCCGCGCCGTTTTCCACCGAATTGACCGCAGCCTGCAGGCCAAAGGTGGCGGAACTGCAGGCCACGTTCATGTCGTAGGCGAAGCCTTCGATGCCCAGGGCTTCCTGCACTTCGATAGAGATGGCCGGGTAGGCGCGCTGCATGTTGGAGCACGCCACGATAACCGCATCCACATCCGCCGGGGTCTTGCCGGCCTGTTCCAGTGCTTCGTTGCAGGCGGCCACCGCCATGTCACACTGAACGGAGCGCTCGTCGTTGCTGCGCTCGGGGATGTAGGGCGTCATCCGACGCGGGTCGAGAATACCTTCCTTGTCGATCACATGCCGGCGTTTGATACCGGATGCCTTCTCAATGAACGCCGAGGACGAGTGTTGAAGCGGGGCAATGTCGCCTCGCTCGATCTCCCCGGCATGTTCGTCGTTGTAGAGATCAACGAACTGGTTGAACGCTTCAACGAGCTCATCGTTATCAATTGTTGCAGGCGGTGTGTACAGACCGGTTCCGCTAATGACGGCTTTAATCACGCTAACCCCACGTCAAGACAGTGAAAACTTGATGACAGAATGTTGCACTGCCGGAAATACTATCACAGTCACCCCGATTTTCCCGTTAGCCTTCGTTAACGGCCTCAGACGCGGGTTTTCTCCCATTGCCTGTCCAGGCGTTTTACCGACACCGTCATCGCGGTGCCCAGTTGCTGGGCAAAGAACGACACCCGGAACTCCTCCAGCATCCATCGGTACAGGACCAGCTCCGGATCGCGCACACCCTGGCGCTGCTGTTCGTCCCGCTTGGCGGCATAGCGGGCCCACAGGGGTTCAATGGTGTGCAGGAATTCCCGCTCCCTGCCCATTTCCCGCGGCATCTTCTCAAGGCGCACCAGACAGGCCTCGAAGTACACTCCAAAGCGTGCCAGCCATTCCGGCGGGGTGGCCACCAGGAACCCGGGGTACACCAGGTTTTCCAGCTGGAACTTCAGGTCTGCCATGCTGTTGGCCAGGGCCAGGTTGATCTTGCCCTTCAGCTGTTTGGCAACCTTCTGATAGCCACTCATGGCTTCGTACAGGCGCTGATCCGCCTCCTCCAGGGCCGGGATAAAATCGCCCCGTCGGGCATCGAAAACGCGGTCGAAATCCGACTTTGACCGGGGCAAATCCCCGGACAGGAAGTGCTGGATCACGGTGGAAAGCAGCAGATCATCCAGCAACACCCGGGCTTGTCCGACCGGCGCAAACATCAGGGCAGACTGCTTGAAGCGGGGCAGCTTCCGCTCCAGGTCGTTCAGCGTGCTGCCGAAACGGTTAACAATGAGCCGGGCGACCCCCTTCCTGGTAGTATCCTCGGCAGTTAGCCGATCCAGGCAGCGGATCTGCCGGACGCTCTTGCCAAGGTCCTCCAGCGCCGGGTACACCGTAACCTGCATGCCACCCTTCTCAGTCTGGACCTGATGGGGCAGATCGCCGAACTGCCAGTCAGTGTGTTCGTCCGCCGGCTGATCCGGTTTGCGGTCCCGGCTGACCGACGCCAGCGCCTCTTCCGCCTTGCCTTCCAGCTGGGACTGGATTTCACGGGTTTCGCGGCTTTCCGCCAGCACCTTGCCCTTGTCGCCCATGACCCGAAGATTCATCCTCAGGTGCCTGGGCAGCTCCGCCTCCGACCAGGCTTCCGGATCGATACGCACACCGGTCATGCGGCGCAGCTCGTCCCCGAGCTGCTGGGTCAGCGGTGCATTGGAAGGCTGCATGTTGGCCAGGGCGGCATCGACAAAATCCGGTACCGGCACGAAATTCCGGCGCAGGGCCTTGGGCAGCCCCTTCACCAACGCAATGCACTTCTCCCGGAGCAGGCCCGGCACCAGCCACTCCAGCCGCCGTGACGGAATCTGTTTGAGCGCCATCAGGGGTACCTGCATGGTGACCCCGTCCCGCTCGCTGGTCGGCTCGAACTCATAGCTGAGTGGGTACTTGACGCCCTCCCACTCCAGATAGTCCGGATAGAGCTCTGCCGCTCCGGCATCCAGAGGGCGCTGCAGGACGTCCTCCTCGGTGAGCTCCAGATTCCGGAGCTCCTCTGCGCTGAGATTCTTCCACCAGGCTTCAAAGTGCCGGCCGCTGACAATATCCCCGGGCAGCCGTTCATCGTAAAAGGCAAACAGCACCTCATCGTCCACCAGCAGGTCCCGGCGCCGGGTTTTCTTCTCCAGGTTCTCGACGGTATCGAGCATCTCCCGGTTGCGGGCGATGAACGGAGCTTTTGAACGGTAATCCCCTTCCACCAGGGCGCGGCGGATAAACAGGTTACGGCTTTCGACCGGGTCCACCTTGGCGTAGGGAATCCGGCGCCGGGGTACCACGTCCAGCCCGTAAAGGGTCACTTTCTCGTAGCCCATCACCTGGGCGCGCTTCTGCTCCCAGTGGGGCTCGAAGTAGTTATGTTTGACCACATGGCCGGCGAGCGGCTCGATCCACTCCGGCTGGATAGCCGCTACCATGCGCGCGAACACGCGGCTGGTTTCGACAATTTCCGCCGCGACAATCCACTTGGGGGCAGACTTGGCGACTTTTGAGCCCGGGAAGATCCACACCTTGCGGTTACGGGTCGCCAGATACTCCTTTTTCTCCAGCTTCACCGCCACCTGCCCCAGCAAACCGGCAAGAATGGCCTTGTGGATCGGATCGTAGCTGGCCGGTTCCTTATTGAACGCCAGCTTCTGCTCCCGGCAGATCAGGGTGAGCTGGCGGTGAATGTCCCGCCACTCCCGCATACGCATCCAGCTCAGGAAGGTTTTCTGGCACAGCTTCTTGAGCTGGTTCTGGGACAGTTCCTGCCGCTGCTCTTCGTACCAGTTCCAGATGTTGAGCAGAGTGGCAAAGTCGGATTCCTTGTCATTGAACGGCGCATGGGCCTGGTCGGCCGCCTGTTGCTTGTCCTGGGGGCGCTCGCGGGGATCCTGGATACTGAGCCCGGCGATCACTACCAGGGTCTCCGCCAGGCTGCCCTGCTCTGCGGCGGTCACCAGCATGCGGGCCAGACGCGGATCCAGTGGCAGCTTGGCCATGGTTCGGCCTAGCCGGGTGAGCCGGCGCTTGTCATCGACCGCGCCCAGTTCTTCCAGCAGCTTGTAGCCATCATTGACCTGCCGCTTGTCGGGCGCATCCAGAAACGGGAAATTCCGGATCTCGCCCAGACCGGATGTGGCCATCTGAAGGATGACCGACGCCAGGTTGGTTCGCAGGATCTCCGGATCGGTGTACTCCGGTCGATTGATGAAATCGGTCTCATCGTAGAGCCTGAAACAGATACCCGGTGCCACCCGGCCGCAACGCCCGGCGCGCTGGTTGGCGCTGGCCTGGGAGACCGGCTCGATGGGCAGCCGCTGGATCTTCGAACGCACACTGTACCGACTGATCCGGGCCACCCCGGTATCGATCACGTAGCGGATACCGGGTACGGTGAGCGAGGTTTCCGCCACGTTGGTGGACAACACAATGCGCCGGCCCCGATGGGACTGGAAGACCCGGTTCTGCTCCTGGTTGCTGAGGCGGGAATACAGCGGCAACACCTCGGTGTGCTTCAGATCCACGTGCCGGAGGACCTTGCTCAGGTTGCGGATTTCCCGCTCCCCCGGCAGGAACACCAGGACATCGCCGGGGGGCTGCTTTTCGCTGCGTTCGTGGTCCTCGATCTCCCCCAGGGCATCCAGCACGCCATCGGTCCAGCTCTGGTCCCGGTCATCCTCGTCACCGACCAAGGGGCGGTAACGGATATCCACCGGGTAGGTCCGGCCGCTGACCTCGATGACCGGGGCCTGGTCGAAGAATTCGCTGAAACGCTCCACCTCGATGGTGGCGGAGGTGATGATGATCTTGAGATCCGGCCGTTTGGGCAGCAACTGCTTGAGGTAACCGAGCAGGAAATCGATATTGAGGCTGCGCTCGTGCGCCTCGTCGATGATCAGCGTGTCGTAACGGTCGAGGAACCGGTCATGCTGGATTTCCGCCAGCAGGATCCCGTCGGTCATCACCTTGACCCGGGACTGCTCCGAAGTCTGGTCCGTAAAGCGGACCTGGTAGCCGATCTGTTCCCCCACCTGTTCCCCGAGCTCTTCGGCGATCCGGGCAGCGACGCTTCGGGCAGCAATCCGGCGGGGCTGGGTGTGGCCAACCAGGCCGCGGATGCCACGACCACTGTTCATACAGATTTTCGGGATCTGGGTGGTTTTGCCCGAACCGGTCTCACCGGCGATGATCACCACCTGGTTCTGCTCAATGGCCTCGCGGATGTCATCGACCCGATCGGACACCGGCAGGGATTCCGGAAAGCTCGCCGGTTTGTGCAGGGCCTGGCGCTGCCGCACTTTCTCCAGCCCCCGCTCCAGCCAGCCCGCCATTTTCTCCAGATCCTTCTGGCCCGGCTTGCCCTTGGTGCGAGCCACCGTCTTGACGATGCGGGCGGCCTCCTGCTGATTACAGGCATCCAGCTGCTCCATCATGGCCTTGACGGCGGCCTGGGAGTCGGGGCGTGGGGAAGATGTTACGGGGCTATCTGACGTGGTCTTTGGCATTGAAAAAGAGAACCGGTGTCATGCTCAGTCGGATTGATTCGAGCAGCACAGTCTAGCGGAAAGTCGCTGCCTTAAAAACGAAAAACCCCGCCGCGGCGGGGTCTTCAGGGTACTACCGGGATTACTTGCTGGCTTCATCCCGCAGTTCGCGACGCAGGATCTTGCCCACATTGGTCTTGGGCAGCTCCTCCCGGAACTCGAAGTATTTGGGCACCTTGTAGGCGGTCAGGCGCTCGCGGCAGAACTCTTTCAGTTCATTCTCGCTGACGCCCTCGGCCGTCGGAACCAGATAGACTTTCACTGCCTCGCCACTCTTGGCATCCGGAATGCCGACGGCGGCACACTCCACCACTTTCGGGTGGGCGCTTACCACATCTTCCACTTCGTTCGGGAACACGTTGAAGCCGGACACGATGATCATGTCCTTCTTCCGGTCCACGATGCGGATGTAACCGTCTTCCTGGATCAGGGCAATGTCCCCGGTCTTCAGGAAACCGTCCTCGGTGAAGGACTTCTGGGTGTCCTCCGGACGCTGCCAGTACCCGCGCATGACCTGGGGCCCTTTGACGCACAGCTCGCCGGGTTCGCCCAGCGGTGTCTCGTTGCCGTCATCGTCGATGGTCTTGACGATGGTGGAGGGAATCGGCAGACCGATGGTGCCGATCTGGATGGCGCTGTGGGGGTTGAAGGTGACTACCGGCGAGGTCTCGGTCATGCCGTAACCCTCGGAGATTTCACAACCGGTCACCCGCTGCCACATCTTGGCGGTGTCGCTGGTCAGCGCCATGCCACCGGAGGATGTGAGCTTGAGGGCGCTGAAGTCGAGTTTCTGGAATTCTTCGTTGTTGCACAGGGCGACGAACAGGGTGTTCAGGCCCAGGAACGCGGTGAACTTGTGGTTCTTCAGCTCTTTCACAAAGCCCGGAATATCCCGCGGGTTCGGGATCAGCACGTTGTGCGCGCCGGCTTCGAGCATGATCCCGCAGTTCAGGGTGAAGGAGTAGATGTGGTACAGCGGCAGGGGCGCGATGACCACTTCCTTGCCCTCTTCCACGGTGTCTTCCATCATCGGACGGACCTGAAGCAGGTTGGCCACCAGGTTGCTGTGGGTCAGCATGGCACCCTTGGCCACACCGGTAGTACCGCCGGTGTATTGCAGAACGGCGATATCGTCCTTCTTGGTCTCAACCGGGGTGAACTTTTCACGGGCGCCAGCGCCCAGAACCGCCGGGAGCTTGTGGGCACCGGGAATGTTGAAGGCCGGAACCATCTTCTTGACGTGCTTGACCACTGCATTCATCAGGGTGCGCTTGATCGGCGAGTGCATGTCGGCGATTTCGGTAATGATGACATGCTCGATGCCGGTCTGGGGCACCACTTTTTCGGCGTTGTCTGCCATGTTGGCCAGTACCACCAGCGCCTTGGCGCCGGAGTCGTTGAACTGGTGTTCCATTTCCCGCTGGGTATAGAGCGGGTTGGTGTTGACCACAATCAGGCCGGCACGCATTGCGCCGAAAACCACCACTGGATACTGGGGGAGATTGGGCATCTGGACAGCGATGCGATCCCCGGGTTTGAGGTCGGTCTTGTTCTGCAACCAGGCTGCGAAATTACGGCTTTGGGTGTCGAGGTCACGGTAAGTGAGAGTTGCGCCAACAGCACTGAATGCGGGCCGGTCCGCGTATTTCTTAACGGCCTGCTCGAACACATCCACCATGCTCTGGTATTTATCCAGGTCTACCTCGCGCGGCACGCCAGCGGGGTATTTGTCCTGATAAAACTGCTCAAAATCCATCACCATCTCCTGTTTGGCGCTTCTGATTGTAATGGTCGACCAATGTCACGCTGATCAAAAAATCAACCCGACAAAAGTATCAGCCGAAAAAAAGTGGAGAGAGAATAGCAGTTTTGTTAACGATGAGGTAGGTTTCAGGCAATACACCTAACAACCGTTTTGTTTTCAATAACGTGCGGAGCACACCATGAACGACACCCTGGATACACTGGAAAACGTCACCTATGACGAACTCAATGAGGGCGATACCGCCACGTTCACCCGGACTCTCACCGAAGATGACCTGTACCTGTTTGCCGCGGTTTCCGGTGATGTGAATCCGGTACACCTGGACGCCGAATTTGCGGCCAATACCATGTTCAAGGAACGTATTGCCCACGGCATGTGGAGCGGTTCGCTGGTGTCGGCGGCACTGGCCACCGTAATGCCCGGCCCGGGAACCATCTACCTGGAACAGAACCTGGCCTTCAAACGGCCGGTGAAGCTGGACGACACTATCACGGTGAAATTGAAAGTACTGCGAAAGGAGCCAAAAAACCGGGTCGTTGTCGAATGCGATGTTCGCAACCAGAACGACCAGCAGGTGGTTGTGGGCGAAGCCAAGGTAATTGCGCCAAAAGACAAGGTTAAGCTGAACAAGCCGAACCTGCCCGAAATCACCATCGACCGCTAATCGCCGGACGGGCGCCCTGCCCGCCACGGCGAACCAGATTGCCTGCCGGGACTCAACCCGGCAGGAAATCCACCGGAAACCTCACCTTCCGCCGCTCGACACTGTCCGTGCCAAAATCAAACATGCGCACGCGCATGGCGATACGCTGCTCCAGGGTCGGATTCTCCAGCTCCGAGCTGACCACCTCGCAGGCGGACACCGAGCCGTCCGGCTCGATCACCAGCTCCAGCAGGACCTTGCCGGCCAGCGTCGGGTCCTGGCGCAGCTCGCGCTTGTAGAGAGAATAAAGCACGGTTTTCTGGGCATCGAACACCTTGCGGATGTTGCTCATGGCCCGCTCTCCGGCGGAAGGCTTCCCGGAAGCTGGATCCGCCCGGGCGATGGTTTGCCCCGCCGGTTCGGTTTTGGGCTCGACCTTCTTGACCTTGTGGTCAGCGACCGCAACCTCGGTTACCGGATTCTCCCCTGCCTCAACGCCGCCACTGCCCTTCAGGACTTTCGAGGGATCTGGTTCCGAGGCTCCTGATCCTGATTCCTGTCCGACATTGGCGGCCATTGCCGGAACCCGATCAGATGACGACTCCCGAAGTGACGCCAGCCGGTCCTTCATGGCCAGCAGGCCCGAGCGGGAGGCGGTCTCGCGGGCCTGCTCGGCGGTTTGCTTTGCCGAGGCCTTTGTGGGTACGGGTGAAGTTGAGGGCAACTCCGGGGTCAGATGCACCTCCGGGGTCTGAAGAACTTGTTCTTCTGACCCCTTTTTCACGTCCACAATCTCGGGGGACGAACCTGGGGTCAGATGAACAAGTTCATCAGACCCCTGATTCCTGTCCGCAACCTCGGGAGGCAACGTCGGGGTCTGCTCCACCTCAGGGGGCTGAAGAACTTGTTCTTCTGACCCCTTTTTCACCTCCGGCACCGCCACCAACCGCGCAAGCCGGGGCGGCACTTCCTCCACCTCCGCACGCTCCCGCACCGGCAGGTCCATCGACGGAATCAACAACGCCGGTGGCAGAAACACCAACGCGGTCAGTATCAGAATCCCGGCAAACCGCCACCGCTCGCCCGGCGCCCTGGACCACGGTAGTCGCGGGCTCTGCCAGTCCTGCAGCAGCGCAGCATCAGCCATTGCGCACCTCCGGCTCCACCGCCAGTCTTACCTGGCGGAATTGCTGGTCAACACAGGTCTGCATGATCCTGCGCAGCAGACGGTAGTCGGTATCCCGGCCTGCCATAATCGTGATGGGCAGTCCCTGTTCCGGAATTTCCGCCAGGCGTTCACGGCGATAGGCCAGTTCCTCGGACAATCCGGAGATATGACGATCCCCCGTCTCGATGCCATCCAGTCGCGCCACTTCCCGCCCTTGAAGCAGAATCGACCGACCGCTGACCTGAACGGTCAGGTTCTCCACCGCCTGCTGCTCCGCACTGGAAATCGGCAGGGGCACGTCTGTGGAGTTCTGCATCACTTTCACGTCGGACGAATTCACCATCAGGAAGAACACCAGGATGGTGAAAATATCCATGAGCGATACCAGGTTCAGGCCACCGGCCTTGTGCATCCGGCCATAGTGACGGCGAAGCCGCCGGGAACGGTGAGAGCTTTTCATGCGCCCTCCCCCGGCGCCGGCGACGCCAGATCAGCCAGAGCCCGGTCCTCCGGCGCGTCCATCAGGGAAATATCGGGAAACAGCTCGCCCTCTACCACGCTCGCAGCAACGACAGCGGGATAGGAGCGAACGGCGTCCATGGTGGTAACCAGGGTCTGGTAATCAATGTCCGGACCCACCTCGAGGATCACGTCGGTCTTGTCGGGTAGCCGGGCCTTGATCCCCCGCAGCAGATCTCTCAGGCTGTCAAAATCCTGCTTGCCGTCAATGGCAGGCAATACCCTGAGCAGACCACGCTCGGAATCCGCCACTTCGATGCCTCCGGGAATCAGCGTGACGACCAGGTTGAGTTGCTCCGACTCGAGCGGCTCCCCCTCCTGCTGCCCGGGAAAATTCAGCTCGATCATGCGCACCTGGCTGAACACCATTCCGAGCAGCAGCACGGGTACCAGCACAATCATCAGATTCAGGAACGCGGTGATATCCAGTTCCGGAGAATTCGTCATCCGACGATGTCGACGTCTCATGGGCCATTCCCTCCACGGTGCCTTGGCACGCCAATGTCAGGCGTCATGCCACAGCGCCGCCGGCGCCTGAAGGCGTTGGTTCGGACACCAGGTTCAGAAGCTTGACCCCTGCCATCTCGAAGCTGTCCACAATTTCGTTGGTGCGGGTCTGCAACAGGGCATGGAACATCAACAGCGGAATGGCCGACATCAGACCGAAGGCCGTGGTGTTCATGGCCACAGAGATACTCTCGGAGAGCAGGCTGGCCTTCTGTGCCGGATCCGCCGCAGCAACCGCGGTGAAGGCAGAGATCAGACCGATAATAGTGCCCAACAAACCAAGCAGGGTCGCGATGTTGGCCAGGGTGGCAAGGTACTGGGTGCGTTTCTCGAGCCTGGGAAGGACCTCCATCAACCCCTCTTCCATGGCGTACTCGATATCTTCCCGGCGGCTGTTACTGACCAGGCGACCAAGGCCCGCGCCCATGATCGAACCAATTGCGCTGTTGGAATGACTGGCG
>JAAZVL010000256.1 GCA_018623515.1 Marinobacter sp.
CCCGCACCGCAATGGAGCTGTGGCGGCCCCGGACCCACTCCGGAATCTGCTCGTTCACATCCGGCAGCAGGCAGGTCACGGGCCCCGGCCAGTGACTCAAAGCGATTTCCCGGAGGTTCGCCGGCAACGGATCGAGCAGGAAACGCACCTGCTCCACGGAAGCGGCCACCAGGATCATGCCCTTTTCCATGGGGCGCTGTTTCAGTTCCAGGATGCGCTCTACCGCCAGGACATCCCAGGGATCACACCCCAGACCCCAGACCGCTTCGGTCGGGTAGGCGATAACACCACCCTGAAGCAGGGTGCGGCGGGCACGACGGCATTGCCAGTCATTCAGTGGTTTGGACACGGGCATCGAGAATCATCTGTTCAGAACGGGGTGAAACGGGGCACCGGGTTCAGGCGATTCGCAGGTAGCCGCCTGGTGCTGAACTGACCAGCCCCTCCAGCTCCAGGAGCAACAGGGACTGCATCAGCTGGTCTGCGGCCAAACCGGTCGCCGAACCCAGTGCGTCGGTCGATACCGGATCATACCCTAAAGCCTCAAATACCGCGATTTCCCGCTGCCCCAGGCGCGACAGATCCGGCGCCCCCGGCTGCCCGCCGGGATTCACTTCCCCGGCTTGCGGGAACCACCAGGCTCCCAGTTCTTCCAGCACATCGTCCACGGTTTCCACCAGGCGCGCGCCCTGCTTGATCAGGTGATGACACCCGCGGGCCACCGGGCTGTGGACGGATCCGGGAATGGCGAACACCTCGCGGCCCTGCTCCAACGCCAGCCGGGCGGTGATCAGCGAGCCGCTCTTGAGCCCCGCTTCCACCACCAGCACCCCCCGGGACAGCCCGCTGATGATCCGGTTACGCTGGGGGAAATGGGCGGCACGGGCCGGCGTTCCCGGGGGGTATTCCGACACCAGGACGCCCTGTTCGATCACCCGCTGGCCCAGTTTCCGGTGCTGGCGGGGATAGATCTGATCCAGTCCGCAACCGATCACCGCGATGGTGGGAAAACCGGCATCCAGGGCACCGGCGTGGGCAGCGCCGTCCACGCCGAGGGCCAGGCCACTGGTCACCACCAGCTCCCGGCGACTGAGTTCCGCCGCAAACCGACGGGCATGGTCGAGGCCCGGCCGGGTGGCATGACGACTGCCGACAATCCCGATCTGATCCCGGCCCAGCAGGGTGGGGTTGCCCAGGGTATAAAGCACCAGCGGCGCATCATGGATATGCCGCAACGCCTCGGGAAAGTCAGCATCGCCCCAGGTGACAACGTGGATGCCATGGTGCTGGCAACCGATCAGGGCCTCTGCGACTTCCTTCAGGGCAGGGTGGCTCGCGTCCCGGTCCTGCCAGGCGCGGATTCCGGTGATGGTCTCCGGGTGCAGGCCCACGGCTTTCAGGGTGGCGGCGTTCATCGTCAGCAGATCGGTCAATCGGTCGGTGGCGGCCATCGCGGCCTCACGCCGCCGGATACCGAACTGGGGCAGGATTGTCAGCAGGAGCCAGGGCGCAGCGGGGTGTTCAAGTGCCCGGCAGACACGGTCGCGGGAATCCGCGCCGGAAAGCAATTCGTTCATGATGTTTCGTCCTTGAATACAACAATGGCCGGGCAATCCCGCCCGGCCATTCAACGGCAGCTGGAACTTGCTATCCGATCAGGGGTTGGTGACCTTGTCGCCCACGGACAGCGGGCGGGTCGCCTGCAGGACCAGCCCGTAGCTCATTTTCTCATAGGCCTGGAACACCATCAGCAGACCGGCACGCTCGGACGGCAGCTCGATGGTTTCACCGGTCACCGGATCCCGCACCAGGTTGCCGCTCTTGAGCACAGCCATGACGTTACCGGCTTCCAGACCATCCCGTTCGCCACGGTTGATGGCCACCACGTCGTACTGACCGATCTGGCTGACACCGCCATCGACGGCGATCATCTCACCCTCAACGGTTTCGTCCGGCGAGCTGGGGACAAAGCTGGTGGCAATCGGGCGATCGACGCTGGTCAGCAGGCGATCACCGATACGGATTTCCTGGTTGGACTTGGTCAGCCGCAGGGTCAGCACATCCCCGTTCTCGGCGGTGATGTTACCGGCACCGATGCTGCGGGCCTCAAGACCCAGGAACTCGCCGGTATCCGGATCGCGGAATTCCTTGGTGCGTCGGAAGATACCCACCTTGTCTGCCGGCTTGTCGCCCCGGGCATAGACCCGGTCACCGGCGCCGGTGATGATGCGGCCGTCTTCGCCTTCCAGTACGTAGGGTGCACCCTCAAGCTCCTCCGGAGTCACGATACGGGTATCGGTCAGGAAGCTGCTGATGGCATCCAGCGGAATGGCCGGGATCGGGGTATCAATCGGCTCGGAACGTACCTGGGGCGAGAGCTTCACCACACCGTTGGAAGCCACCTTGGTAATCCGCGGCTTGCCGTCGATGTAGACCAGAGCGAGGCGATCACCCGGGTAAATGAGGTGCGGGTTGGCCACCTGGGGATTGACGTGCCAGATCTCCGGCCAGTACCAGGGATTGTTCAGAAAGCGCGCCGAAATGTCCCACAGGGTGTCCCCCTTCACGACGGTGTAACGCTCGGGATGGTCGGACCGCAGTTCCGGTTGAGCCTGGGCCCAGGAAGTGAACAGCAGCGCAGTGGCTGCCAGAGCGTACAGCAGTTTCCTCATTGTGTAAGTCCTTGATCGCGTGCCTTGAGTCTTTGCATTCTGTTGGGATGCAGCCGGATTACCTGCAGCTTATTACGTTGTTATTCCTGATACTATAGAAGAAGTCTCGGAAATTGTGATGTTATCTTTTGTTCTTCCAGTGAATTCTATTCTGCCATTGAAAGATTTTAACTATTAACTGATCAGTTTGTACTCAATCGTGGAATTGGGGGATAATATCGAGACGTCCTTCACAGGATTACAAAACTCAAACGGTAGCCGGGCAGATTGCCTGAACTGCCGGACATACGGACCAGAAACGCGAGCGTTATGATACTAGAAATCCTCGAATACCCGGATCCCCGTCTGCGCACCATTGCCAAGCCGGTGGACGAAGTCACAGACGACATCCGTAAGCTGATCGACGACATGTTTGAGACCATGTACGATGCGCCCGGAATCGGTCTGGCGGCGACCCAGGTCAATGTTCACAAGCAGATCATCGTGATGGACCTGTCCGAGGACAAGAGCGAGCCACGGGTATTCATCAACCCCGAGGTGGAAGTCCTGGATGGTGACTACGAAGCCATGCAGGAAGGTTGTCTCTCCGTCCCCGGTTTCTATGAGGACGTGGAACGCATCGAACACTGCCGGGTCCGGGCACTGGACCGCAACGGCGAGCCGTTCGAGATTGAGGCCCGTGGCCTGTTGGCGGTCTGTATCCAGCATGAGATGGATCACCTCAACGGAAAGCTGTTCGTGGATTATCTCAGTGCCCTGAAGCGCAACCGGATCAAGAAGAAACTGGAAAAGCTTCATCGCAAGAGCGCCTGATCTGTTTCAGGCCACCAGAACAGACAGGCAGTGACGGACCGGGCGATGACCCGGTCTTTTCGTATTCAACGGAACAGAGACGACACCACAGTGCGAATCGTATTTGCCGGCACGCCCGACTTTGCCGCTACCGCCCTGA
>JAAZVL010000257.1 GCA_018623515.1 Marinobacter sp.
CTGCGTGGTCCGCTGTTACCAGTAGATACCCCGCATAATCGCCGCAAAGGCCACCTGCTCGGTGGACACTTTCGGCTTCTCGCCGGATTTGCTGCCGGCGGCCGCCGGTGAATCCGGGAACATCCGGTAACCGGTGTTCATGATGATCTCGCCCATCTTCGGTGCCAGGGCATGCAGCACCTGGGCGAAGATACCCAGGCGGGTGGCAATGCGCTTGGGCCGGTACACGATCGCCTCGGCCACCATGTCCGCCGCCTCGTCCGGAGTCAGGGTCGGAACCTGATCGTAGATCTTGGTCGGTGCAATCATCGGCGTCTTCACCAGTGGCATGTTGATGGTGGTGAAGGTGACGTTGCGATCCGACCACTCTGCCGCCGCACAACGGCTGAACGCATCGAGGGCGGACTTGGACGCCACGTAGGCGGAGAACCGCGGTGCGTTGGTGAGCACCCCGATGGAGGAAATGTTCACCACGTGGCCGCGACGGCGATCCAGCATGCTCGGGGCAAAGCCCATGATAAGCCGCACGGAGCCGAAGTAGTTCAGCTGCATGGTGCGCTCGAAATCGTGGAAGCGATCGAATGACAGATCCAGCGAGCGGCGAATGGAGCGGCCGGCGTTGTTCACCAGCACATCCACGTGCCCATGGTTGTCCAGCACGGTCTTGATGAACTCGTCACAGGCGTCCATGTCCGAGAAATCACACTGATAGGCGTGGACGCTGGCACCACGGGACTCCAGCTCCGCCGCCACTTCCTTCAGCCGCTCGGGCTTGCGGGCGCCGATGACGAGGATGGCACCGGCATCCGCCAGCTTCTGGGCGGTCGCCAGACCGATTCCGGAGGTTGCACCGGTGACCACACACACGCGGCCTTCGACCGTACCCCTGAGGGTGCGATCCTTGAACAGGTCCGGATCCAGGTTCCGCTCCCAGTAATCCCAGATCACCGGAGCATAATCCGGCAGGCGCGGCACTTCGATACCGGTCCCCTTCAGCACCCGCTCGGTCTCGCGGGCGTCGAATCGTGTGGGATAGTTGATGAACGACATCACCGAGGGCGGGATACCCATGTCATCCAGCACCGCGCTGGTAATACGCTTCACCGGAGGCAGGTTCTTGACGCTTTGGCGAATAAACGGCGGGATGAAGCCGAACATCCGGGAATCGATGCGCATGCCCATCCTGGGCGCGTGGCCGGCCTCGCTGAAAATATTGAGGATCTCGCCCACCTTGTAGGGCTCGGAATCCACCAGATGGAAGCAGTTGCCATCCTCACCCTCGAGATGGGCAATGTGGTCCAGTGCATCCGCCACAAAATCCACCGGCACAATGTTCAGACGACCGCCCTCGATGCCGATGGTCGGCACCCACTGGGGCAACGCATGGCGGATCTTCTGGATCATCTTGAAGAAGTAATAGGGGCCGTCCACCTTGTCCATTTCACCGGTCTTCGAGTGGCCGATCACCATGCCCGGGCGGTAGATGCGGAAGGGAACCTTGCACTCTTCCCGTACCACCTTTTCCGACTCGTGCTTGGTCAGCAGGTAGGGGTGATCGAGCTTCTCCGCTTCCTCGAACATGTCTTCCCGGAAGGTACCCTTGAACAGGCCCGCCGCCGCAATGGAGGAGACGTGATGGAAGTGTTTTGCGCCCATGGCCTCGGCGGCCTGGACCGCAGCACGGGTGCCCTCGATATTGGTCGCCTGCTGGCTCTCCTCATCGGCCCCCATGTCATACACGGCGGCAAGGTGGAAGAAATGATCGATCTTGCCTTTCAGGGACGCCATGGCGTCGGCATCGATACCGAGATTCGGACTGGTCAGATCACCAATTACTGCCTTGACCTGAGTTTCATCCGCACCCCAGCGCTCCCGGAGTCTGTCGAGCTTCTCCTTGCTCTGTTCGCGTACCAGTACGTGAACAGTGCCGCCCCGCGCCAGAAGCTTCTCAACGAGAAAACGGCCAATAAATCCGGTACCACCAGTAAGGAAGTAGTTCATTAAATTCCACCCTGCCTGTTGCTCTGTTTTTGTCTATCCATGCCGGGATCCATTCGACTAAAGTCGTAGTCACCCGAAAACGCCGGCATTGTACTTAATTGCAACGTTCATGTATCGAACTTTTTTAGAGCATTTACTCTTTAAGCTATTGTTTTATATAGAGCCATTACTCTAATTACCGGGCAGCCCCTGCAGCCAGCCTGGCGATTTTCCCGACACATTGTCTCTGAGACTAGCACAGGCCTCATGATTTGCCGGCCTTGAAAATCCGATCACAGAAAGCCATGAAACCCGTGGCCGGCAATGCCATAATCAGGAACTTATTGCGCTTTCCGGCGTCATTTCATGTCACAGTCAACAAGGTTCCCTGAAAACCAACTCTATGCAAAAAGACAACCCGAACACTGAACGCTACATCGCGATCGCCCGGGCCTGCCTGAAGGCCATCAACGATACCGCCGAAAATTCCGGCTCCCGGGAGGAAAAAATCCAGGCGGTGTACGAGGCCATCGACCAGGCCTTCCAGGCGGAGTTTTCCGAGTACCGCCAGTCCGTTGCCATCATGGCCACCGTCCTTGAACGGATTGCATCCGGCCAGCTGGACGGTGGGAAAGCAGCCGATCTGGCACGTAAAACCCTGGACCAGCAGCCCGAGACCACCCGCAACGCCCTGATGCACTGAATCAACCGACTCCAGAGACCGCAGAGGCCCTATGACCCACGGAAAACCGATCCGCCAATACCTTCGAGTGTTGTCCTGCCTGGCGTTACTCCTGTTCAGCAGCCTGGCACTGGCCGCCGGAGACATCCGCAAGAGCCCGAATGACGACAACCAGTACCGGTATCTCGAACTGGACAACGGTCTCAGGGCCATCCTGGTTTCCGACCCGGAGGCGGATAAGGCGGCCGCATCACTGAATGTCGCCGTGGGTAGCGGAGACGATCCGAAAGACCGCGAGGGCCTCGCCCACTTCCTGGAGCACATGCTGTTCCTGGGTACCGAGAAGTATCCCGAGCCCGGCGAATACCAGCAGTTCATCAAGAGCCACGGTGGCAGCCACAACGCATTTACTGCGTTCCAGGACACCAACTACTTCTTTGACGTTCAGGCCCAGTTCCTGGAACCCGCCCTGGACCGCTTCGCCCAGCAGTTCTCCGCCCCGCTGTTCACCCCGGAACTGGTGGATCGGGAGCGTAATGCCGTGCACTCGGAATTCAGTGCCAAGCAAAAAGAGGATGGCCGGCGCTTCTATTCCGTGAAGAAGGCGGTGAGCAACCCGAACCACGCCTTCAGTCAGTTCGCCGTGGGCAACCTGAGCACACTGGAAAACACCGAAGACAATCCCCTGCGTCCGGACCTGATCGAGTTCTGGGAAGAGCACTACTCTGCCAACCTGATGACACTTTCGGTCTACGGCCCGCAGTCGCTGGACGAGCTCGAGGCGATGATTCGGCCGAGATTCAGCATCATCGAGAACCGGAATCTTGAACAGAAAAAACATCCTGAACCGCTGTACAGCAGCGACGATCTGCCGGCCAAGGTCACTGCCGATGCGATCAAGGATGTCCGCAGCCTGACCCTGAGCTTCCCGATTCCATCC
>JAAZVL010000073.1 GCA_018623515.1 Marinobacter sp.
GAACGCCGTGCTCCTCCGGGCCCATGATCGGAATCCGCCGGACCACTTCCCAGCCCGGATCGTCCTTGTGGAACATGAAGGCGCTGAGCCCCTTGCGAGTATCATCGGAGGTGCGCGCAATCAGGATGAAGTGGGAAGCCTCCCCGGCCCCGGTGATGTAATGCTTATGCCCGTGGATGACCCAGCGATCACCCTTGCGGGTCGCCGTGGTCTGCATCATGCCCGGGTCCGAGCCGCAACCGGGAGGTGGCTCGGTCATGGCAAAGGACGAGCGCACCCGGCCCTCGACAATGGGCTTGAGCCAGCGCTCCTGCTGGGCCTCGGTGGCGACCTTGGCCAGCACAATCATGTTGCCGTCATCCGGGGCCGCGGAGTTGAACACCACCGGCCCGAAGATGGACCGGTTCATCTCTTCATAGCAGGCCGCCATACCCTGGATATCCAGGCCCTGACCACCCAGATGCTCGGGAATCTGCAGGCACCAGAGGCCCTGCTCCCTGGCCTTCGCGCGCATCTGCTCCAGATACGCCGGGGCAATGTTCTCGTGCTCGTCGTATGCCTCAGGGTTCTGCTCCAGCGGCAACAGCTCCTGTTCCACAAAGTCCCGGATACGCTTCCGGTACGACTCATTCCTGGGGTTCAGATTGAAGTCCACAGCCTGCTCCTTACAGCGAGGATTGAAGATGGCCGCCATCCACCACAAGGGTGCTGCCGGTCATGTAATCGGAGAGGTCCGATGCCAGCAACAGCAATGGCCCGCTCAGATCCCCCGCCTGGCCGAGGCGACGCTGGGGGATGCGGCGAATCATTTTCTGGCCGGGCTCGGTCGCAAAGAAATCACGGTTCAGGTCGGTCTCGATGTAGCCCGGAGCCAGGGCATTGACGCGGATGCCATATCGGGCCCACTCCAGCGCCAGTGCCCGGGTCAGTTGCTCGACACCGGCCTTGGCTGCTGCGTAGGGCGCCACATTGCCGGCCACTCGATGACCCAGAATGGAAGAAATCATGATGATACTGCCGCCCTTATTGGTGGCGGAGAGGCGACGGGCGGCTTCATTGGCTACGAGCCAGCAGCCCTTGAGATTGGTGTCGATCACCCTGTCCCAGTCGGAGCCAATCACATCCAGCGCCTTTCTGCTGGTGGCGACACCGGCATTGGACACCACCACATCCGGGATGCCGACGTCATCGGCCATGGTGTCGAAGGCTTCAGTCACACTCGCCTCATTGGTGACATCCATGGTGACCACATGGATCCGATCGGAATGATCAGGGAATTCGCTCTTGAGAGCTTCCAGTGCCTCGCGGCGCCGGCCACTGACGATCACTGTGGCACCGGCCTGAAGCAGGCATTGGGTAAAGCTGTGGCCCAGGCCACCGGCGGCGCCGGTCACCAGAGCGGTCTTGCCGTCGACACGCAAGGACCAGTCTGAAATGCCAGGGTTCGTGTTATTGGAATTGTTCATATCTCGACCTCCGGAACCCAAAAATAGAACGAGCGCTCGAAATATTCAACCCCTCATATTCAAACCGGCGATTTCAGACGGGCGCGCGGACACGACGAACTTGCAGAAAAGATCCATTCTGGAAATGACAATTGGGACATTGTTCAGAAAGTTCCCGAGGAAAAGGAAATTTTTAAGACATTTTCGAAATGATTACGTCGAAAAAAATAGATAAAACGAATTTGCAGACCCGCATTTGTCAAGTTTTTGACACAAATTCCCGACATTAAACGCGACACTTCCTGAGGGTCGGCGACAGAAAATCAACCAGTTGCACCCCACCTGTCCATCCTGAATCCACTGCACACTTCCGACATGTCAATCCTGTCGACAAATCAAAATTATCATTGTGTAACAGGCATTTAATTATTTGTTTCTGTACGTTTTAAAAGTGTTTCAGGGCCGGTAACACAATCTTTTCCCGAGCCCGAAACGAGAAAAAAGACTGCAAGGAACGGTTCACCTCCTGGCCAATTGACGAGCCGGAGAAGAAACATTTTTTGCAGAAGTGAAGCCAGGGCACACCGGCTTCGGGAGACAACCTCAGAAACACCATTTTTTTGACATTTTTCGGGATGCAACGCCGAAACCGGCAATACCGGGACATCTTTCCGGAACACCAAGGGAGCAGAAAACCATGCGTGTAAGCATTTTTGGTCTGGGTTACGTGGGCGCCGTCTGTACGGCGAGTCTGGCCCGTCGGGGTCATGAGGTCATCGGGGTGGACGTTTCCCCGGTCAAGATCGAGCTGGTCAACAACGGCAAATCGCCGATCGTTGAGCCGGGTCTCGAGGAACTTCTGGCCGATGGCGTTCGCGCCAAGCGTATCAAGGGCACGACAGAGGGCTTTGCCGCAGTGAAGGACAGCGAGATGTCCATGATCTGTGTCGGCACACCCAGCAAGCCAAATGGCGACCTGGATCTGACCTTTGTCGAGAAGGTTGCCCGGGACATCGGGGAGGCACTGCGTGAAAAAGACGCCTGGCACCTGGTGGTGGTTCGCAGCACGGTGCTGCCGGGCACCGTACGGGACGTGGTCATCCCGACCCTGCAAGAGGCCTCCGGCAAGATCGCAGGTCAGGATTTCGGGGTTTGCGTCAACCCGGAATTCCTCCGGGAAAGCACCGCGATCAAGGACTATGACCATCCGCCCATGACGGTCATCGGCCAGTTGGATGACCGTTCCGGGGAATTACTCGGCGAGCTCTATGGTGACCTGGATGCCCCGCTGATCCGCAAGCCCATCGAGGTGGCGGAAATGATCAAGTACACCTGCAACGTCTGGCATGCCACCAAGGTCAGTTTTGCCAACGAGATCGGCAACATCGCCAAGTCCCTGGGCGTGGACGGCCGGGATGTCATGGACGTGATGTGCCTGGACAACAAGCTGAACATCTCCCGTTATTACATGCGTCCCGGTTTTGCTTTCGGCGGCTCCTGCCTGCCCAAGGATGTCCGCGCCCTGACCTATCGGGCCAGCCAGATGGACGTCAAACATCCACTGCTCAGCTCGATCATGAGCAGCAACAACGAACAGGTGGCCAAGGCCTTCAATATCGTGACCGGCTATGGCCGCCGCAAGATCAGCATGCTGGGCCTGAGCTTCAAGGCCAACACCGACGACCTCAGGGAAAGCCCCCTGGTGGAACTGGCCGAGTTGCTTATCGGCAAGGGCTATGACCTCCGGATCTTCGACCGCAACGTGGATTACGCCCGCACCCATGGTGCCAACCGGGAGTACATCAACCAGAAGATCCCCCACCTCTCGAACCTGATGGACAGTGACCTTCGTGGAGTGGTTGAGCATGGCGACGTACTGGTGGTCGGCAACAACGACGAGTTGTTCGAAACGGTCATCGCGGAAGTGCCCGAGGGCAAGCGGGTCGTGGATCTGGTGGGTTTCATGAAAACCACCACCAACGGCGTGCTGGAAGGCATCTGTTGGTAACCCTCGTGCCCCGGTCACTGCCGTGCGCCGGGGCTCCTGCAGACCGACTTTTCCGATGAACACTGGAGAACCCCGTCCATGTCGATGATTCCGGACAACCCATTCTCGCGAGCGGGAGGCTGGTGCCTTTATGTGGCGGCGCTGGGGTCGCTCGCGGTCGCCCTGCCCCGGGAGTTCATTGTCCCCGGCGGTGCGCATTTCATCCTGCTGATCGGCGGGATCGGGCTCTGGCGTTACTCCGTGGGCATCACTCATTTCGTCCGGGGCATGTATTTCCTGCATCACGCCTATCCGATTCTGCGCCAGAAGGCGCGGAAACTCGGTGATGAGGCGGCGCCGTCCCATGTCTTCCTGATGGTGACCAGTTTCCGGATCGACGCCGCCACCACCGCGCAGGTCTACGAGTCCATCATCCGCGAAGCCATCGACTGTGGCTGGCCCACCACCGTGGTCGCCTCCATCGTGGAGCTGTCCGATGAAATGCTGATGCGCTCGCTCTGGCGCAAGCTCAATCCACCGGAGCGGGTCCAGCTCAATCTGGTCCGGATTCCCGGCACCGGCAAGCGGGACGGCCTGGCTTATGGTTTCCGGGCCATCTCCCGCGCCATTCCCGATGACAACGCTATTGTTGCGGTTGTTGACGGCGACACCGTCCTTGATCCCGGCGTGGTCCGCAAAACCGCCCCCTACTTCAAGCTGATGCCGAAAGTGGGTGCGCTGACTACCAACGAATTCTGCGAAGTGAAGGGCAGCTACCTGATGTCCGAATGGCACAAGCTGCGCTTCGCCCAGCGGCACATCAACATGTGCTCCATGGGTCTTGCCAGGCGCGTCCTGACGCTGACCGGCCGGATGTCGGTATTCCGCGCCAGCGTGGTGACCCGTCCGGAGTTCATTTCCGACGTCGAGTACGACTCCCTCAAGCACTGGCGGCTGGGCCAGTTCCGGTTCCTGACCGGGGACGACAAGTCCAGCTGGTACAGCATGATGCGCCTGGGCTACGACACCTTCTACGTGCCCGATGCCTCGATCCACACCGTCGAGCATCCGCCGGACCCGAGTTTCATCCGCTCGGCGAGGCAGCTCATGTTCCGGTGGTACGGCAACAACCTCCGCCAGAACAGCCGGGCTACCAAACTGGGGCCGGGCCGACTGGGCTGGTTCACCTGGTACGTGCTCTGGGATCAGAGGATCTCCATGTGGACCAGCATCCTGGGCCTGACCGCAGCAATCGTGGCCGCGATCAAGTACTCCGGTGTGATCCTGATCGCCTACCTGCTCTGGATCGGCCTAACGCGTCTGGTGTTAAGCATCATGCTGCTGGCGACCGGACACCCGGTCGGGCCGGCCTACCCGCTGATTCTGTACTTCAACCAGATCTTCGGGTCACTGATGAAAATCTATGTGTTCTTCCGGCTCGACCGGCAGTCCTGGACACGCCAGAAGACCAGTTACAGCACGGACTCGGCGTCGTTCCAGCAGCGCATGAACCGATGGTCTTCCCGGATCATGACGTTCTCTGCCACCAGCGTCTTCCTGGCGACCGTCATGTTCATCGTGTGACGACCGCCGCGCCAGCGGGAACCAGACATCACCAAAACAGCTAACACTCAAGGGTCATAGCAATGAACACGGCAGCGATAGCACCGCAGTTTGTACACGAATCCGAAGCACAGAGGCAGTTCGCCCGGGTACGCATGCCGGCGACGCTTTTCGTGAAACTCGACGGCGCCCCCGTGCGCTTTCCACTGGAGGATCTGTCTGCCGGGGGCTTCTGCATCCGCCTGGGCAATGAGTCCCTGCGCCGGGGCAAGGTCTATAACGGCCGCCTGGTGTTCAAGGTGGATGGCATGGACATGGCGGTGGAAGTGGAATTCGTGCCCCGGAACCTGGGGCAGGAAAGTGACCGCTGCGGCTGCGAATTCCAGAACCTGGGCCAGCGCGAGGTTTCCGTCCTGCGTTACCTGATCACCTCGTTCCTCAGTGGTGAGATCGTGTCCGCCGGAGACGTCCTCAACACCCTGTCCCGGGAGAACTTCACCAAGGCGCGCAAGAGCAAATCCAGCCAGGCCCTCGGGTTCTTCGCCAGCGCCCGGGCGATGGTCGTGAGCCTGGTGGTGATGGGGATTGGCCTGATCGCCGTGACCTTCATCGGATACCAGCTCTGGCAGATCTACTTCGTCACCAAGGCGGAAACCGCCATGGTCGCCTCCGAGGATATCCCGGTCAGCCTGCCCAAGGACGGCAAGGTTACCACCCTGGTAAAGCCCGGTGACCAGGTCGAGGCAGGCCAGCCCATTGCCACGTTCGACGCGCCCATGCTCGCGTACGTCAACGAACTGGTCGGCAACGGCAACTACACCGTCGAACAGATCGAGGAACTTCTGGGCCAGAGCGTCCGCGGCACCCTGACCAGTCCCTGTGACTGCAAGGTGCTCAACCTGTTGCCCGCCAAGGACCAGTACATGAGCAAGGGTGAGCAGATCGCGGTGCTGGTTCCGACCGATGCCTCGGCCCACATCATCGCCCGGTTCAATTTCACCGAGGGCGAGAATCTGCAGGAAGGCCAGAGCGTCACCCTGCACCTGGCTGGTGGCGAGAGCCGCGCGGGCACCATCGAGTCCCTCTACGTCGACGCCGAGACCCCCAACCAGCCGGGCACCGCCATCAATGCACTGATTCAGGCCGAGACACCCATGCCGATCGAATCGGTGGGGCGCCCGATCGGCGTGACGGTTGATGTGATCCAGCTGTCCGCCCTGGATGGTCTCGTCGACCGGGTATCCGGCAACTGATTGGAGCTCCGGCCATGATCCACAAGGCATCGACCACCATGCTCCTGCTGATGGGAATCGCCGGTTGCAGCGGCCTTCCGGACATGCAGCGCGCCGAGCAGGAAGCCGCCGCCGGCAATCTCGGCGCGGCCCGGGCCGAACTGACCAAGCTGGCGGAGTTCGGACTCGCCGACGCCCAGGTCGAGCTCGGCGACCTTTACTCCGACGAGGACTCCGAAGCAGCCTTCGACAAGGCGTTGCACTGGTACCGGGCGGCGGCCGAGCAAGGTAGCGACCGGGCCCTCAGCCGGCTGGGCAAGCTGTATGCCCGCGAAGGCAAGACCGCCACACAACGAGGCAAGGGTGAGTTTTACCTGGAAAAGGCGATGGCGGCTGGCGACGACAGCGCGCTCATGCCGCTGATCGAACTCTACCTCGATCACCCGCAGGAATTCCCCGACGCAGAGCCGGTTCGCTGGATCCAGCGGGCACGAGAGAAAGGTGATCCCTCCGGGGACCTTGCCCTGGCTCGTTACTACATTCTGAACGATCAACTGCAGGCTCGGGCGGGCGAAATCGTGGCCCTGTGCGAGCCCATCGCCGTCTCCCACCCGGACTGCCTGACGATTCTCGCCCGGGTCTACCTCGCGGACGGAAAAACCGACCGTTTTGAGGCACTGGTGGCAAGGGCACGGGAGGCCTGGGAGCAGGACAGGATCGACGACCGCGACCTGTACGTGTTCGCCCGCTGGCTATCCGACGATGAATCACCAGCGAAGCAGGTGGCCGTAACCAACGACCTCTATCAGTTACTTATCCCGGACTATGTACCTGCGATTACCGGCCGGGCGCGCCTGATCATGGACAACACCTATCTGGCAGACGCGGAGGAAGTCATCCGGCTGCTGGAAACGTCCCGCAGCCAGGGGGACCTGAAGGCCTCCCTCACCCTGGCCCGGCTGTATGAGCGGGGACGCATTGTCCCGATCGATGCCCGCAAGGCCATCGAGTATGCCCGCGAAGCCAGCAAGAAATATCCCTCGGCCGACTACCTGCTGGGGCGGATCTACAAACGCGGCTACCTGGGCGAGCCGGAACCGCGCAAGGCCCGGGATCACCTGCTCAAGGCGGCCCGGCGCGGCTACCCCAAGGCGGATTACCTGCTTGCGGAGATGTACTGGGAAGGCAAGGGCATCGAGGTCAACAAGCTCTACGCCTGGTCCTTCGCCCTGCTTGCCACCGATGCCGGTTTGCCAAGAGCAAGAGAGCTCCTGGTAGAGATGGTGCCCCAGATGCCCAGGGCGCTGGAGCAGGCGGCTGAAACGCTAGCGAACCGGGAGCTGGCCGCACGCCGCCAGGCGACCGGCGCTTCAGACCAAACAAACAGACAACGTCAGGGGGGCTAACCCACATGACAACGAACGGAACTACCGGCATGGCCGGACTGATGATGGTACTCGGCTGCCTGGGCACAACAGCCAGCTGGGCACAGGAAGCACAGGATAACGAGGCGGAAGCCTCCTATCCGAGACTCCTGGACTACAACACCCGCGCGAAGTTCAGTCTCATCAGCGAGGGTGACCGCAATCTCGGCACCAACCCCGACTCCAGCACCAAGTCGGACGAAGTGGCACTGGACCTCAAGCCGGAGTGGGTCTGGCAGCTGTCTGATCACTGGCGCTCCAAGCTCCGCCTGCAGGCGTTCGGCGCCACCGGGCAGGTGGACGTCAGTGATGAAATCGGCGGCACGGAAACCGACGCCTTCTTCGCGCTCCGGGAATTCTGGTTCGACTACAACGGCCTGACCGACTATCCGGGGGAATCCATCCGCTTCGGTCGTGAGCGGCTGAAAGAAGATACCGGCATGTGGTGGGACGACGACATTACCCTGACCCGCTGGATTTTCGACACCACGCTGCTGGATACCACCGTGGGTATCGCCAACAAGGTTTCCGAAGCCCGCACCGATGTCAACGAGCTGCCGGTCGAGGAACAGGACATTGCCCGGGTCTTCGGCCAGACCCGCTGGCAGTGGCACAAGGACCACTACCTCACCTTCCTGGCCACCCATGCCGAGCGCTACAGCAATGACCGCGACCTGGCAGCCGAGAGCGACAACGGCCTGCCCGAGCGGGTGACCGACTCACTGACCTGGGCCGGCGCCCGGGCGGATAACGCCTACTTCGACTGGCACTCCGACAGCTGGTTCCAGTATCTGGCGTCGGTGGCCGCCGTGAACGGCGCCCAGTCCCGCGTGGATATTACCGACACCGGCCTGCTGTCCCGGCAGGAGCAGGATGTCAGTGGCTGGGCCGCCGATGTCGGCCTGCGGGCCCAGCTTGTGGACAGCCCGCGCTGGACCGCCGGTGTCCACGGCGCCATCGCCTCCGGCGGCGGTAACGGCGACGAGTCAGATGCCTTCCGCCAGACCGGTCTGGAGAGCAATCGGTCCCGGTACACCGGCACCCGGTCCCAGGTCGCCCGGTTCGGGGAAGCCTTCCAGCCGGAGTGGAGCAACCTCAAGACCGTCACGGCGTACACCGCCCTCACCGACCGGGACAACTGGGCCGCCAACCTCATCTATCACCGCTACTGGCTGGAAGACCAGTCCGGCACCGTGACCTCCGACCTGATCGAACCCGGATTCACCGGCACCAGCGACGATCTGGGCGAGTCCGTCGACCTGGTGCTGGGTTATTACGGCGATGACGGCGCCGCCTGGAATACCTTTGATGTGCGCCTGCGCGGCGGCGTGTTCTTCCCGGGCGATGCCTATGGCCCGGATGCGGACGACGCCCGTCATCGGGTCGTGCTCGACGTCGCCAAGCGATTCTAGGAAATGACCATGAAACTCCATCAACTGTTGCGCACGCTACCGCTTTACACCTGTGTCCTGCTGGTACCCGTGGCAGCGGCTGCGAACCTGGAAACCCGGCTGGCCCCGTCGGAGTCCGCCCCGCAGTATGAGCTGGAAGACTACCGGCTCCAGGTCGTGCCGGGCGAGGAAGTGGCCACCGAGCTTCCCGAGCTTCCGGATGTGTCGCGGTACAACCGTGACGCCGTGGAGCAACAGCTGGCAGAACGCCCCGACGGCGCGCCCCGGGTTTCCGTGCAACGCATCGGCGACATTCCGGCACTGGGGGACTTTGTCGATCAGGGTCGGGCCCGGGAATGGGTCATCCGTCAGTACTCGCACCCCAAGGCGATCCTGGTGGATGGCGGCCGGGCCACGCTCGATGACGTGTACGAGCAGGTCGGCAACCGCCGCTACATGGAGCGTAACGACGACGGCTCCTACACCGTCCGCCTGCCGCTGGTGGTTCAGCCGGAAGCCACGCTGGTGATCCGCGACGAGACTCTGCGTCTGTCCGAGGAACGGGGTGCCTTCATGGCCAACGACGGCTGGCTGTTCGTGATCGACAGCACCATCACCGGCTGGCGGGAAAAAGCCAATGGCCCCGCCACGTTCGTCAAGAAATCCGAATTCCGGCCGTTCTTCGTCAGCTGGGGCGGCAGCGAGACCTTTGTGCTCGGCTCCACCTTCAAGCACCTCGGGTACAACCAGAGTAAATCCTACGGTTTCACAATCGCCCAGTATTCGGAGTACGACAACAAACGGCTGCAGCGGTCGGCCCCGGAGGGCTGGCTGGTCGAGTCCACCTTCTCCGACATCTATTACGGCTTTTACTGCTACGAGGCGGAAAACGTGGCCATTGTGAACAACGTCTACCACGACAACATTGTCTACGGCATCGACCCCCACGATTACTCCAGCCACCTGCTGATCGCCGGCAACGAGGTCTACGGGACCCGTGAGAAGCACGGCATCATCATCTCCCGGGAGGTGAACGACAGCTGGATCATTAACAACCACAGCTACGAGAACGGTTTGTCCGGCATCGTGCTGGACCGGCAGAGCCGCCGTAACGTGGTCGCCAAGAACCTGGTCCACGACAACCAGGGCGACGGTATCGGCCTGTATGAATCGCCGGACAACCTGCTGTGGGGCAACCGGCTGATGAACAACCTCCGCAACGGCATCCGGGTACGTAACAGCTTCAATGTCCGGGTCTACCACAACGTCGCGGCCCTCAACGGCACCTATGGCGTACTCGGCCAGGTCAAGGACCTGAGCGCCACCGACCGGAACTTCAAGGAAGACTACTACCACCAGGCGGTGTCCATGACCATCGTCGGTGGCAACCTGGCCTCCAACGCCAGCGGTCCCCTGGCCACGGATAACCCGCAGTACCTGGAACTCTACGACCTCAATATGCGCTTCCCGCGCTCCGACGTGGGCATCCACTTCGAAGGTCTTCTGGGCACCTACCAGACCGAAATCTTCGATGCCCTCCTGAACGGGCGCCATGCCGTGCGGCTGACGCCGAATTCCGTTTCCAACAACGGTAACGCCGGAGGCTGACCATGGTATTTTCATCCAATATCTTTCTGTTCCTGTTCCTGCCCGCGTTCCTGGGACTGTATTACCTGACGCCATTCCGGCACCGGTCCTGGGTCATCCTGCTGGGCAGCTATGCCTTCTACGCCTGGTGGCGGGTGGATTTCCTGCTGCTGTTCGTCGCGGTCACGCTCTGGAACTACCTGATCGGCCTCGGCATTCACCACAGCGGCATCGGCACCGCAAAGGCCCGGAAGTGGGTGGCCGTGGGTATCGCCGGCGACCTCGCAACCCTCGGCTACTTCAAGTACGCCAACTTCGGCGTGGACAGCCTGAACAGCCTGTTCGTCTCCCTCGGCTATCAGCCGCTGGAGCTGGCCCACATCATTCTGCCCATTGGCATTTCCTTCTATATCTTCCAGGCCATCTCCTACGTGGTGGATGTGTACCGGGGTGATACCGAGCCAACCCGGCGGTTTGTTGACTTCGCCGCGTTCATCGCGCTGTTCCCGCAACTGATTGCCGGCCCGGTCCTGCGCTACAAGGACCTGGCAGACCAGTTCGCGTACCGGACCCATAACCTGGAGAAGTTCGGCGAGGGCGCCATCCGCTTCATGCAGGGCTTCATCAAGAAGGTGTTCATCGCCGATTCGATCGCACCACTGGCGGACGGCGCCTTCGCACTGTCGGATCCGAGCACGGCCGACGCCTGGCTCGGCATCCTGGCCTACACCGCGCAACTCTACTTCGACTTCTCCGGCTATTCGGACATGGCCATCGGGCTGGGCCTGATGATGGGCTTCCGCTTTACCGAGAACTTCAACCAGCCCTACATCAGCCAGAGCATCACCGAGTTCTGGCGGCGCTGGCACATCAGCCTGTCCAGCTGGCTGCGTGATTACCTGTACATCCCGCTCGGCGGCAACCGCGGCGGCACGTTCAGCACCTATCGCAACCTGTTGCTGACCATGCTGCTTGGTGGCCTCTGGCACGGCGCCAACTGGACCTTCCTGCTCTGGGGTGCCTGGCATGGCGGTCTGCTGGCGATTGAACGGGCGCTCGGCGTGTCCGGTGCACCCCGCAGCTTCCGGGTCAGCCGCTGGCTGATGACCTTCCTGTTCGTGATGGTCGGATGGGTGACCTTCCGGGCCTCAACCATCGGATCGGCCTTCGAGTTCTACGGCGCCATGTTCAGCTTTTCCGGCTTTGAACTGAGCGGCGCCTACCTGAAGGACATCCGTGGCCTCAACGTGGCGATTCTGGCCCTGGCCTACGTGATCGTCGTGGTCATGGGCATGAGGGACCGGTTCTCCTGGAGCCTCGAGGGGGTTCGTGCCACGCCATTGCGGGTAGTCCTGCCAACGCTTCTGTTGCCCGTGTTCCTGATGGCGGTGCTCAAGCTCTCCGCGGAAAGCTTCTCACCGTTCCTCTACTTCCAGTTCTGAGGTGTTGCCATGACCAGGACTTCTAAAAAACTGACCGCCGGACTCTTTATCGTCACCGTCCTGACCCTGGGCGGGTTGTCCCTGCGCTCCCTCGCCAATTACGGGGGAGCCGAAAAGCTCGACCCCATCAACGGCGAGCTGGCCAGGGATCTTGAAAACCACTACGACGACAAGTTCCCGGTCCGCGACCTCGGGACCAATGTCTGGGCAGCCATCAATTACCTGGTGTTCGATGAGGGACGTCCCGGCGTGACCATCGGACGGGAGAACTGGCTGTTCACCGACGAGGAGCTGTTCCCGGCCACCGACAACCCGGAGCTGATCGACACCAATCTCGAGCGCGTGGCTGAAGTCAGCCGGTTCCTGCGCGCCCGTGATATCCCGCTGGTCGTTCTGGTGGTTCCCAGCAAGGCCCGCGTGTACGCCGAGAAACTTGGCGATACCCGCCCTGCCCCCGAAATGCAGGCACTGTACCCCCGGTTCCTGGAACGGCTGAAGTCGGAAGGCATCGCAGCGCCGAATCTGCTGGACGATCTGGAACAAGCCCAGGAGCGGGGCACACAGGTCTTCCTGCGGACCGACACCCATTGGTCGCCGGCGGGCGCCGAGGTCTTCGCGCGGCATGCCTCGGGCTTCATCCGTCACACCCGGGAGGAGCAGTCCTGGGGCGAACAGACGTTCGTGACCACGCTGGGCGAACCGCTGATCCATGAGGGCGATCTGCTCAACTACCTGCCCCTGGATCCGCTGTTCGAGGACCTGGCGCCCCGCCCCGATCGCTTCAACGAGCGCGAGACCGTGAAGGCCAAGAACGGCGAAAGTGCCAACGATCTCCTGTTCTCCGATCAGCAGACCGACCTGGTGCTGGTCGGCACCAGCTACAGTGCCAATCCCCTCTGGGACTTTCCCGGCGCGCTACGCCGCTACC
>JAAZVL010000074.1 GCA_018623515.1 Marinobacter sp.
CGGTGAGCCAGCTGACCGGCGCCGAGGCTCACCCGGAAGGTGTCATGGCCCTGGTCATCGCGAATCTCCGGTTCTGGCGGCCGGGCGCTGGTCTCGACGTCCTCTATCCGGCTTCGGGCAACCAGCAGCTCATGGGATAGCGGCGCGGCATGTTCCCTGGGCCAGCCTTCGGCCTCACTCTGGTAGCGCACATAATCGTAGGTGGCATCCAGCACCCGGGCCCGTTCCCGGTCACTCAGTTGTTGGACCTGGGGTGCATCTGTCTCGACATAGCCGTTGGCGATCGCTGCCGACAGGGTCTGATGCTCGTCCGGCAGCTCCGAGATCTGGTAAGCCACCGAAGTGGCTGCCGAGGGCCGATAATACACCTCTTCCACCAGGTTCTTGTCCACGACCCAGCGGACGGTATCGGAGGGAATGGCGTGAGTGCTCACTTCCCCCAGCAGGTCAGTTCCCGGGCGCGCCACATCAATCAGCGCCAGCAGCCGGTAGGCGCAGTTCTCGTCGAAGAAGTAATAATCGAAGTTCTTGTCCTGGATCTCCCAGGCGTGGGCCAGCAACAGATCGACCTCGCTCTGGTCCAGGTTCAGGGTGTATTCCCACAGATCCCGGTGCTCAATGTCGGAGTACAGGCGGATCTTTTCATAATAGGGCTGCACGGTGGTGATGCCCGGGTAGCCGCCGAAGATGCCCTTGTAGGCGAACAGGATCTCACTGTCGTGGGCGGCGGCATCGGCGGCATAGGAAATGGTATTGGCCAGCAGCAGGTTGGTCTCCTCGTCTTCCCGGGGCGGGTCCAGCCGCAGGAAGGTGTGCCCGAACATGGAGGAAGGGCTGTTCAGGTAGGAAGCTGCAAACACCAGGGTGACGGTTTCGGTGTTCAGGGTGTCTTTCCAGTACTGGTAGTCCGGGCAGGATACTTCTGAGTCCGGCAGGTCCAGGCGGTCCCGGAGCCAGGCATCCCGCGCCGGGAAACGGCAGCGGGCATGATCGTTGCCTCCGCCGGGTTCCTGGATCGCCGCCAGGGTGGCTTCAAGCTCGGCCCGGGGCGAGTGCTTGCCGTTCTCGCTCAGGAAGAAAGCCGGGTCATCGGCCTGGCTGGTGTAGCTATCACCAAAGGTGTCCGGGTGGTAGTGGCCCAGTGTCAGCCAGGCCGGGTCCTGGTGCAGTTGGTCTGGAATCGGTTGTTCGCTGGCGTGGAGGGTGAAGCTGACGGCAGGGCAGAGCATCACTTGCCCGAAACGCGCGGTCTGGCCCATGGAGAAGAATGATCCGGGTCGTTGGGGAAATCGGTCAGGCGCCGTCCCTGGCGCCGTGTCCATCCTTGCGGTAAACGGTCGTTATGCCGCGACGTATTTGCTCAGGGTTTCGTCCTGTTCCAGCAGGGCCACGATGGCATCCACGGCTTCACCGGAAGTGGTGTCGGCGTCCGGGAAGATGGCAGCGAAGTTGTCCTGGAGTACCTTGCGGAACGCGCCACGGTCGGCTTCCTCTACGCCCAGCAGAACCGCCAGGGTATCGAGGTTCTCGCCGGAGCCGCGGGACATGTCACGGGCTACCTTGTCGATGTTGCTGTCCATGTACATGGCCATGGACTGAACGGCCTGGTTGGTTTGACAGCCCAGTGTGCCGGTTGTCATGCCGAATGTCTGGTTACCGAAGGATCCGTTGGTGGTAGCGGCCAGAACGTGGGGAGCAATACCGGATTGTCCCTTCCAGATCATGGCACCCACGCCGCAGCCCGGCTGGGCGAATGCCATGGAGGAAGCACCCAGGAGAATCGCACCTGCGATCAGTTTTCTCATTATTCACTCCTTTCTATGGTTTTTTGCAGTCGTCGCATTGATCTCCCGGCCGGCCCCGAGGGGACGGCCGGGAAGGAACGGCCCTGACAGGTCCTGTGGAGACAGGTAGACCGTTGGCTTGAGTATAGTCCAAGTTCCGGATTCGCAAGTGAAAGGATTCGTGAGTAATTGATTTATGTCGGATTTTTCACGGTGATGAGGCGCTGACGTGTCTCTTTTCAGGCCACATTACACAAAAAAGCCGGGGCGTGTTGCCACGCCCCGGCTTTTTGCCGATCCTTCGGGAAGGCTGTCAGCCCCCGAGGTACGCGTTGCGCACGTCCGGGTTGGCGAGCAGGTTCTTGCCGGTGTCGTGCAGCCGGATCCGTCCGGTCTCCAGCACGTAGCCACGGTCCGCCAGGTTCAGGGCCTGGTGGGCATTCTGCTCGACCAGGAACACCGTGATCCCTTCTTCCCGGAGCTGTCCGATGATCTCGAAGATCTGCTGGATCACAATCGGCGCCAGTCCCAGCGAAGGCTCGTCCAGGATGATCATCCGGGGCTTGCTCATCAGGGCGCGGCCGATGGCGAGCATCTGCTGCTCACCGCCGGACATGGTGCCCGCGCGCTGGTGCTCCCGCTCCTTCAGGCGGGGGAACAGGTCGTAGACATGGTCCTGGCTCTTGCGGATCTCGGCCTTGGTGTTGAAGAACCCGCCCATGTGCAGGTTTTCTTCAACAGTCAGGCCGGAGAACACTCGCCGGCCCTCCGGCACGATGGATATGCCCGAGCGCATGATCTGGGAGGTCGGTTCATTGGTGATGTCCCGTCCCTCCAGAATCACCCGGCCGGAGCTGGCCTGTGGGCTGCCGCAGACCGTCATCAGCAGGGTAGTCTTGCCGGCCCCGTTGGCACCGATCAGGGAAACGATCTCGCCTTTCTTGACCTCGACCGATACCCCGTGCAGCGCCTCGATTTTCCCGTAGTGGGTATGAACATTCTCAAGTACTAGCATGGTTGGTCCTCAGGCCTCGCCCAGATAGGCTTTGATCACGTCGTCGTTCTGGCGGATTTCCTCCGGTGTGCCACTGGCCAGGGGGCGGCCCTGGTTAATGACGTTGATCCGGTCGGAAATACCCATTACCAGGCTCATGTCGTGCTCAATCAGCAAGACGGAAACGTTGTAGTCCTCTTTCAGGCTGACTATCAGCTGATCCAGTTCTTTCGTTTCCGCCGGGTTGAGGCCGGCTGCCGGCTCATCCAGCATCAGCAGCTGCGGCTCGGTTACCATGCAGCGGGCAATTTCCAGGCGCCGTTGCTGGCCATAGGCCAGGTTGCCGGCTTCCCAGTTGGCCATGTCGATCAGGCCGACCCGCTCCAGCCAGTACCTCGCCCGCTCCAGGGATTTCTTCTCCCGCTCCCGGTAATCCGGGGTTTTCAGCAGGCCGGCAAGTAGATTGGTGTTCAGGTGTCGGTGCTGGGCAACCAGCAGGTTCTCCACCACCGTCATCTTGCTGAACAGCCGCACGTGCTGGAACGTGCGCACCATGCCCAGGCGGGAAATCTTGTAGTCGGGCTTGCCCTGGATTTCCTGACCCTGGAACAGGATCTTGCCGCCGGTTGGTTTGTAGAAACCGCTGATGCAGTTGAACACGGTGGTCTTGCCGGCGCCGTTAGGGCCGATGATCGAGACAATCTCGTGTTCCTGGACATCGACGGAGACCTGGTCCACCGCCAGCAGGCCGCCGAAGCGCATGGACAGATTCTGTACTTCAAGCATTGTCTGTCACCCCTGCTCTTTGAGTTCGATTTGAATGCGGCGCATGGGCAGCAGGCCCTGCGGACGCCAGACCATCATCAGTACCATGGCGGCACCGAAGATGAGCATCCGGTATTCAGAGAACTCCCGGGCGAGCTCGGGCAGGATGGTGACGGCAATCGCAGCCAGGATCACCCCGACCTGTGAGCCCATGCCCCCCAGCACCACGATGGCCAGGATGATGGCGGACTCCAGGAATACGAAGGATTCCGGGCTGATAAAGCCCTGCTTGGAGGCAAACACGGTGCCGGCAAAACCGGCAAAGAAAGCACCAATGGTGAAGGCCGAGAGTTTCACCGCGGTGCGGCTCATGCCCAGGGAACGGGCAGCGATCTCGTCTTCGCGCAGGGCTTCCCAGGCACGACCCACGGGCATGCGCATGAAGCGGCGGATAACCAGCAGGGTGAAGATGGCCAGCACCAGGGCGATCAGGTACAGGAAGATGACCTTGTGCTCACCGGAGTAGGCGATGCCGAAGGTTTCGTGGAAGGAGACGTTGCCTTCCTCCTTGACCCTGCGACCGAACTCCATGCCAAACAGGGTCGGATCCGGAATACCACCGATGCCGTTAGGGCCGCCGGTGAGCGAGGTCCAGTTGTTCAGCAGGATCCGGATAATCTCCCCGAAACCCAGGGTCACGATCGCCAGGTAATCACCCCGCAACCGGAGCACCGGGAAGCCCAGCACAAACCCGAACAGGGCGGCGAGCAGGGCGCCGATCGGTAAGGCCAGCCAGAAGGAGATGCCGAAGTACTGGGACAGCAGCGCAAAGGTGTAGGCCCCCACCGCATAGAACGCCACATAGCCCAGATCGAGCAGGCCGGCCAGGCCCACCACCACGTTCAGCCCGAGGGCGAGCATGATATAGATCAGCACCAGGGTGGCCAGGTCGACCGCGCCACGGGACACGATGAACGGCCAGATCAGGGCAAGCAGGATGATCGCCACGAAGAACACCCGCTCCATCAACAGGCGCTTTTCCTGCGGAACAGGGCCGCGCTTGGCCAGGGGGTTGAGGTTCGGCACCTTGCCGAACACACCCATGATGTTGTCGCGGAATACCTGGAACAGGAAAACCGCCACTGCGGCCAGGAACACGTTGACGACGGTCGCGGTGTTGGCGCCTTCCAGCTTGACGGATGTGCCCTCGGCCACGAGGTTCAGCCCAAGGATCGGGTAGGCAATTATTACAGTGATGAATGCACAGAACAGTGCATGTTTCAGGTTTTGAGCAGCCATCAGATCTTCTCAACCTCCGGTTTGCCAAGCAGGCCGGTGGGTTTGAACAGCAGAATCAGAATGAGCAGGCTGAAAGAGATGACATCCTTGTACTCCCCGCTGAGGTAGCCGGAGGTCATGCTTTCTGCCACGCCGAGTATCAGACCGCCGAGCATGGCGCCCGGGATGCTTCCGATACCGCCGAGGACAGCTGCGGTGAAGGCTTTCAGGCCGGCAATGAAGCCGAACAGGGGATCGACCGAGCCGTAGTACATGCCGAGCAGGAGCCCTGCCACGGCAGCGAGAGCCGCGCCGATCACGAAGGTTGCCGAGATGATCCGGTTGGTATCAATGCCCAGCAGGTTGGCCATGCCCAGGTCCTGGGACACCGCGCGGCAGGCGCGACCGGTCTTGGAGCGGGCAATGAACAGTGACAGCGCCGTCATGCAGATCAGGGTGGTGATAAAGATGGTGATCTGCATGTAGGAGAGGGACATCTGGAAGCCCTCGGAAGCGCCGAACTGGACGCCACCCTCGATCAGGGCCGGGAAACCGATATTGCGGGAACCCTGTGCCAGGTGCACGTAGTTCTGCAGGAAGATGGACATGCCGATAGCGGAAATCAGCGGAATCAGCCGGTGCCGCCCGCGAACCGGTCGGTAGGCGACCCGTTCCACGGCCCAACCCATGGAGCTGGAGACCAGCATGGCGCAGATCAGCGCCACGATCAGGATCACCGGTAACCATGCCACGCCAAGAGAGGCCAGGCCGGTAATGGCAATCAGCGCGGTGTAGGCGCCGATCATGTAGATCTCACCATGGGCAAAGTTGATCATGCCGATGATGCCGTAAACCATCGTGTAACCGATGGCGATCAGGGCGTAGGTGCTCCCGATCGTCAGCCCGTTGATGAGCTGCTGAGAGAAGTAAAGGAGGTCTTGCATTGTTTTTGAACTCCGAAGGCCCGCTCCCTCCGCTTCCGTGCCCCTGGTCCGGGTTATCCGCACCGGGGGCAGGGGAGAATCAACAGGAGCCTAGAAAAACACCTTCTCCCGGATCGCGGTGAGAAGGTGCTCTCATTATTACCGTTTGTTAACGATTTTGGCTCAGTTTACTGGAGTTTTGCTTCCATCTGAATGCCACTCGTAGACCACGAACTCGAATGACTTCATGTCGCCGGCCTGGTCATATTCAACGGTGCCGATTGGAGTCTGGAAGGTGCCACTGCGCAGGGCTTCGGCAACCTCGAACGGATCGGTGGATTCGGCCTGCTCGATGCCGTCGGCAATCAGCTGGACCGCGGTGTAGGAAGTCAGCACGAACGGACCGGAGGGGTCTTCACCCTTGTCCTGGAAGGCTTTGACCAGTTCCTGGTTCTGGGCCTTCTTGTCAAATGCAGGTGGCAGGGTTACCAGCAGGCCTTCTGCAGCTTCGCCCGCGATGGTGTTGATGTCTTTGTTGCCGACACCTTCCGGGCCCATGAACTTGGCGTCCAGGTCAGCCTGGCGCGCCTGGCGCAGGATCAGGCCCAGTTCCGGGTGGTAGCCGCCGTAGTAGACGTAGTCCACATCTGCCTGCTTGAGCTTGGTAACCAGGGAGGAGAAGTCCTTGTCGCCGGCAGTGATACCTTCGAACATGGCGACTTCAACGCCCTGGTCCTTGAGGGTATCGCGCACGGCGGTGGCGATGCCTTCACCGTACTGCTGCTTGTCGTGAACGATGGCGACGCGCTCGGGGTTCTGGCTGGCGATGTAGTTGCCGGCAACCGGGCCCTGCATGCTGTCCAGACCGATGGTGCGGAACACCAGCTCGTAGCCGCGCTCGGTGATTTCCGGGCTGGTGGAGGCCGGAGTGACCATCAGGATGCCTTCATCCTCGTAGATGTCAGACGCCGGCTGGGTGGAGCTGGAGCACAGGTGGCCTACCACGAAGCGAACGCCGTCATTAACCAGGCTGTTGGCGACAGTAACGGCCTGCTTCGGGTCACACACGTCATCGTATTCGACGGCGACGAGCTCTTCCCCCATTACGCCACCGTTGGCGTTGATCTGCTCGATGGCCATGCGGGCACCGGAGAACTGCATGTCACCGTACTGGGCGACAGGCCCGGTCATCGGGCCGGCAATGCCGATCTGGATCTCTGCAGCTGCCTGGCCGGCGGCCATCAGGGCGATGGAAGTGCTTACAGCGGTTGCGAGTTTCTTTACTGAGGTTCTCATTAGGTCAGTCCTGTTTGGTTCAGGGTTATTCTTGTGTTCTCAGAGAGCAAACAAACACCACGGGCTGCCGCTTGTCAAGCCGGGCCGGCCAGTGTTTGTTCAGGAACACAACTTTTTCAAACGTGTCTGCATTGAAGACAGAAAGCTTTAATCTGGCAGAATGCTTGCAAAGCGTGTGCCTGACTGAGAAAAGTGTCACGCGTCCGTGCTGTTCTCTTCCTGATCCGGGAACACCAGTGTGCGGAAGCTTTCGTGTTCGCGCAACTGCTCGAAGCTCGGATCCACGGAAGCATCGTCCCGATAAGCCTCCGAAATATCGATGGCTTTCTCCAGGGTGCTCACGGCGTCCTCCCAGCGACCGATCTCGGCATAGGCGCAGGCCAGCTGGTAATGGGCGTGGCCGTTATCCGGGTCCAGTTTCAGGGCCCGGCGGCACAGGCTGATGGCCCAGAGGGGTTCCTGCATTTCCAGAACGGCATCGGCCTTGTAGCTCAAGGCTTCCACATCGTCCGGCCGGAGGTCGAGGATGCGGTCGTAGGCGGCGATCTTGTTCTGCTGGGAAGTCTCCTGGCTTGCCTTGAGCCAGAGCGAGTGCACCTCGTTGGTGCGTTCAATCTCGGCCTGGTTCTGGTGAATGATGTCGGACTTCTGCTGCAGTTGTTCTTCGATGGCCTTGAGGCGCTTCTCGTATTCCACAACCAGTTCGTTTACCCGTTTCTCCGCAACACTGGCCAGCTGGTTGCGCATATCCCGGATCGAGTTCCAGCCGATCACAACCAGAATGGAGGTGGCGCCGGCAATCAGGTAGAAGAAGTAGGTGACCGTATCGGTGGCGTAGGACATGGTCTTGTCGGCCACGGACAGCTCCTTGTCGACCACCTTCTCGATCAGCTCGGCGCGGGTGTCCATCATCTCTTTGCGCAGGGCCTTGCTTTCCTCCAGCAGGTAGAGCTCGATAAACGGCGTGTACATGGGTTCTTCCAGATCCGCCAGCGCGGCGGCCACGTCGTCGGAGGTGACGTCGTCGTCCATGGATGGCCGCTCTCCGGTGTCCTGGGCGGCCGCAGTCCCGGCCAGGAGAAGCAGGCACAGCATGGTGCCGGTGCGCATTGTCCTGAACAATGGCAAGAGCGAGAGGATGAATCGGTTGATCATGGTACTACGTCCGTTTTGCGGTTTTGGAAAACAGCTGACCTTAGCATAGTGGCTGGCGGAAAAAATGCCGCAACGACAGTTTAAAGGGAGTTGGCGCGAAGTTAAGTGAAAGTGCCCACTTGCATTTAAGGGTACAAAGACCTCTAATAGTTAGAGGTATAAACAAGTGTTGAGTAGTTGGAGCAACTCTGTGGACAATTACGAACAGGTGCTGGTAGCGCTTCGCCGCGTCATCCGGGCAACGGATCTTCATTCCAAGCGGCTGAGCAAGCATGCCGGGCTTACCGGCCCGCAACTGTTGATCATGCGGACCATCCGGGATCTGGGGGAAGTGACCATCGGCACCATCGCCGAGAAAGTCAGCCTGAGCCAGGCCACCGTGACCACCATTCTCGACCGGCTGGAGCACCGTAAACTGGTCTACCGCGTCCGCAGCACCAAGGACAAGCGCAAGGTGCACGCCCACCTGACCGAGGAAGGCGCCGAGATCCTCTCCCGCGCCCCCAACCCCCTGCAGGAAGACTTCATCCAGAAGTTCCAGAGCCTGCACGAGTGGGAGCAGACCATGATCCTGGCCTCGTTGCAGCGGGTGGCGAACATGATGGACGCCGACGAAATCGACGCCTCGCCGGTGCTGACGGTGGGCTCGGTGTTGAAGGACGACGGCTGGAAGGAGAAGGCCTGAGGCATGAAAAAGGGGTCAGAAGAAAGCCTTCATCTGACCCCACTTTCACCTGTCCCAGGCCCCGGCTTCTCCGTCAATGCACCGAAGACCCCTTCCGCGGCTTGTTCCCAAAACAAACCTGAAACACATCGTTATAGTGCCGCGCAAAGTTCACCGTGAGTCCCTCCTTGAGATACTCCGGCAGCTCTTCGTAATCTCCCCGGTTCGCCTCCGGCAGAACCAGGTTGCTGATCTTCTGCCGCCGCGCCGCGATGACCTTCTCCCGGATGCCACCCACAGGCAGCACCTGACCGGTCAGAGTCAGCTCCCCGGTCATGGCCACATTCTGCTGGGGCGCTTCCTTCCGGGCGATGGACAATAGCGCGGTGGCCATGGTGACACCGGCGCTGGGGCCGTCCTTTGGTGTCGCGCCCTCCGGCACGTGCAGGTGCACAAAGGACTTGTCGAAGAAGGTGGGGTCGCCCTTGTACCGTTTCAGGTTCGATGACACGTAACTGTAGGCGATCTCCGCCGACTCCCGCATGACATCGCCCAGCTGACCGGTCAGCTTGAAGCCGCGCTGACTGCTGTGGATGCGGGAAGCCTCGATGCTCAGGGTAGCGCCGCCCATGGCGGTCCAGGCCAGGCCGGTCACCACGCCCACGCCCTTGAGCGACTTTTCCCTGCGGAAGGCAGGCTGGCCCAGATACTCCGCCAGATCCGCCACGCCCACCTTCACCGGCTGGTCCGGATTATCCAGAAGTTTGACGATGCCCTTGCGGATAATCTTGTGCAGCAGCTTCTCCAGGTTCCGCACCCCGGCTTCCCGGGCGTAGCCCTCGATCACTTGCCTCAGGGCTGCATCGGTCACGTTGAGCTGCTTCTTCAGCAGTCCCGCCCGCTTGAGCAGCCGTGGCATCAGATGGTGCTTGGCGATCGCCAGCTTTTCCTCGGTAATGTAGCCGGACAGGCGGATCACATCCATCCGGTCCAGCAGCGGCCGGGGAATGGTATCCAGCTGGTTGGCCGTACAGATAAACAGCACCTTGGACAGATCCATGCGGACATCCAGGTAATGGTCCAGAAACTCCCGGTTTTGCTCCGGGTCCAGTGTTTCCAGCAGGGCCGAGGCCGGATCGCCCTGGTAGGACGCGCCGATCTTGTCGATCTCGTCCAGCATGATCACCGGATTGGCGACTTTCGAATCCTTCAGGGCCTGTACAAACTTGCCGGGCATGGCGCCGATGTAGGTGCGGCGGTGGCCCTTGATTTCGGCTTCATCGCGCATGCCGCCCACGCTGAACCGGTAGAACTCCCGGCCCAGGGCGTCGGCCACGGAGTGCCCGATAGAGGTCTTGCCGACACCGGGCGGGCCCACCAGCAGCAGGATGGAACCGCTTACCTCGCCCTTGAAGGTGCCTTCGGCGAGGAACTCGATAATCCGGTCTTTCACGTCGTCCAGGCCGTCATGGTCCCGGTCGAGGATGCGACGGGCCTCGGCCAGGTCAAAATGGTCCTCGGAATACTGGCCCCAGGGCACCTGGGTGAGCCAGTCCAGGTAATTTCGGGTGACCCCGTATTCCGGTGATCCCTGTTCCAGCACCTGCAGTTTCTGAAGTTCATCCCGGAAGCGTTCCTGTACTGGCTCCGGAGGATCCAGCTTGGCCATTCGTTCTTGAAAGCGCTCCGCGTCGGCGGTCTTGTCGTCCTTGGCCATGCCCAGCTCGCGCTGGATAACCTTGAGCTGCTCCCGGAGGAAGAACTCGCGCTGGTGTTTCTGGACCTTCTCGTTGACCTCCTCGCTGATCTCCGACTGCAGGCGCGCCACTTCCTGTTCCTTGCGCATCAGCAGCAGGACTTTTTCCATGCGCCGAAGCAGTGGCACGGTGTCCAGCACGTCCTGGAGCTCGGGCCCGGGCGCACTGGTCATGGAGGCTCCGAAATCGGCCAGGGGTGAGCTGTCGTCCGGCCCGAAACGGGACAGGTATTGTTTCACCTCCTCGCCATAAAGCGGGTTGGTACGCAGGAGTTCCTTGATGGCACTGATGATGGCCAGGGTATAGGCCTTCAGTTCGTCGGCGTCTTCTTCCGGTTCGCTCGGATACTCAACCTCTACCAGATACGGCGGTTTGCGCCGCAACCACTGCACGATGCGGAACCGTTGCAGGCCCTGGGCAATAAACTGCACCTTGCCGCTCTCCTTCTGGGCATGGTGTACGCGCACGGCGCAGCCGATGGTTTCCAGCTGATCGCTGTCAGGGATGCCCTGTTCGGCGTCGTGTTCCTCCACATAGCAGATGCCGAGGACACGATGATCGGTCTCGCCCACACGCTTGAGGGTTTCATGCCAGGGATCCTGGTTGACCACCACCGGCTGAACCTGGGCCGGGAAGAACGGACGATTGGATACCGGCAGCACATACATTCGCCGGGGCATGATCTGCTGGGGCAGAGCAAGGCTCTTGCTGTGCTCGTCCTTGCCGATATATTCGGTCACGTCTTCTTCGAATTCCTCAAGGCTGTCATTGCGGTTGTCGTCATTCATGCCGTCGTTGCATCCCTCAAAGGTTGTCATCGGGCGGGCAGGGGGAACCGTTGCCCGCGAACATGTCTACTTGCGTATGTAGCGGCAGTTACGGCTATTTCAAGGATTTGGCTTGGTTTCCGTACGGGTGACCGGATTCAGCGGGGAGCTTGATTTTCCCGCCATCGGCCCCATGATCGAGGCAGATTCAAATATTCATTCAACGGTTCAGGTGCCCCCGATGAGCAATTCGCCCTATGTTTTTGACGCCACCATGGAGAATTTTCAGCAGGAGGTCATGGATGCTTCTGCCAACACGCCTATTCTGATCGATGTCTGGGCCGAGTGGTGCGCGCCGTGCAAGCAGCTGATGCCGATTCTCGAAAAACTGGCCAACGAATACGAAGGCGGCTTCAAACTCGCCAAGGTCAACGCCGACGAGCAGCAGGAGCTAACCGCCAGTCTGGGCGTTCGCAGTCTGCCGACCGTAATCCTGGTCAAGAATGGCCAGGCAGTGGACGGCTTCAATGGTGCCCAGCCCGAAAGTGAAATCCGCAAGGTCCTGGACAAGCACGTGGAGGCGCCGAAAGAAGATCCTTACGATGCTGCGCACCGCCTGTGGGAGAACGGCGACGTCGACGGTGCACTCGAGATCCTCACCGAACTGAATCGTCAGGACCCGGAGAACATGAAGGTCCTGATCGACCTGGCCCAGCTGAAAGCCGAAACCGGCGATCTGGAAACCGCCGAGCAAGTACTGGACAGCCTGCCGCCGGAAGAGAAGTTGCAGCACCAGGCCAAGCAGCTGGCCGCCCGCATCAAGTTCATGAAGCAGGCCGGAGAACTGCCCCCGGTTGCCGAACTGCAGAAGAAACTGGAAGCCGACCCGAAAAACGCCGAAGCCCTGCACCAGCTGGCCCTGCAGCACGTGCTCAAGGACGAAAACGCCGAAGCCATGGACTTGCTGATCCGCCTCATGCAGATTGACAGCAAATACAAGGACGGCATCGCCAAAACCACCCTGATCGAGCTGTTCGACAAACTCGGCAACAACAATCCGGACGTACGCACCTATCGTAGAAAACTCTATACCCTGATGCACTGACAAGGATTTGTTCCCGGTGACAGTCCCTACTCCGGGGTCTGATGAAAGCCTTCATCTGACCCCATGTTCAATCCAATCCCCCAGACCATGCTAAGACTCCCCCCCCAACCCAACCACTGCGAACTCTGCCAACGCCCCGTCCCCAAAATCACCCGCCACCACCTCATCCCCAAACACCTGCACCGCAAAAAGCGCTTCCAGAAACTGTTCAGCAGGGAAGAGTTGATCACCCGGACCCTGTGGGTCTGCCGCCCCTGCCATAACGCCATTCACCGCGCGTGCTCGGAATACGAGCTCGGGCTGCATTACAACACCCGGGACAAGCTGATGGAGCTGGAGGAGCTGAGGGTGTTCGTGGA
>JAAZVL010000075.1 GCA_018623515.1 Marinobacter sp.
CACCGCGGGGCTGGCGGGAATCCGTGGCCGGTTGCCTGTGGCGACTGCTTTGGCCGCTGCCGGAGCGGTTTCGGCCGCCGGCGCCGGTGCCGATTCGGTTTTTGCCTCGGCCGGCTCCTCTCGATCCCGTGGAATGAAGGCAAACAACGGGGCATGCACCCGGGCCATTTCCTGTTGCTGGTGATACAGCCTGGTGACCCGGCCGGCCTTGGGGGCGGTGATTTCGACCATGGCCTTGTCGGTCATGACATCGACCACCGGCTGGTCTTCCTCGATCTCGTCGCCTTCGGCCACACGCCATTCCACCACCTCGCACTCGACGATGCCTTCGCCGATGTCGGGCAGGATGAAGTCTTCGGTGGCTTCTTCGCCGGCCGGCGTTGCCGGGGTGGGTGAGGGCGCGGGCGTCTCGCTGACGGTTTCGGCCGGCTGCGCCGCAGGCTCGGCAGCCTTGCCGCCTTCGCCATCCAGCTCCACCAGCTCAAACAGCGGGGCGTGCACTTTCGCGATGTCGCCTTCCTTGTGATAGAGGCGGGTTACCTTGCCCTTGTAGGGTGCCGGGATTTCCACCAGGGCCTTGTCGGTCATCACCTCGGCCACCGGCTGGTCTTCCTCGATGATGTCTCCCTCGGCGACCAGCCATTTGACCAGTTCGCACTCCACGATACCTTCGCCGATATCGGGCAGTATAAAATCACTCATGATTGCTCTCCTGTCCTGATATCAACCTAGAAGTCCACGCTCGACCTGATGGCCTCGAAGACCTTCAGGTGATTGGGCAGGTGCTCTTTCTCCAGCACCAGCGGGAAGGGGGTGTCCATCCCGGTGACCCGTGCGATCGGGGATTCCAGGTACAGGAAGCAACGTTCCTGGATAGTGGCCGCGATCTCGCCGGCGAAGCCACCGGTCAGGGGCGCTTCGTGGGTAACCACCAGGCGTCCGGTCTTGAACACCGAGTTGGCGACGGTTTCCACGTCCCAGGGCAGGATGGTTCTCAGGTCGATCACTTCGCAGGAAATGCCATCCTTCTCCGCCATGTCGACGGCCTGTTCGATCACTTCCATCTGTGCGCCCCAGCCCAGCACGGTCACGTCCGTGCCTTCCTTGAGGACTTCGGCTTCGCCCAGGGGCAGCCGGTAATCCTCGTCGGGCACTTCGCCGACGGAGGCGCGGTAGAGCCGTTTGGGTTCGAAGAACAAGACGGGGTTGGGGTCGTGGATGGCAGCCAGCAGCAGGCCCTTGGCCTGATGGGGATTGCGCGGCACGACGATCTTGAGGCCCGGCGTATGGGCGAAGTAGGCCTCCGGTGACTGGGAGTGGTACAGCCCGCCGGCAATGCCGCCGCCGTAGGGCGCGCGAATGGTCAGCCCGCCCACATTGAACAGGTCGCCCGAGCGGTACCGGAATTTGGCGGATTCGTTCACGATCTGGTCGAATGCCGGAAAGATGTAGTCGGCAAACTGGATCTCGGCCACCGGCACGGAGCCCTGGGCCGCCAGGCCGTTGGCGAAGCCGATGATGCCTTGCTCCACCAGTGGGGTGTTGAAGCAGCGGGCCTTGCCGTACTTCTGTTGCAGGTTGCTGGTAGCCCGGAAGACGCCACCGAAGACGCCTACGTCCTCACCGAAACACAGCACCCGCTCGTCGGCGGCCATGGCAGTGTCCAGGGCGTTGTTGATGGCCTGAAGCATGTTCATCTGGGTCATCTCAGGCCCCTCCCTTGGCGTGTTCGGCGCTCTTGGGATAGGCGTCCGGATAGCGGCGGATGTGCGCCTTCAGCTTCTCGAACTGTTGGGCCAGGGCCGGCGGCACCTCGTCGTACACATCGGTGACCAGGGTTTCCAGCGGGGGTGGCGGGCGCTTCTGGGCCCGCTTCATGGTCTCCAGCACTTCGCGGCGCATGGTTTCCTGCAGCTGTTTTTCCTCGTCCTCGCTCCACCATTTCTTGCGCTCGAGCCAGAGCCGCATGCGCAGGATGGGGTCTTTCTCGCGCCAGACGGCCTCTTCGTCCTTGCTGCGATAACCGGAGGGATCGTCCGAAGAGGAGTGGGCGGCCAGGCGATAGCTCATGGCCTCGATCAGCACCGGGCGGTTGTGTTCCACCGCCAGGCTGCGGGCAGCTTTGGTGGCTTCGTACATGGCCAGAACGTCGTTGCCGTCCACCCGGATGACATCCATCTTGTAGCCGTAGGCCCGGGGGGCCACACCGTCGGCGGCAAACTGTTCGGCGGCCGGTGTGGAGATGGCGTAGCCGTTATTGCGGCACAGGAAGATCACCGGCACCCGCTGCACGGCGGCCATGTTCAGGGCGGCGTGAAAATCCCCTTCCGAGGCGGCACCTTCGCCGAAATAGGTGATGGTGCAGTGACCTTCGCCCGCCAGTTTCTGGCCGTAGGCGTAGCCGGTGGCCTGGGGAATCTGGGTGGCCAGAGGCGACGAGATGGTCATGTAATTCAGCTTCTTGGAGCCGTAGTGCACCGGCATCTGGCGGCCTTTGCCGTAGTCCAGCTCGTTGCCGAACAGCTGGTTCATGAATTCATCGATGGTGAAGCCCCGGTAGGCCAGCGCGCCCTGTTCCCGGTATTGCGCCATGATCATGTCGGCGTCGTCGAGGGCGGCGGCGCTGCCGATCACGGCGGCTTCCTCGCCGGTGCACTGCATGTAGAAACTCAGTCGGCCCTGGCGCTGGGCGGCGAGCATGCGCTCATCGAGAATCCGGGTGGTAACCATGGTCCGGTAGATGCGCAGGGCCTTGTCTTTGTCCAGCGCCGGCGCCTTGGCGCCCTTGTACAGGGAGCCGTCCTGCTTGAGGACCTTGAAAGTGGGAATACGGAATTCTGCACCGTCGGTGAAAGACGGGGTGTAAACAACTCTGGATTTTGTTGTTGTCATAATCCTCTTCCTGGGGTGGTGGCCTGAGGAACACGGCTCCCCTTGTGGGGGTGCCGATCATTTAAGTGTAGACAATCAGGCAGGATCTGGTGCGATCTTGCGCAATTGCCTGATGCTTACCTTAACGTAAACTGCAGAATTCGGGTAGTCCCTGATTGAGGGTTTCGCCGAACCGGCATGATCAGGCCGCCGGATACAGGGGAGAGGGCGTCAGGTTAACCAATGTGTTCTCATTGCCTATGCCTACCTCGCCGTCCTGGATGGTGCATTGCAGGCTCATGGTGCGCTCGGCCAGGCCGGCGAGGGCCTCGGTCCCCTCCTGGGGCAGGTCAATGATGGTCAGGTTGTTGAAGCGGGTGAGCTTGTTGTGGTGTTTTTCCCACCACAGCGGGACTGCTCGCCCGCCATAGGTGTACAGCACTACCTTTTGGGCGCGGTTACAGGCTTTACGCAGGCGGCTTTCGTCTGGCAGGCCCAGTTCGATCCAGAGTTCGATCTCGCCGCTGAGGTTTTTCTGCCAGAGTTCCGGTTCGTCGTCGGTGCTCAGGCCGCGGGTGAATTCCAGGCCTTCGTCGGCATTGAGAACAAAAGCCAGCAGCCGGATCATCATCCGCTCGTCGGTCTCTGAGGGATGTCGGGCCAGGGTGAGGTGATGATCGGCGTAGTAGTGCCGGTCCATGTCGGCGATGTTGAGCGTGGCCTTGAAGACCGTTGCTTTGAGTGCCATGGGCGTCCTGCGTTGGTATCGATGTGTCTGTTTGCGCTAGTGTAATGCATTCTTCCCTGGCTGAGCGTGAACGCATGACGATGTTGCGTGGTTTTCTGGTACTGGTGCTGTTTTTTATCCTGGGCGAATCCCTGCGGGTGTTGTTGGCCCTGCCGGTCAGTGGCGGGGTGCTCGGGATGGTGGTTATCACCTTCACGCTGATGGTCAGGGGCAGTGTCAGCGATGACCTGGCCTCGGCGAGTCAGGGGCTGATCTCGGTGCTGGTGTTGCTGATCATGCCCGGGGTGGTCGGGGTGTTCTTCACTGCCGACCAGTTCTCGGGCCAGTGGCTGGCGGTGGCCGCCGCGTTGCTGGTCGGTACCTTCCTGAGTGTGCTCACGACCCTGGTGTTGATGAAGCTGGTAACGGTGAGGGGAGAGCAACATCGTGAGTGAGCTGTTCAGCCGGCTAGGGGCGCTGGCGGATACCCTCGCAGCGACGCCGATTCTCGCGATCGGCCTCACCCTGGGCGCCTTCTTTGCCGGTAACTGGCTGTTCACCCGCATCGGCCGGCCGTTGTGGCTGCCGCCGGTGTTGTTATCCGCGTGTCTGTTGTCCGGGGTGATTGCCGTGCTGGCGCTGGACTACCAGGCCTATCAGCAGGGCGCGCGCTGGCTTACGGTTCTGTTGGGGCCCGCCACCGTCGCTCTCGGTATTCCGTTGTACCAGCAGATGCACCATATCCGTGCCATGTGGCGCCCGATTGTGGTGACCCTGCCCATTGCCGCCACCCTGGCCGCCGTCTATGCCCTGGTCATTGCCTGGGCTCTCGGGGCCACTCCGGAAGTACTGGCGTCGTTGGCACCGAAGTCGGTGACCGCCCCTATCGCCATCGGAATCACCGAGCAACTGGGTGGCTCGGTGCCGTTGATGATGGGCGGCCTGCTCATTACCGGTGTCGTCGCCACCCTCTTCGTCGACCTGCTCGCCCGCCTGGTGCCAGTGAAGGATGAACGGATCCTGGGCTTTGCCCTGGGCCTGAACGGCCATGCCATCGGCACTGCCCGTGCGTTTGAAATCAGTCATACCGCCGGTGCGTTTGCGTCCCTGGGTATGGGCCTGACCGGGGTGTTTACCGCCATGATTCTGCCATTGGTGTTTCACCTCTGAATCCTGCCCCACATCAGGTCATTCACCTGGCGAATAGCTCCATGTCGCAATTTCGATTGCCGTACGGGTTTTCCGAGACTAGCTTGTTGCCCAGGCAATCGGCGCCTTTTGCGCCGATGTTCCGTGAAAATTCCTAAAACAGCGACGGAAAACGCGATGAAAAAACTGATTGCAGCATTTGTCGGTTCCATGGCCCTGGCGTCGGCGCCAGTAGCCCTGTCCGCCGAGGCAACCAAGGAACTGAAGATGGCGTACGACGCCGATCCGGTGACCCTCGACATCCACGAGCAGCTCTCCGGTGGCATCCTGCAGCTGTCCCACATGACCTTCGACCCGCTGCTGCGCTGGACCCATGACCTGGGTTTCGAGCCGCGCCTGGCCGAGAGCTGGGAACGGGTGGACGAGAACACCATGCGTTTCAAGCTGCGCGAAGGCGTGAAGTTCCACTCCGGCAACGAACTGACCACCGCCGATGTCAAATTCACCTTCGATCGCCTGAAAGAAAGCCAGGATTTCAAGGCTATCTTCAAGCCATTCAGCGGCATCAATGTGATCGATGACTACACCTTCGAGCTGGTGACCAGCGAGCCCTACCCGCTGCTGCTGAACACCGCCACCTACATCTTCCCGCTCGACAGCGAGTTCTACAGCGGCCAGACCGAAGGCGGCAAGGACAAGAGCGCCATTACCAAGCATGGTAACTCTTTCGCTTCCGAGAACCTGTCCGGTACCGGTCCGTATACCGTGACCGAGCGCAAGCAGGGCGTGCGGGTCGAGTTCGAGCGCTTTGACGACTACTGGGATACCGAGTCCCCGGGTAACGTTGGCAAGATCGTGCTGACTCCGATCAAGGAGAACAACACCCGGGTATCCGCGTTGCTGTCCGGTGGTGTCGACTTCATTGCCCCGGTACCGCCTAATGATCTGGAGCGGATCCGCAACGACAAGAACGCCAACCTGGTTACCATGAGCGGTACCCGCATCATCCTGTTCCACATGAACCAGGAGCGGGTGGAAGCCTTTAAGAACCCGAAGGTGCGTCAGGCCATTGCCTACGCCATCAACCAGGAAGGCATCGCCGCCAAGATCATGAAGGGCTTCGCCACCCCGGCTGCCCAGCTGTCGCCGGCAGGCTACCAGGGCCATAACGAGTCCCTCACGCCGCGTTTCGATGTGGCCAAGGCCCAGCAGCTGATGAAAGAGGCTGGTTACGAGGATGGCTTTACCATCACCATGATGGCGCCGAACAACCGTTACGTGAACGACGACAAGATTGCGCAGGCGGTGGCTGCCATGCTGGCCCGCATCAACATCAAGGTGGACCTGAAGACCCTGCCGAAGGCGCAGTACTGGCCGGAGTACGACAACCGCGCGGCTGACATGATGATGATTGGCTGGCACGCGGACACCGAGGACTCCGCCAACTTCTACGAGTTCCTCACCTTCTGCCCGGATGCCGACAGCGGCGCGGGCCAGTACAACGCGGGTAACTACTGCAATCCGGAAATTGATGCCCTGGTGCAGAAAGCCAACGTCGAGACCGACCTGGACAAGCGGGCCGCCATGCTGCAGGAAGTGGAGCAGCGTCTGTATGACGATGCCGCCTTCGTTCCGCTGCACTGGCAGGACCTGGCCTGGGCCTCGAAGAAGAACGTGAACATTGAGCCGGTGCTCAACGTCATGAACTTCCCGTACCTGGGTGACCTGGTTGTGGAGTAATTGCCTTTAACGGCAGGCCGGCACTGGAGTGATCCGGTGCCGGCCTTTTGTTTGCAAGCCTTATCCGGAAGCTTTCCATGTTAGCGTTTTTGGTTCAGCGGATTTCCCAGGCGTTGCTGGTCATGTTCGTGATCAGTGTCATCGCCTTTGCCATTCAGGATGGCCTCGGGGACCCGCTTCAGGAAATGGTGGGCATGTCCGTCTCCGAGGAGGAGCGGGAAGCCATTCGCGAGGAACTCGGGTTGAACGACCCGATGGTGGTCCAGTACCTGCGGTTTGCCGGTAACGCCTTGCAGGGTGACCTGGGCAATTCCTACTTCTATAGCAAACCGACTCTGGAGGTGATCGCCGAGCATCTGCCCGCGACCCTGGAGTTGGTGATCGGTGCCAGCCTGATTATTGTGTTCCTGTCGGTGCCGATCGGTGTCTATGCTGCGATCCGGCCCCAGGCCTGGCTGTCCAAATTCTTCATGGGCGTCAGCACCGTGGGTATTTCCATCCCGGTATTCCTGACGGCCATCGTGCTGATCCAGCTGTTCTCCATCGGCGTGACGGTGAACTGGTTCCCGTCGGACACCGGGTGGGGGCAGTGGCTGAACGAATTCTTTACCACCGAGGGTGGGCTGCCGTCCTATGGTCGCGGAGATGAACTGACCCACCTGTTCGGGACCTGGGAGTCCGGCTTCTTCACCGGAACCGGACTGATGCACCTGATCCTGCCGTCGGTGTCCCTGGCCTCGATCATGCTGCCGCTGTTCATCCGCCTGATCCGCGCGGAGATGATGGAAGTGCTGCAGAGCGACTACATCCGCTACGCCCGGGCCAAGGGCCTGAGTGCCGGCCGCATCAACTTCCTGCATGCCCTCAAGAACACCATGCTGCCGGTGATCACGGTGGGTGGTGTGCAGATCGGCATCATGGTGGCCTACACCATCCTCACCGAGACCGTGTTCCAGTGGCCGGGTGTGGGTCTGATGTTCCTCGAGGCCATCACCCGCAGTGACATTCCGCTGATTGTGGCTTACCTGATGGTGGTGGGCCTGATTTTCGTGATCACCAACACCGTGGTGGACCTGGTCTATGGCCTGGTGAACCCCACCGTCAAACTGACAGGTAAGAAAGCATGACAACGGCAACGGTTTCCCGCTGGGACCGCTTCCGCGAGTCCTTCTTCTGGTACAGCTTCAAACGCGACAAGGTGGCCATTGTCAGCTTCGCGGTGCTGCTGCTGATGGTGCTGGCGGCCATTTTTGCACCGCTGCTGGCGCCCACCGACCCCTACGATCTGGCGCAGATCAATATCATGAACTCCGAGCTGCCGCCGGTGGGGATGAGCGGATCCGATCCCGCCTTCCCGCTGGGCACCGACGCCCAGGGCCGGGATCTGCTGTCCACGATTCTCTATGGCACCCGGGTGTCTTTGATGATCGGCTTCGGTGCAGTGATTCTCCAGGCGTTCCTGGGCATTCTGTTTGGCCTGCTGGCGGGTTACCTGGGCGGCAAGGTGGATGCCATTCTGATGCGCATCGCCGACGTGCAGCTGTCGTTCTCCACCCTGATGGTGGCGATCATTGTCGGGGCCGTGTTCAAGGCCAGCTTCGGTAACCTGATGTTCGGTGAGATCGCCATCTACATGCTGATCTTCATCATCGGTGTCGCCGAGTGGCCGCAGATCGCGCGGACCGTGCGCGCTTCGGTGCTGGCGGAGAAAAAGAAGGAATACGTCGACGCCGCTAAAGTGATGGGCTTCGGCACCCGCCGGATCATGTTCCGGCACATCCTGCCCAACACCCTGTCTCCGATCTTTGTTATCGCCACGGTCCAGATCGCCAACGCGATCATTTCCGAGGCTGCGCTGTCGTTCCTCGGCCTGGGCATGCCGGAAACCCAGCCGTCGCTGGGTTCGCTGATCAAGTCCGGCTTCGACTACATCCAGAGCGGTTCCTGGTGGATCACCCTGATCCCGGGCCTGGTGCTGGTGGTGCTCGTGCTGGTCATCAACCTGTTGGGTGACTGGTTGCGGGATGTCATGAACCCACGGCTGTACAAGGGCTAACACCATGGCACTGTTGGAAGTAAGAAATCTGGATGTGCGTTTTGCGGTGCGTGGCGGGGATCTGACCGCCCTGCGGGGTATCAGCTTCAGCCTGGACAAGGGCGAGCGGCTGGGGCTGGTGGGGGAGTCCGGCGCCGGTAAATCCGTGGCGGCCTTCTCTGTTCTCAATCTGATCGCCAAGCCCGGTTACATTGCCGGCGGTCAGATCCTGTTTGAAGGCAGGGACCTGGCTGCCATGAGCGAGCGGGAGCTGCGCAAGATCCGTGGCAACCGCATCGCCATGATCTTCCAGGACCCGATGATGACGCTGAACCCGGTGCTCACCATCGGCACCCAGATGGTGGAGGCCATCCTCGCGCATCGGAAGATCAGCAAGAAAGAGGCGAGGGCAATTGCCCTGGACCGGCTGCAGAAAGTGCAGATTCCCTCGCCGGAGAAACGCCTCGATCAGTATCCCCATGAACTGTCCGGCGGTATGCGCCAGCGGGTGATCATTGCCATCGCGCTGCTGCTGGATCCGGAGATCATCATCGCCGACGAACCGACCACGGCTCTGGATGTGACCATCCAGGCGGAGATCATGGACCTGCTGCTGAATCTGTGCGAACAGGAGAATGTGGCGCTGATGCTGATTACCCATGATCTGGGCGTGGTGTCCCAAGTCACCCAGCGCATGCTGGTGATGTACTCCGGCCGTATTATTGAGCAGGGTCCGACCCGGGAAATCATCAATGACGCCCAGCATCCCTATACCCAGGGGCTGATCAACGCGTTGCCCCAGATGGGGGAGCCGGGTGCGCGGCTGTTCCAGATTCCCGGGTCCATGCCGTCCCTGAAGAATGTGCCCTCGGGCTGCCCGTTCCACCCCCGCTGCAACTTCGCCACCGAGCAGTGCAAGCATGCCATGCCGGAGTATGTGCGTTCGGGCAATGTCGATGTGGCCTGTTACGAAGTCGCCAACCTGATTGAGCAGGAGAAACACATGCAGGAGGCCGAATCATGACCTCCCCGTTGGTAAGTATTCGCGGGCTGGAGAAGCGCTTTGATCTCTCCGGTAGTCTGCTGGAGCAGATCAGCTTCGAGGGTGGCCGGTTTCGCCGTAAGCAGGAAGCCGTGCACGCCATTAACGGCGTGGACCTGGAAGTGCAGAAGGGCGAGGCCCTGTGCGTGGTGGGCGAATCCGGCTGTGGCAAGTCCACCGTCGCCCGCACGGTCATGGGACTGATTTCCCCCAGCGCCGGTGAGATTCACTATGACGGTCAGCGCATCGACAACCTGGATGGCAAGGCGGTACTGCCGTATCGGCGCAAGATGCAGATGATCTTTCAGAACCCCTATGCCTCCCTGAATCCCCGCATGACCATCCAGCAGACCCTGGAAGAACCAATCTGCTTCCACCATCCGGACTGGTCACAAAGCCAGGTGCGGGACAAGATCCACGAGGTGATGCACTCGGTGGGGATTGATCCGGACTGGGGTGCCCGTTTCGGTCACGAGTTCTCCGGCGGCCAGCGACAGCGGATCGCCATCGCCAGGGCACTGGCGGTCGACCCGGAGTTCATCGTGGCGGATGAGCCGATTTCGGCACTGGATGTATCGATCCAGGCCCAGGTGCTTAACCTGCTGATGGACGCCCAGGAAACCTGCAATCTGACCTACCTGTTCATCACTCACGACCTCGCGGTGGTGGAACATTTCGGTACCCGGGTGGCGGTGATGTACCTGGGGCGGGTATGCGAGCTGGCGGACACGAAAACCCTGTTTGCCACGCCCCGGCACCCTTACACCCAGGCATTACTATCTGCCATTCCAAAGTTGGAGGATGACCGACCGAACCATATCCGGCTGAAGGGAGAAGTGCCGACACCGGTGAACCTGCCCTCCGGCTGCGTGTTCCACGGTCGTTGTCCCTATGCCAACGACCGATGCCGGCAGGAAGTGCCGCAGCTGATCGCCACCGACGGCGGCGCGCAGGTGGCCTGTCACGCCGTGGAAGAGGGACGGTTGTAACGGGTGCGCTGCGATGAGCTATGATGCCTGCAGTGACGCCCGAATCACGTCAATAGCTTACCCTCAGGGGACTCCATGGAAGTACGCTGGCTGGAAGACTTTCTGGTGCTTGCCCGCACACGCCATTTCTCACGGGCTGCCGAGTTGCAGCACGTGAGCCAGCCTACATTCAGCCGGCGCATCAAGCTGCTGGAAGAGGCCATGGGGACCACCCTGGTGAACCGCCAGACGCTGCCATTGTCGTTGACGCCGGCGGGTGAGGTGTTCCGGGAACTGTGCGAGCGGATTACCCGGGATGTGCGGGATACCAGGGATCGCATTGCCGCACTGGAAGCAGAGGCCTCGGCAAGGATCAGTGTTGGCTCCACCCAGGGCCTGTTCTCGCATTTTTACCAGGGCTGGGCGAAGGACGCGGGAATCGCCGAGCGCCTCCAGCTGAACCTGAAAGCCACCAGCTGGGTTGGTGAGCAGTTCCTGGAGGCCCTGGAAAGTGGCGAGTGTGATCTGGTGCTGTGTTACTGGCACCCGGACCTGCCCTGGGGTGGGCGGCTGACCGCCGACAGTTTCGACTGGTTGGTGCTGGCCCGGGAAGCCCTGGTGCCGGTGAGCGTGGCCGGGGAGCAGGGGCAACCGCGATTCCCGCTGCCGGGCAGCCCTGAGCAACCGGTGCCTCTGATTGCCTATCATAGCCGGGGTTTCTTGCAGTCAGCGATCGAAGGCCACCTGGCGCGGCAGAAGCTGACCGCCAATCTGTTGCCTCTCAACGAGAACACCCAGTCGGCCAGCATCAAGGCTCTGGTCAAACAGGGTTTTGGCATGGGCTGGCTGCCGCAGCGGATGACGGAAAAGAGCGAGCAGTTCGGCAGCCTGGTGCGAGCCGGTGATGAGCGCTGGGATGTGCCCCTGGAAATCCGCTTGATCCGTTTACGGGATGCGCGCTCGGACGATCTTTTGAACCTCTGGAAACAACTGGAAGACTGACATGCCCCATGACGCCCTGCTTTCGATGCAGCTGGATCACCTGAACGAATTGCAGTCCCGTTACGAATCGGCGCTGGCGGACCAGGGATTTGACAGCCTGCTGATTGCCTCCGGCGCAGCACCATACCGCTACGGCGATGACCAGACCTGGCATTTCCAGGGTTATGGCCCGTTTCTGCACTGGACCGGGCTGACCGGTCGCGAACACTGCTGGCTGTGGATCCGCGCAGGCCACAAGCCGGTGTTGTGGCTGTATGAGCCGGTGGATTTCTGGCATGCCAGCCAGCCGCTGCCGGAGGAGCCCTGGCAGACGTTTATCGAGGTGCGCAGCAGTCAGTCGCCGAAGGCGCCGGTGCTCGATGATCCGGGCAGTCTGGCAGTGATCGGCGATCCCGCTCTGCTTGATGGCGTGCCCGGGGAGCCGAATCCGCAAAGCCTGCTGAGGGCCCTCGATGAAACCCGGGTGCGCAAGACCCCCTACGAGATTGGATGCCTGGCCCACGCCAATCACCTGGCGCTGGCGGGCCACAGGGCAGCCCGGGACGCCTTTGCCGATGGCGAGAGCGAATTCGGTATCAGCCTGGCCTACCAGCAGGCCACCCGGCAGCGCGAAGCCGATGCGCCCTACCACAGCATCATCGGCCTGAATGACCACGCCGGCACCCTGCATTACCAGTATTACGAGACTCAGCCCCCGGGCCATTCCCGCAGCCTGCTGATCGATGCCGGCGTCCGCTTTCGCGGCTATTGTTCCGACATCACCCGCACCACCGCCGGCCCCGGGGAATCCCATTTTGCCGCCCTGATACATGGACTCGAGCGGCTCCAGCTACGGCTGTGCGACATGGTGGCGCCCGGGGTCGATTACATCGACATTCACCGCAAGGCCCACCAGGGCATCGCCGCTTTGTTGTCGGCCACCGGCCTCGTGACCGGTCTGAAAGACGAAGACATCGTGGCGCGGGGCATTACCCGGGTTTTCTTTCCCCACGGCATCGGCCATTTCCTCGGTGTGCAGGTCCATGATGTTGCCGGTAAACCAACGCCACCGCCGGAAGATGCCCCTTTCCTGAGACTGACCCGGCAGCTCGAACCGGGCATGGTGGTGACCATCGAGCCCGGGCTCTACTTCATTCCGTCGTTGCTGGATCCCTTGCTGGAAGGACAGTTGGGACAACACCTGAACCAGGATCTGATCCGGCGGTTACGGGGCTGCGGTGGCATCCGGATTGAAGACAACGTCGTGGTCACGGAAACCGGAAGCCGGAAC
>JAAZVL010000258.1 GCA_018623515.1 Marinobacter sp.
TATCCTGCTGGTGTTTGCCGAACTGTTCAGCGGCAATGGCCACAGCGTCGTGGCGACCCTGGGGCATGGTGTTGTAGAAGTGGTGGGCGCAATCATCCTCGGGATCCTGCTCGGCCTGCCGATGTCGTGGCTTACCGGACGTCTCAGACCGGGCGAACCGATGTTGCTGGAATCTGCCGGCTTCGTATTTCTGGCAGCCGGTATTGCCGGGGTCCTGAATGTATCCTATCTGCTGACCTGCATGACTCTGGGCGTAACGGTGGCCAACACCGCGCGTCACCACATTCGGCCGTTCCGTTCCATTGAAGGGATCTCCGACCCCTTCCTCGCCATGTTCTTTTTCCTCGCCGGGTTCGGACTAGATTGGTCTGTGCTGCCCACCCTTGGCCTCATCGGCGGCGTTTACATCATTGCCCGTATCGCCGGACGGGTCCTTGGCGGCTATGCCGGAGGTATCTTGGCCGGCTCAGAGCCCGTAATCCGTTATCGCAACGGAGCCTGCCTGTTACCCCAGGCGGGGGTGGCCATGGGGTTGGCGTTGGTGGCCACCGAAAGGATGCCCGAGCTGACGTTCCTGCTTCCGCTGGTGATAGGTTCAACAGTGATTTTCGAGCTGATTGGCCCTCCGGTGGCCATGTTTCAACTCAACCGGGCGGGGGAGACTGGCAAGGGTTGCGAGGAAGAACCGGACGAGGACTGACGACGGGCAATAAAAAAACCCGGAGCAGCTCGAAGCCGTCCGGGTTAGGTCTCAGGTGACCGGAGCAGATGGCCGGCCGGTATCCCGAGGGATCACTTCACGGATGCGCGGGCATCCTCGAGGATCTTGTTGAGGGTCTTGCTCGGCTGCATCACCTCGCAGACCTTCTCCATCGGCGGGTGGTAGTAACCACCGATATCCGCCGGATGGCCCTGAACCACCGTCATCTCCTCCAGGATCTTGTCCTTGTTCTCTTCCAGCTGTGCGGACAGCTTGGTGAAGAACTCCTTCAGATCCTTGTCGTCATCCTGCTTGGACAGTTCCTCAGCCCAGTAGCGGGCCAGGTGGAAGTGGGAACCACGGTTATCCAGCTCACCGGTGACCCGGGACGGGGACTGGTTGTTCTCCAGCAGGCGCTCGGTGGCCTTGTCCAGGGTCTGGCCCAGCAGGCGGGCACGCTCGTTGTGCTGCTTCTCGCCCAGCTCGTCCAGGGACACAGCCGTGGCCAGGAACTCGCCCAGGGAATCCCAGCGCAGGTGGTTTTCCTGGATCAGCTGCTGCACGTGTTTCGGTGCGGAACCGCCGGCACCGGTCTCATACAGCCCACCGCCGTTGAGCAGCGGTACAATGGACAGCATCTTGGCACTGGTACCCAGTTCCAGGATCGGGAACAGGTCGGTGAGATAATCACGCAGGACGTTACCGGTCACGGAGATGGTGTCCTTGCCACGGATCAGGCGCTCCATGGTGTGACGGATCGCCATTACCGGCGGCATGATGCGAATATCCAGTCCTTCGGTGTCGTGCTCTTTCAGGTACTTCTCGACCTTCTTGATCAGCTGGGCATCGTGCGGACGCTCGTGATCCAGCCAGAACACGGCCGGCATACCACTGGAGCGGGAACGGTTAACCGCCAGCTTGACCCAGTCGCGGATCGGCAGATCCTTGGTCTGGCAGGCGCGCCAGATGTCGCCTTCCTCAACGTTATGCTCGGTCAAAACGGTGCCGTCTTCGGCGACGATACGAACAATGCCGTCTTCCTTGATTTCGAAGGTCTTGTCGTGGGAGCCATACTCCTCGGCCTTCTGGGCCATCAGACCAACGTTCGGCACGGTACCCATGGTAGTCGGGTCAAAGGCGCCGTGGGTCTTACAGAAGTTGATTACTTCCTGATAGATGGTGGCGTAAGTGGACTCAGGCATGACCGCCTTGGTGTCCTTGAGCTTGCCATCGCGGGCCCACATCTTGCCGGAGTTACGGATCATCGCCGGCATGGAGGCGTCGACGATAACATCACTCGGTACGTGCAGGTTGGTGATGCCCTTGACGGAGTCGACCATGGCAATTTCAGGACGGTGCTCGTAGCAGGCATGCAGGGCTTCCTGGATTTCTTCCTGCTTGGATTCCGGCAACTGCTTGATCTTCTCGATCACGGAGGACAGACCGTTGTTCGGGTTGACGCCGATCTCGTCGAACAGGTCACCGTACTTGTCGAACAGCTCCTTGAAGAACACCTTCACCGCGTGACCGAACACGATCGGGTGTGAGATCTTCATCATGGTGGCTTTCACGTGCAGTGAGAACATGACGCCGGTTTTTTCGCAGTCTGCGATGGCATCCTCGAAGAACTTCACAAGCTTCTTCTTGCTCATGAACATGCCGTCAAGCACTTCGCCTTCCTGCAGCGGCAGGTCGGATTTCAGGACGGTCTGCTCGCCCTTCTTGTTCTCGAACACGATGCGGGCGTTAGTAGCCTTGTCCAGGGTCACGGACTGCTCGCTGGAGTAGAAGTCGCCACCGTGCATGTGTGCCACGTGGGTGCGGGAGGCCGGGCTCCACTCACCCATGGAGTGCGGATGCTTGCGGGCGAAGGCCTTGACCGCGGCCGGGGCGCGACGGTCGGAGTTGCCTTCGCGCAGTACCGGGTTAACCGCACTACCCAGGACCTTGCTGTAACGGGCGTGAATTTCCTTTTCTTCGTCGGTTTCCGGATGCTCCTTGTACTCGGGCACGTTGTAGCCCTGCTCGTTCAGCTCCTTGATGGCTGCCCTCAGCTGGGGGATAGACGCGGAGATGTTCGGCAACTTGATGATGTTGGCGTCCGGATCCTTGGTGTACTCACCCAATTCAGCCAGAGCATCCGGAACCCGCTGGTCTTCCTCGAGGTAATCGGGAAACGCTGCCAGGATACGCGCCGCGAGAGAGATGTCGCTGGTTTCGAACTCGATACCAGCCGGCTTGGCGAAGGTTTCCAGGATGGGAAGCAGTGACCGGGTGGCGAGGGCGGGGGCCTCGTCGGTCAGTGTGTAGACAATCTTGGCTTTGGATGATGTCATTTTCGTCCTCAGGCTATTGGGTGGGTTCAGGACGGTCATTGCAGGGTCAGGCGTCTTTTGGACGTCCGGCCTGTGCCATGACTGATTTCGGAACTTTTGATAGACCTACTAAGATACCATTTTTTCGTAAATTTTGGTTACGATCTTAGTATTAGAACGGACTAAAAATGCCGGATCTTCGGTTACAGGACGATGAAATGGCGGGAATTTACGAAATTTTCTAACATTATGATTTTTCTGGTTTGGGAGTATCGCGGTGGTGTGGCCGCCTCCCAAAACCCGCTCAAGCCCGTCCATGGGGCGCTTGAGCTCCGCCCCTCAGCGCTAATTGCTCCTGCGTCGCGCTGAGGGTCCTGGGCAGGCCGTCCTTGGCCTGCCCGTGAAGCGCTAGCGCGCTCCACCCAAGGCTCCGCACAGTTTTGGGAGGCGGCCACACCACCGCTCTTCAGACTACTCAGTTATGGTCCCAGACCAGGGTCCGATAAGGCGTATTCCAACCCGGTATTGTCAACAA
>JAAZVL010000259.1 GCA_018623515.1 Marinobacter sp.
ATCGAGAAAGCCGAAGTCCATGGGCTTCTTGATCTTGTAGGCGTAATCGCCGGTGAGGAGAACCTGGGAGATGTGAGTTTCGATCACCTGGAAATCCCGGACAGGGTGGTCATACAGCGCCGGATTCTGCAGTGCCTGAATCAGCGTATTGCCGGACGTCTCGCTCACGGTGTTCTCCTCGCATTCCCTGAACTCATTGATTTTTGAAGCCCTATCATAACGGGCAGATTACAGAAATAACACACAGCGGGCCTGACTTACCGGGGTGTCCGTTCGCTATAATCGCGCCATGGCAAAATCAAAGACTCCCCGCAAATCCTCCCGCAAATCCCCGAAATCCGGCCGCCGGCCCTGGTTCTGGCGCCTGTTTTTCCGAATTTCCCTGATTGGCCTGGTGCTGCTTGCCGGCTGGATGGTGTACCTGGACGCTGTGGTGACCTCCCGGTTCGAAGGCCGCCGGTTCGAGATTCCCTCCCGGGTATACGCACGGCCTCTGGAACTGTATGACGGCGCCAGTGTCAGTACCGCCGCCCTGCAGCGGGAGCTGGAGCTCTCCGGCTTCCGGCGGGGAGACGGTAGCAAGGCTGGAAGCTACAGTCGCAATGGCAACCGCTTCGTGATCAGTACCCGGGGCTTCCGCTTTCCGGACGGCGAGGAGCCGCGACGCCGGGTTGCCTTTGGTATTTACGGTGACCGGGTCGAGAACTTCCGGGTCCTGAGTGGTGACCCGGCACCGATCGTGCGCCTGGAGCCGGCACAGATCGGTGGCATCTACCCGACCCACAAGGAAGACCGAATCCTTGTCGAGCTGGACAAAGTACCGGAGCTGCTGCCGGCAACCCTGATGGCGGTGGAAGATCAGCATTTTTATGACCATTTTGGCATCGCGCCCCTGTCCATCGCCCGCGCCATGCTGGCCAATCTCCGGGCAGGAGAGATTGTCCAGGGGGGGAGCACGCTGACGCAGCAGCTGGTGAAGAACTTCTTCCTGACCCGGGAGCAGACCCTGTTGCGCAAGGGTAACGAAGCGCTGATGTCGGTGCTGCTGGAATGGCACTATGAGAAAGACGATATCCTTGAAACCTACCTGAACGAGGTTTACCTGGGCCAGGCGGGCACCCGCAGCATCAACGGCTTTGGTCTGGCCAGTCAGTTCTATTTCGGTGAATCCCTGGCTAACCTCGAGATTCACCAGATCGCCCTGCTGGTCGGAATGGTCAAGGGACCGAGCTACTACAATCCGCGCCGGAATCCCGAACGGGCCACGGAACGCCGGAACCTGGTGATCTCCGAGATGGAAGAGGCGGGACTGGTTGATCCGAGCCAGGCGGCCCGGGCCCGGGGCTTGCCCCTGGGTGTCAGTGAACAGCCTTCCTACTCCGAGAACCGTTATCCGGCCTACGTTGATCTGGTGCGTCGACACCTGGCCCGGGATTATCGCGAGGAAGATCTGCGCAGTGAGGGCCTCAGGATTTTCACCACCCTGAATCCGGCCATCCAGTATGCCGCGGAATACGCAGTGGAAGAGACCGTGCCCCGGCTTGCCAGCGGTGAAGTCCGGGAAGCCCTGGAGGCGGCCCTGGTAGTGACCGCGAAGGACAGCGGCGAAGTGCTGGCTCTTGTCGGCGGCAAGGACCCCGGATTTGCAGGTTTCAACCGGGCGCTGGATGCCGAGCGACCTATCGGTTCACTGATCAAGCCGTTCATCTACCTTTCCGCCCTGTCGCAACCAGATCGTTACACCCTCATCACGCCCGTGAATGACAAGTCCTTTGTTCTCGAGTTTGACGATGGCCGGCGCTGGGAGCCCGCCAACTACGACAAGAAGGAGCGTGGTGAGGTGCCCCTGCACGAGGCGCTGTCCAACTCCTATAACCTGCCGGCGGTTCGGGTCGGGCTGGATATCGGTGTCGACGTGGTGGCCGAGACCCTGCAGGCATTTGGCGTTACGTCGGCAATCTCCCGTTACCCGTCCATGCTGCTCGGATCGATTTCCATGACGCCGGTCACCGTTGCCCAGATGTACCAGGGGCTGGCCACTTCCGGGTTCAACACGCCCTTGCGCACCATCCGTGAGGTCACGGATTCACAGGGGGAACCACTGAACCGCTATCCGTTGGAGGTGGACCAGGTGGCTGACCCGGCAGCGGTGCACCTTGTGCAGTATGCGATGCAGGAAGTCATGCAGGAGGGTACCGGGCGTTCGGCGTACTACACCATCCCTGAACAGTTGACCGTTGCCGGCAAGACCGGCACCACCGATGACGGCCGCGATTCCTGGTTCGCCGGCTTCAGCGGTGACCTGCTGGCGGTTGCCTGGGTGGGCCGGGATGACAACGGCCCGACTTCCCTGACTGGCGCATCCGGAGCGCTGCCGGTGTGGTCGCGCTTCATGGCGGGCGTGCCCCAGCATGGTTTCTCACCGGTAGTGCCGGACGGTGTGAACTATCACTGGGTCAACGCCGAGCGGCAGGCGCTCACCGACGAATACTGCGATAATGCGCGCCTTGTCCCGTTCATCGCCGGCAGCGAGCCGGACCAGGAAGTGTCCTGTTCTGGTAACCTGCAGCGTCGAATTCAAGGCTGGTTTGAAGGATTGTTCCGATGAAAGTATCAGTGCTGACCCGTGCGGGCGCCCTCGGCGCCTTCCTCGCCCTGGCAGGCTGTGCCAGTGGTCCTGGCTCCATTTACGTGCCGATTGGTGGCGGGGAGCAAACCAGAGCTCCTGAGCCGCCCCGCACTTCCACCAGCGAGCCGGAAGAGGCGCCGGTGTGGCGCAAGAGTGAGCAGCCGGAGGAGCCCGCGGTTGTCGAGGAGCGCAGGGATACCGCGCCCAGCTACCAGGATTCGGGCGAGAGTCTTTCCCCGGCCGCCCAGAGTCTGGTGAATGAAGCCGATAGCCTGCTGGCCCAGGGCAATACCTCCGGAGCGATCTCGCGCCTGGAGCGGGCACAGCGCATCGCGCCCCGTTCTGCGGAAGTCTACTTCAAGCTTTCCGAGGCCTATGTGGCCGCCGGTCAGCTGGGTAGTGCGGAGCAGTTTACTTTGAAGGGGTTGTCTCTGGCGGGCGACAATACCCGTCTGCAGAGGGCAGGGTGGTTGTTGCTGGCGGATATTCGCCGGGCCCGGGGGAACGTGGCCGGGGCGGATCAGGCGGAAGCGCGGGCTGCTGCGCTCTAGCAGGAATATGGAGTTGCCCGAAAACAACAAGGCCTCGCAATGCGAGGCCTTGTTGTTTGAGCTTCTGGCAAGATCAGTTATTCGGCAGTGGTTGTGGAGCTTTCAGTGTCGGTCAGGGGAATAAGTTCTGCTTGAGCGGTCGCACCTGCTTCCACGGTCACGGTTTGGGTGCCCTGGAACTGAATGGCATCGTCGGCCTCGTTTTCATCCGCCTGGCAGCGCAGGTATTGCGAAAATCTGGATTGAACGCTTCATACAACCTCCGTGGTTTTTGGTTGAATCTCCCTCAATCCACGACACAAATCCGAAGAGCGTTCCGAGAATTTCGTTAACCTTTCCTCATTAACCCGCAATGCTACCGGTGGTCTG
>JAAZVL010000260.1 GCA_018623515.1 Marinobacter sp.
GGTGTTCTTCACCCGTCTTGGCCAGAGAATCGTGCATATCCTCAGTACCCAGACCCCCTCGGGGCAACTGTACGAGGTGGACATGCGACTCCGCCCCTCGGGCAATTCCGGACTCCTGGTGACAACCCTGAGTGCGTTCGAGAAATACCAGCGCAACGATGCCTGGACCTGGGAGCACCAGGCCCTGGCCCGGGCCCGCGGTGTGGCAGGTTGCACCGAGACCCTGGAGGCTTTCGAGGCGATCCGCCATGACATCCTCTGCCAGCAGCGTGATCGCACAAATCTCCGGAAAGAAGTGGTGGAGATGCGGGAGAAAATGCGGGCGAGCCTGGGAACACCGGAAAGCAGGCGCTCCGAGGTGTTTCATATCAAGCACGACCCCGGTGGTATTGTCGATATCGAGTTCATGGTGCAGTACCTGATGCTGGCGTGGTGTTCCGACCATCCTGAACTGACCCAGTGGTCTGACAATATCCGCCAGATGGAAGAGCTGGGGCGGGCCGGGGTGTTACCGGTGGAGGACACCGAAAAGCTGCGGGAGACCTTCATAACCCTGCGCTCGACCATCCATCGCCGCGCGCTGCAGAACCTGAACAGCCAGGTGGAGGGGAGTGCCTTCCCGGAAGAGCGTGACTACATCCAAAGTATGTGGAAAAAAGTAATGCTTGATTAGTAAGCTAAATTTATTTTCCCTGAGTTTTCCTGCTAGAATGCCGACTCCCCGAAAAACGCTTTTTTAGGAGCAGAAAACAATGTCGATGGCTGATCGCGATGGCCTTATCTGGCTCGACGGTGAAATGGTTCCCTGGCGGGAAGCCAAAACCCACGTGCTGACTCACACCCTGCATTATGGCCTTGGTTGTTTTGAAGGTGTGCGAGCCTACAGTACCGCGAACGGCCCGGCGATTTTCCGCCTGAAAGAGCATACCGACCGCCTGTTCCGCTCCGCCCACATCCTGAACATGAAAATGCCGTTCACCAAGGATGAGGTCAACGAGGCCCAGCGCGCGGCGGTACGTGAAAACAACCTCGACGAAGCCTACATTCGCCCGATGGTGTTCCTGGGCTCCGAAGGTATGGGGCTGCGCGCCGATAACCTGAAGGTCCACATCATGGTTGCCGCCTGGAGCTGGCCGTCCTACATGTCTCCGGAAGCGAAGGAGATCGGCATCAAGGTGCGTACCTCCTCCTACACCCGTCACCACGTCAACATCACCATGTGCAAGGCCAAGGCGAACGGCAACTACATCAACTCCATGCTGGCGCTGAACGAGGCCATCTCCGGCGGTGCCGAGGAAGCCTTGCTGCTGGACAACGAGGGTTATGTCGCGGAAGGCTCCGGGGAGAACATCTTCATCGTCCGTGATGGGGTGCTGCACACCCCCGAACTGACCTCCTGTCTTGAGGGCATCACCCGTGCCACCATCATCGACTTCGCCAGGGACATGGGGTTGCAGGTGAAGGAGCGCCGCATTACCCGGGACGAGGTGTATGTGGCTGAGGAGGCGTTCTTTACTGGTACCGCAGCCGAGGTACTGCCCATCCGTGAACTGGATGGCCGCATCATCGGCGAAGGCAAGCGCGGTCCGGTGACCGAGAAACTGCAGTCCCGTTATTTTGATGCTGTTAAGGGTAAGCTGCCTGAGCACAGTGACTGGCTGACGCTGGTTCGGTAACCGCCCCATGGGGGAAGGTTATACCAGGCACGTCGGGGCCACCGGAGGGTATCTGGTGGCCCGTTCGTTTCAGAACCGGTTCAGGGAGGAATGGTTTGATCCCCGGTTCTGGGGTGACAACGCGGTGCCGGTCACCCAAGGCGGCCGCGGATCGGCGTGGTTTGTCCATGTCGGGCCTGAGGACCTCGTGCTCAGGCATTTCTGCCGGGGTGGTATCCCCGGGCGCTTTGTCCACCGTGATTATATCTTCGCAACGGAAGATGCTGTCCGCTCCTTCGCCGAATTCAGATTGCTGCATTCGCTTTTCCGCAAAGGGTTCCCGGTGCCCGAACCTGTGGCCGCCGGTTATGCCCGGCGAGGCCTTGTGTTTTATCAGGCATCACTGATCGTCCGCCGGATTTCGGGGGCCAGGCCGATCCTGGAATTTGCCAGTGCAGAACAGGCTCCGGTATGGCATGCCGCCGGCTCATGTGTCCGCCGGTTCCATGACGCCGGAGTGTTTCATGCTGACCTGAACTGCATGAACATACTGGTAGCCGATGGCACTGTTTACCTGATCGACTTTGATCGTGGCCGCATGATGCCCGGCGAAGTGGATGACCGGTGGAAAGCTGCCAATGTCAGCCGTCTGGCGCGATCAATCAGGAAGTGCCTGGGTAACCTGGATGTGACTCTCAGAGCACAACTCTGGCAGTCCTTCCTTGCCGGTTACGGGCGGTAACGGGTCAGTAGATCGGCTCTTCGCCGGGGGCTGTGCGCCGGAAGCGTTTGTATTCCCACTGGTATTGAGCCGGTACATCAGCGATGCACTTCTCGACCGATCGGTTGAGGGCGGTGAGGGAGGTGGTCATGTCGTTCGAATCCATCCCGGGTTCGGCCTCGCGGATTACGATCCTGAAGCCTTGTGCCTCCGGCAGTCTTTGAGCGTAGGTAATCAGTGGCCGTGCCCCGGTCTTGTGAACCAGCTTGGAAGCCAGGGTCATGGTCAGGGCCTGGATGCCGAAAAACTGAGCGAACTCGCCGCCCTCCCTCCGGGGCGTCTGGTCCGGCAGGATGCCCACCACCCCCTTTTCGCGAAGAATACTGAACAGGCGCATGATGCCCCGTCGATCCGTTGCCACCAGTTCAGAACCACTGCGGCTACGGACCGCTTTCATGTACTCTTCGAAGCCGGGCTGATTCGGTGGGCTGTACAGGGCGGCCATCTTGTAGCGGGATGCAAAGAACAGCCCGGCCAGCTCCCAGTTACCCAGGTGGGGAGCCAGTAACAGCAACCCTTGCTGTCCGGCTTTGTACTCCTCCAGCAGTTCTTCACCCTCAATCTCACGGACCAGGCCGAGACAGCGCTCTACCGGCCATTCCCACATCAGCGGGATTTCCAGGGCAGTCGCACCGGTTTCCTGCAGGCTCTTACGTCCGAGGGTTTCTATCTCCTGCTCACTCAAATCCGGGTAACACGCACGGAGGTTCTTGCGGGTGGTATCAACCGAACGCCCGCCCAGCTTCCAGGCCGCTCCTCCCAGCATGCGGCCGAGGCGTTGGGCATTGCGAAGGCCGAGAAGGGATAAAAGGCGGAAAACCAGTTTAATGAGTTTGCCGGGCACAGAAAAAACCATCCAATCAGGAGGAAAACAGGGGCGAAAAAGTATCATTGTCGTCAAACGTACACAAGCTGATTGACGGTTTGTAACAGCTTGCCTGTCTGCTTTTGGGAAGGCGCCGTGGTAGAATTCGCGGGCTTTTGATTATGCCGCCCGGGGAAAGTAAATCCTGTGACCGGGCGTTGGAACCTGAGGTGCCCGGGCGACGACTATGTGGAATCTGATACAACTGGCTTTCTTCCGGTTTGCTGCGGGCGGCTGGATA
>JAAZVL010000261.1 GCA_018623515.1 Marinobacter sp.
GCCCTCGGCAAAGTAGCGCTTTTCATCGAACACCTGGTAGTTGGGTGGGAAGCGCTTGAAATAGCGGCCGGTGATCTCGCCCTTCTCGATTACCACGGCACCGTTATAGAGCAGCCCGTGATGGCGCAAAGGCGCACCGATGACAATCGCCGGCTCGAGGTCTGCGGCCTTGAGCTCGTCCAGCGCCTCGTCCACGCGCAAGTCCAGGCTTGGGCGCAGCAGCAAATCCTCGGGCGGATAGCCGGTCAGGCAGAGTTCCGGGAACACTACGATGTCCGCCTGATGCTCACTGGCCGCCTTGCGGGTGGCGTCAATGACAAGCCGGGCATTGCCGGGAATATCCCCTACCAGAAAATCCAGCTGGGCCATGACCACCCGCAACTTCCGGGCGGGCGATTGGGAGGACGGGGCGTTCCCGGACACGGACATAAATCGGCTCCTGTAACTCATTGCCATGAAAAGGCTATTATAACCCCGCGAGGGCGAGAATTTCTTCCGACCAACAAAAGACAAAAGGCAACCATGGCAGGCAGTACGTCACCCACCGGCAGCGCACAGGCACTTTACCCGCCGGGCAACTGGCAGCAAGTGAAGCTGTTCCGGATCTACAACCACTACCGGCTGGTGGTCAGTCTGATGCTGGTGGGGCTGTTGTTCGTTGATCCGGTCGCCATGGAGCCTCGCTTCCGCTGGCAGGACTATTACCAGGCGGGCGTGGTGTCCTACCTGGCCCTGAACGCCTTTATCGGCATGACCCTGCTGGCCGGTTTCCAGCCCAGCCAGCGGCATATCACTCTGTCCATCCTGCTCGATATCCTGATCATGCATGGCCTGCTGATCAGCAGCACCGGCATCACCAACGGTCTGGCCAACCTGGTGATCATTTCCGTTGCCGCAGGCAACATCCTGACCCCGAGCCGCATGGGCACTTTCTACGCTGCCCTCGCCGCTCTCTGCTCCCTGGGGATTTCCAGCTGGGCCGTCCTGGTCCTGGATGAAAGCGGTGACGATATTGTCCGGGCCGGCTCGCTGGGCATCCTCTATTTTGCCGCCGCGTTCATCCTGCAGAACATCTCCCGACGAATGATGCGCAGCGAGGCTCTGGCTTCGAGTCGCGCCCGCAGCATCGCCGAACTGGAGCAGATCAACCAGCAGATTATCCAGCGCATGCGCACGGGCATCCTGGTGCTGGATCGCTCCGGGCAGATCCGCCTGGCGAACGCGGCGGCCGAGGAACTGTTGTTTGGCACCCCAGGCGCGGAAGATTCGGCACGCGTGCAAAGCAGGGTGCTGCCCCAGCCCCTCAAACTTGGCCTGGAAGACTGGCTCAAGAATCCCCGCAAGCGTATTGCGCCATTCCAGTCCGCACCCACTTCGCCGCTGCTCCAGGCGAATTTCACCCAGCTGGACCAGGAACAGGGCGAGCTGATCCTGGTGTTCGTGGACGACATGAGCAAGGTGACCCAGCAGGCCCAGCAAATGAAGCTGGCCTCACTCGGGCGGCTGACCGCCGGCATTGCCCACGAGATCCGTAATCCCCTGGGCGCCATCAGCCACGCCGCACAACTGATGGAGGAATCCCCGTCCCTCGACGAGGGCGACCAACGCATGCTGGACATCATTCGCCGCCACTCCAGGCGGGTAAACGGCATTATCGAGAATGTCCTGGAGTTGTCCCGGCGCAAGGCAGCGAATGCCGAACTGGTGGATATTCCCGTGTGGCTGCAGGAGTTCCGGCGGGATTTCCTGCAAACCCAGGATGACCAGTCCAGCCCGGTCCGGATCGATCTCGTCATAGACCCGGACGTACCGGCGGCACGATTCGACAAAAGCCAGATCGAGCAGGTTCTGGTCAACCTGTGTGACAACGGGCTTCGCTACAGCCAACAGCAATGTGGCGAGAAACATATAAAACTCAGCGCGGGCACCACCGAGGATGGAGAGCGGGCCTATCTGGATGTTCGGGACTACGGCCCCGGCATCTCGAAAGAGCACCGGAGCTCAGTGTTTGAGCCATTCTTCACAACCGACAAAAGTGGCACCGGCCTGGGCCTTTATCTGGCCCGGGAACTGTGCGAGTCTAACCAGGCGCATCTGTCCCTGGTGGAGGATGACCAGCCAGGATGCTGCTTCCGCATTACCTTTGCCCCACCCGGGCGCATGATCTGATCAAGACCTTTTCTGACCCCGGGGCCCGCACAACGAGATGGAACCAACACGAGACAATGACCACGCATACCGCACTGATCGTTGATGACGAGCCGGATATCCGGGACCTGCTGGAAATCACCCTCACCCGGATGGGCATTGAAACCCTGACCGCGCCGGACCTGACCACTGCCCGACAGCTGCTGGAAAAACACCAGCCTCAGCTGTGCCTGACCGATATGAACCTGCCGGACGGCAACGGCATTGACCTGGTGCACTGGATCCAGCAGCACGCCCCGGCCACGCCGGTGGCGGTGATTACCGCCTACGGCAACATGGACACCGCCATCGAATCCCTGAAAGCCGGCGCCTTCGATTTTGTGTCCAAGCCGGTGGAATTGCCGAGATTGCGGGAACTGGTCAACAGCGCTCTTAAGCTGTCCGACGCCAAGCCGGAAACCGATGCGGAAACCGACGAGCCTGGCCTGCTGCTGGGCAACTCCCCGCAGATCCGCAAGCTCCGGAATCAGACACGCAAGCTGGCGCGCAGCCAGGCACCGGTATTCATCAGTGGCGAGTCCGGTAGCGGCAAGGAACTGGTGGCCCGGATGATTCACCTGCAGGGCCCGCGCCGGGAAGGGCCCTTCGTAGCCGTTAACTGCGGCGCCATTCCCTCCGAGCTGATGGAGAGCGAATTCTTCGGCCACAAGAAAGGCAGCTTCACTGGCGCGGTGGAGAACAAGGAAGGCCTGTTCCGCTCGGCCAACGGCGGTACCCTGTTCCTGGACGAAGTGGCCGACCTGCCCCTGGCCATGCAGGTAAAACTGCTCCGCGCCATTCAGGAAAAGGCCGTGCGGCCGGTGGGCGATACCAAAGAAGTGCCGGTGGACATCCGGGTACTCAGCGCCACCCACAAGAACTTGCCGGAGCTGGTGCAAGAGGGCAACTTCCGCCAGGACCTTTTCTACAGGATCAACGTGATCGAACTGGCGGTGCCACCGCTGCGGGAGCGGCCCGATGATATTCCCCTGCTCGCCAACCACATCCTCGGGCGCATAGCCAGGGAATACGAATGCGATCCGGCCGCCCTCACGCCCGACGCGATCGAACGACTCAAGGCCTACGACTTCCCGGGCAACGTGCGGGAGCTGGAAAATATTCTGGAGCGGGCCTTTACCCTGTGCGATGAGGACCGTATCAGCGCCGATGACCTGCACCTGGGCAACAGCGTGCAGCCCGCCGGGTCCGCTTCCAGTTTGGCCAATCCCGGTTCCGATGCGCCCAGCGTGCCGGAGGGGGAGATTGATCTCGAGGGGTTCCTGGAAAACATTGAGCGGCAGGCCATTGAGAAGGCGCTTGAGGCCACTCGGTGGAACAAAACGGCGGCGGC
>JAAZVL010000262.1 GCA_018623515.1 Marinobacter sp.
CCCAGCTGCCGGGACAGCCCGAAAGCGGACATGCCATAGATAAGGCCGAAGTTGATGGCCTTGGCGCTGCGGCGCTGGTCGGAGCTGACGTCTTTGAGGCTTACGCCAAATACCTCGGCCGCCGTGGCCTTGTGGATGTCCTCCCCATGTTCGAACGCATTGATCAGGCCTTTGTCTCCGGACAGGTGGGCCATGATCCGCAGCTCGATCTGTGAGTAGTCGGCCGCTACCAGCTTGTAGCCCTCAGGGGCGATGAAGGCCTGGCGGATACGCCGGCCCTGCTCGGTGCGGATCGGAATGTTCTGCAGGTTGGGTTCCGACGAAGACAACCGGCCTGTAGCCGTCACAGCCTGGTGATAGGAAGTATGCACACGCCCGGTGCGATGGTGGATCAGCTCCGGCAGGGTGTCGGTGTAGGTGGACTTGAGCTTGCTCAGGCTGCGGTGCTCGAGAATCAGTCGTGGTAACTCGTGCTCGTGGGCCAGTTCCTGCAACACCGGCTCGGCGGTGGAGGGTGCACCTTTCGGTGTCTTTTTGATGACCGGCAGGCCAAGCTTGTCGTAGAAAATGGCCTGCAACTGCTTGGTGGAGCCGAGGTTGAAGGTCTCTCCGGCCACCTCGTGGGCTTCCTTCTCCAGTTCGGCCATGCGTTCGGCCAGTTCCTGGCTGTGTTTCCTCAGCACATTGGCGCTGATCAGCGTGCCGCGCTGCTCCATACGGGATAACACCGGCACCAGCGGCAGGTCGATCTCCCGGTAGACGGAATCCAGCTTGCCGGTTTCCTTGAGCCGGGGGCTCAGAGTCTGGTGCAGGCGCAGGGTGATGTCGGCATCTTCGGCGGCATAGGGGCCGGCTTTTTCCAGATCGATCTGGTTGAAGGTCAGCTGTTTGGCACCCTTGCCGGCAATGGATTCGTAGGTGATGGTCTGCTCGCCCAGGTATTCCCGGGCCAGGCTGTCCATGTCGTGGCGGGTGGCCACCGAGTTATAGACATAGGACTCCAGCATGGTGTCCTCGGCGATCCCCTCCAGATCGATGCCGTGATTGGCGAGCACGTTCTTGTCGTACTTGAGGTTCTGCCCCACCTTTTTCTGCTTCGGATCTTCCAGCAACGGTTTGAGTTGCTCCAGTACCTTGTCGCGGTCGAGTTGGTCCGGCGCACCCATGTAGTCGTGGGCCAGGGGCACGTAAGCCGCTTCGCCCGCTTCCACCGCGAACGACACCCCGACAATTTCGGCGTCGATGTACCGCAGGCTGGTGGTCTCCGTGTCAAAGGCGAACAGGTCCGAGGCCTTCAGGCGCCTGATCCAATCGTCCAGTTCGTCCTGCTCGGTGATGACGCTGTACTGCTTTTCCTTTGAGGCGGAAGTGGCGTTGTTGTCAGTCTTTTCCTCGGCGTTACTTTCGCTTTCCAACTCGTTCACCCAGCTGCGGAACTCGTATTCCTTGAACAGATCCAGGAGCTGGTCGTCGTCCTGCTCCCGCAGTTTTAGGTCCTCAAGCCCAAACTCGAGATCGACATCAGTCCGGATGGTGGCCAGTTCCCGGCTCAGGGGCAGGGTGTCGATGGCTTCGCGCAGGTACTCGCCGATCTTGCCCTTGATCTCGTCCGCGTGCTCGATGAGGTTGTCCAGGTCCTTGTAGGTCTGCAGCCATTTGACCGCAGTCTTCGGGCCGCATTTGTTGACGCCCGGAATGTTGTCCACCTTGTCCCCCACCAGGGCAAGGTAGTCGATGATCTGCTCCGGGGTGACGCCGAACTTTTCCACCACACCTTCGCGGTCCATCCGGGTCTCGGTCATGGTATTGATCAGGGTGACGTGGTCGCTGACCAGTTGCGCCATGTCCTTGTCACCGGTGGAGACCACCACGTCGATGCCCTTGCTGGTGGCTTCGTTGGCCAGGGTGCCGATAACGTCGTCGGCTTCCACCTCGGGCACGATCAGCAGGGGCAGGCCCATGGCCCGGACAATCTCGTGGATCGGTTCGATCTGCATTGCCAGGTCATCCGGCATAGGGGGGCGGTTGGCCTTGTACTCTTCATACATCTCGTGCCGGAAGGTTTTGCCCTTGGCATCAAAGACCACCACCATTTTCGAGCCCGGAAAATCCTGCTCCAGGCGACGGATCATACTGATCACACCCTTGATGGCCCCGGTCGGGTGATTCTTGCTGTTGGTCAGAGGCGGCAGCGCGTGGTAGGCGCGGAAAAGATAGGACGAGCCGTCGACGAGCACCACGGGTGGGGTCTTTTTTTCATTCATAGAAATACGGATCCGGATTCTGATTGAAGCGTTGGTTGGCTTGTGCAACTCTGTACTGAAATGGATTGTCGAAAGGGTATCACGAAAATGAAACGAATCGCTTGCCCCGCCATACTGCTTGCGTGCCTGCCACTGGCGGCTCTGGCCCAGGAGGAAGGAGCGCTGGACCAGACACCGGTGGAGACCCCGAAGGAACCGGTGGTGGTGACCGATTACCAGCCTGAGGCTGAAGGCCCGCAGATTGTTATCCGCCCCGGCGAGAAAGAGGTGTTCTACGAGTACCGGGTGAATGGCCAGCTGATGGAGATTAAAGTGGTGCCCGAAGTCGGGCCCGAGTATTACCTGGTGCCTGCCGATGGCGGTGGCTGGATCCGGGAAACCGAATCGGACCTGCTGGTGCCCAGCTGGGTGCTTTTCCGGTGGTAGCCGGTTTTTAGTATGAACATTCTAATTTTTGCCCGTATCTTGGTTTCTGAGATCGAAAGAAGGCCTGCGATTTAAGCAGTTAGCAGGCATGACGAATGTTCACGAAACCAAGGAGAGTCCATCATGGGTAAACTCAAGTCCTACCAGGAACAGATTCAGGAAATCGTCGAGAAGGGTATCAACGCCGCGGAAGAGCAGCAGAAGAAAATCGCTGCCAAGCCGTTCGAGTATGCCGAGAAGCTGGAATCCGAAGCCCGCGAATACAGCGTCAAGAACCTGCGCAAGCGCTACGATGGCTACAGTGAGAGCCTGTTCGAGCAACTGCGTAGCCTGAACTCCCGTTTTGGTAACTTCGCCGCCGAGCTGGTTGCCAAGCTGGAGAAGGAAGCTGCTGAAGGCGCAGACACCGTTTCCGAGGCTGCGGAAGAAGTGGCTGAAACGGCCCAGGAAGCCAAGAAGTCTGTTGAGCCGAAGAAGCCGGCTGCGCGCAAGACCACTGCCCGCAAGAGCGCCGGTTCTTCAACTGCCAAGAAGAGCACCGCCTCTGCTTGATCTGGGTTGAATTGAAGAAGGGGTCAGATGTAGCTTTTCATCTGACCCTTTTTTTGTCTGGCCGATCTGGATTGATGATGAAGTCGGGGTCTGAAAAAAGCCTTCTTCTGACCCCATTGTTACCCTGCCCCTGACTCGGCGCTGGCCTTATTGCTTGTCGGCCAGTTCCAGTGGCAACGTCCGTTCCTTGCCCGTAATCTCTTCCAGTCGCTGGATGTCTTCCAGGTAGTTTTGTTTCAGTTCCACAATGTCCTGGCGTTGGCTGGCGATATCCTGCTCGATTTCC
>JAAZVL010000076.1 GCA_018623515.1 Marinobacter sp.
CCCATCCCTCTGATCCGGAACTGAACGGAAGGTGTTGTTTGCTGGCTGCCTGCCTCACCCGTAAGCTGCTGCTGAGTCAGTCCTGTTTCGGGAGGGATGCATTCGAGACCCGTTATGGGGTCGAAGGTCTTGTCGCCTGGGATGAATGCCCGGTTGGTCTTCCGGTCGATGGCTGTGATGCCTCCCTGGCTGCTGCCCGGGTGGACGGTGGCAGTTCTTTCGAAGCGTACGACGGCCAGTGGTACCGGCTACGGGCCAGGACCGGTCGCGGGATCGGTGGCTGGAAGCTTGAGGGCAAGTACCTGTGGGAGCTGAACGATCGAAGTGACCTGGAGTCAGGCAGCCAGTTTGTCAGTGTCTCGCCGCAACACCATGCCATTGAGGGTGTGGCAAGTTACGGCGTCCGGGGGGATGTTGTGCTGGGCGTCATAGGCGGTTTCAGGTACAGCCGGTACCAGGATCCCCACCGTTTGCTGGAGGGGGATGCGGTGGTGGTTGAACGGCGAACGGACCGGCGCTGGGAAACCGGAACCTTTGCCGAATACGGCCTGAGCCGGCGTTGGCTTGTGCGGGGCGAATGGCTGTTCCGGGACAACAGCAGCGCTATAGACAGTTACAATTACCAGCGCCACACCTTCATGGTGACGCTGGAAGGTGTGCTCTGAGCCCGGCCGCCGGGCCGGGCCCTGAGCTCTGCAGTTACAGCGTCGCCATCATCTTGCGCGCGGCGGCAATCGTGTGCTCGATATCGTCATCGGACAACGCAGCACTGGTGAATCCGGCCTCGAACGCGGAAGGCGCCAGGTAGACCCCCTCTTTCAGCATGCCCTGGAAGAACTTCTTGAAGCGCTCCACGTCGCAAGCCATCACCTGGTCGAAGCGGGTGACCGAGGATTCCTCGGTAAAGAAGAAGCCGAACATGGCGCCGGCGCTCTGCACGGTCATCGGAATGCCTGCCTCGTCAGCCGCCTGCTTCAGGCCATCGCGTACCGCATTGGTCTTTTCGGTGAGCCGGTCATGGAAGCCGGGCTCGGAAATAGCGTTGAGTGTGGTCAGGCCCGCGGCCATGGCCAGCGGATTACCACTCAGGGTGCCGGCCTGGTAAACAGGGCCCAGGGGCGAGATGTGCTCCATGATTTCCCGCTTGCCACCGAAGGCGCCGACAGGGAGGCCGCCACCGATGACCTTGCCCAGGGCGGTCAGGTCCGGAGTGACGCCGTAGTAACCCTGGGCGCCGCCCAGGGATACCCGGAAACCGGTCATGACCTCGTCAAAGATCAGCACAGTACCGTGCTGGTCACAGACTTCCCGCAACGCCTCCAGGAAGCCCGAGATCGGCGGAATGCAGTTCATGTTACCGGCCACCGGCTCCACGATGATGGCTGCAATCTGGTCGCCCATTTTCTCGAAGGTATCCCTGACTTCGTCGATGTCGTTGTAGGTCAGGGTCAGGGTGTGTTCCGCCAGGCTGGCAGGAATACCCGGGGAGTTGGGAACGCCGAGGGTCAGCGCGCCGGAGCCGGCCTTGACCAGCAGCGAGTCCACGTGGCCGTGGTAGCAGCCCTCGAACTTCACGATCTTGTCGCGGCCGGTGTAGCCCCGCGCCAGACGAATGGCACTCATGGTGGCTTCGGTGCCCGAGTTCACCATGCGCACCAGGTCAATGGAAGGCACCAGTTCACACACCTTCTTGGCCATTTCGGTCTCGATGGCCGTGGGCGCGCCATAGCCGACACCGAGATCCACCTGGGCATGGAGCGCCTGCTTGATGCGTGGGTCGGAGTGGCCGAGGATCATCGGCCCCCAGGACCCGATGTAGTCGATGTAGCGGCGATCGTCCTCGTCAAACAGGTAGGCGCCTTCGGCATGCTTGAAGAAAATCGGGGTGCCGCCCACGCCACGAAAGGCCCGTACCGGTGAGTTCACGCCACCGGGAATGTATTTTTGTGCCTCTTCGAACAAGGTTTCGGAGTGTGTCATGGTTCGGCTCCTGTTAATCCGATAATGAGAAAAGTGGATGATGGGCAGCGAACAGCTGCCCGAAGGCTCTTGCCCTCTGTTCAATCTGTTCCGGTGTGCCTCCGAACACGCCGCCGATCGCAGCCAGCAGGTCGGCCCCTGCCCGGATCAGGGGGGCACCGTTTTCCGCCGTTACCCCGCCAATGGCCGTCACCGGTTTGCCGAGCTGTTTCGCCTCGGTCAGGACGGCTGGATCCGCTCCGGGTGCATCCGGCTTGGTGCCGGATGAATAGAAGCGCCCGAAGGCCAGGTAATCGGCGCCCTCGGCAAGGGCCTGACGGGCCAGGTCCACTCTGGCATGGCAGGTGGCGCCAATGATGGCACCTTCACCCAGAAGTTGTCGGGCCTGCCTGAGTGATCCGTCACCCTGGCCAAGATGGACTCCTGCCGCCCCGCTGCGCAGTGCCAGCTCAGGGTCATCATTGATGAGCAGTGGCACGCCGGCATTGCTGCAAATGGCCTGAAGGTCCCGGGCCTGGCCTAGCCGTTCCGGCCATGGGGCCGCTTTCTCCCGGTATTGTACCAGCATGGCGCCACCCCGCAGTGCGGCTTCCACGGATGCCGACAGTCGATCAGCCGGCGTCAGCTTGCTGTCGGTGATGGCATAGAGCCCCGGACGGAGGCCCTTTCCTAGCGTTCCCACAGGATACCCCGGTCCGGGACGGGCTGGCCCTTGCCCACTTCCAGAGCGTGGAGAACCGCCCGATGGACGTAATTCTGGGCCTGGGAGATGGCGGCGCGGGCTGATAGCCCGGATGCCCGTCCGGCCGCGATGGCCGCGGCGAGGGTGCAGCCGGTGCCGTGGTATTCACCGCCCACCCGCTCGATCTCCCAGCGCATGGGCTCCGGGTTGTGGTTATACAGGGTATTGATGATGTGCAGGCCGGTACCGTGGCCGCCGGTGGCCAGCACGGATTCGCAGCCCCGATCCATCAAATGCTTCGCCGCCTGCTCCGGTTTATCGCTGCCTCCGAGCATGGCCAGTTCAATTCCGTTCGGCGTGATCATTTCGGCCAGCGGAAACAGGCGTTCCCTCATGGCGGTGATGAGGGCTTCGTCGGCCAGGTCGCCACCGCCGGCGGCTTTGATCACGGGGTCGGTTATCACCGGAATCGCGGGTCGGGCCTTGATGAACTCCACCAGCACATCGACAACCTCGGCGTTTCCCAGAGCCCCGGTCTTGATGGCATGAATGGGGGCATCGGCTGCGATGCACTCCAGTTGTTTGCGAATCAGTGCGCTGTCCACAGGCTGGGCATCATAGACGTTACAGGTATCCTGCACGGTCAGGCAGGTCAGTACCGGCAAGGGGTGACAGCCGAGTGAGGTGATGGCCTGAATATCGGCCTGGATGCCCGCGCCACCGGAGGGGTCGAGCCCGGACAGCACAAGCACCTGGGGACGGGTGTAATGTTTGATGGCTCTAGCTCCTTAAAACGGTTTGACGACAGCGAGTATCACGACCGCAAGCAGGACGAACACGGGCAGTTCATTGAACCAGCGATAGAACACATGGCTGCGGTGGTTCATGTCATCCCGGAACACCTTGACCAGGTGGCCGCAATAAAAGTGGTAGACGATCAGCAGGGCGACCAGCAGCAGTTTCGCGTGGAGCCAGCCCTGGCTGAAATAACCGGAGACATTGTAACTGATCAGCCATATGCCAAGGGCCACCGTGGCGATCATGGAAGGGGTGGTTATGCCCCGATACAGCTTGCGCTCCATGATCTTGAAGCGGTCCCGCCCGGGCTGGTCCTCGCAGGCGGCATGGTAGACAAACAGCCGCGGCAGGTAGAACAGGCCGGCGAACCAGCACACCATGGCAATTATGTGGAAGGCTTTTACCCACAGCATCCGTCAACTCCGTCGGTATTGGTAGTAGCTTTCGATGTCAGACTTCAATACCACGCCGTACACCCTTTGGATCATGGGCGCGACGTGCCGCTGCACGTAGAGGGCCTCGGCGTTGGTGGTATCAAACTCGTTCAGGGCTTCCTCTAGGGTCGCCTGGTATTGTACCGGGGCAACGTCCCGACGGTTAGCGGGGATGTCGATAAGATCAATGGATTCCGGCATGTCGATTCCCTCTTCGGCCGCGGTTTCCTCGGTATCCTCCAGATACCGGGCAAGATCCACCGCCGGGAGCAGGGCGGTGGGGCCACTGCTGCCCTCTACAATCAGCCACTTGGGTTCGGACTTGAGAATCTTGCGGGCTTCCTCGATCGTCAGGTGTCGTTCCGTGCGCAGGATGTTGCGGTCCATGATGGCGCCGACGGAGACCCTGCGAAGCGCCTGGATGACCGGTGAGTTCTGGTAACTCAGGCCCTGGCTCTTGAGTATGGTAAGAAACAGTGACTTCTTGCCGAAGGCCTCGCTGGAGACCAGGCTGGCCGTGGTGATTATCAGCATGGCGGGCAGGATAATGTTGGGGTTGCGGGTCAGCTCCATGACCGCCATGAGAGCGGCCAGCGGGGCCTGCAACACTGCGCCCATCATCGCCCCCATGCCGAGCATGGCATAGAAGCCCACGGACGAAGCAATGTCTGGCGCGATCTGTGCTCCCACCAGCCCCATCGCGCCACCGAGGGTTGCTCCCATAAACAGGGTTGGGCCGATAACACCGCTTGGCATGCCGAGCCCGATGCTCAGGGAAGTGATGAACAGCTTCGCCACGCCTGCGGATAACAGCAGCCAGAAGCCGAGGTGGCCATTAATGGTCGCGTTGACCGTGTCATAGCCGATGCCCATGGTTTCCGGGATGAAGACCGCAAACGGCACCATCAGGGCGCCGGCAATGCCAATGCGCAGGAGCACCGGCTGGTGGTGGTACCGGCCCATGGTGTCCACCAGCTGGATGAACAGCGCGGCGGCGATACCGATGATCACGGCAATAACGAGTATCCAGGGAATTTCCATCAGGGAATTCATGGTCAGTGCCGGAACGCTGAAGGCCGGTTCGGAGCCATAGACCGCCTGGGTGACGATGGCCGCACTCACTGCAGCCAGGATGATGGGGGTGAAGCCGGCGATGGTGTACTCCATCATCACCACTTCCATGGCAAAGAGTACGCCCGAGATCGGTGTGTTGAACGAGGCGGAGATGGCGGCGGCACAGCCGCAGGCCACGAGGGTCCGGATGCTGTTGTTGGGCAGGCGCATCCATTGCCCCATCAGACTGGAGAACGCAGCCCCCAGGTGCACCGCTGGACCTTCCCGCCCCGCTGACTGGCCAGATACGACCGTGGTAACGCCGGAAATGAACTGGACGATGGCGCTGCGCAGGGAGATGTAACCCTGGTGGTAATTCAGGCGCTCCATGACGTGAACAATACCGACCTTGCGGTCATGTATCGCCAGTCGGTGCAGCATAAGGCCCAGGGCGAGGGCGCCGGCAAGCGGCAGCAGGCCACGGGTGAGGATGTCCAGTTGCTCAAAGGATTCGGAACCGGTGCCCGGCAGGAAATATTCAAGAGGCCACTCGATGGCCAGCCGGAACAGCAGAATCACGCCCCCGGTGATCAGGCCGGATAGCAGCCCCAGGACTGCCAGTTGTGGAAGCGCATCGACGCCGGAGAGCCTGCGGCGGAATACAGGGATCAGGTTTTCGGTGATCTGGTGCCAGATGTTCCGCATGATCGCAGGGATTCCGGTTCAGGTATGACAGTCGGTTAACGGGTTTGTGACAACATTGTAGCGGTCGGCCTCCGCGCTGCAATAAGTCGTTGGTTTATCATGGTAGACTACACCACCAAACTTCCAATTCCTGATTCAACGTCACTGGAGAATATGGTGATTAAAGTAGGCATCGTTGGTGGCACCGGCTATACCGGTGTGGAGCTGCTTAGAATCCTGGCGGTTCACCCGGAAGTATCTGTCAGCTGCATAACTTCCCGTTCCGAGGCTGGCATGCCGGTCGCGGATATGTACCCCAATCTGCGCGGGCACTTCGATCTCGAGTTTTCCGAGCCGGATGCCAGTGTGCTGAAGGCTTGTGACCTGGTTTTCTTTGCCACGCCGCACGGCGTGGCCATGCGGATGGTGCCTGAGCTGATGGCTGCCGGCGTTCGCGTCGTTGATCTGTCTGCGGATTTCCGGCTCAAGGATCTGGACGTCTGGGCCCAGTGGTATGGTATGCCCCATGAAACCCCGGAGTGGGCAGAGAAGGCTGTCTACGGCCTGCCGGAAGTAGTCCGGGACGAAATCCGGAGCGCCCAGCTGGTCGCCAACCCCGGTTGTTATCCCACCGCGGTGCAGCTGGGCTTCCTGCCGCTGCTTGAGCAGGGGCTGGTTGATCCTTCGCGCCTGATCGCCGACGCAAAATCCGGCGCCAGTGGTGCAGGGCGTCAGGGCAAGATCGGCATGCTGCATGGCGAGATTGGCGAGAGCTTCAAGGCCTATGGTGCCTCTGGCCACCGGCATTTGCCGGAAATCCGACAGGGCCTGACCGGCGCCGCCGGAAGTCAGGTTGGTGTGACCTTTGTGCCGCACCTCATTCCCATGATTCGCGGTATCGAGGCCACCCTTTATGCCGAACTGAAGGATCCTTCCGCATTCGACCGTCTTCAGGCCCTGTACGAGGAGCGTTACCGGGACGAGCCGTTTGTTGATGTGATGCCCTTTGGCAGCCACCCGGAAACCCGAAGTGTCCGGGGAGCCAACCAGTGCCGGATGGCGTTGCATCGCCAGGAGGACAGCAATATCGTGATCGTCTCCTCGGTGATCGATAATCTGGTCAAGGGTGCGGCCGGTCAGGCCGTCCAGAACATGAACATCATGTTTGGCTTCCGCGAAACCATGGGGCTAGAAGCTCCGGCGTTGTTGCCTTAAGGACGGTCAGTGAGCGAGTCACGCAAGCCGGCGGAAGAGTATGTTGTTATCCGCCATCGTCCCGGGTACCGGATTCGCCGTACCGCCATCCTGTTGGCGTTTACCGTGGTCGCTGCGCTTGCCGGTTATGCTGCCGGGCTGGCCCAGGGAGGTTTCCGGTTCTCGGATGTCGCGGCTTCCAACGAGGTGCTCGAAGAGGAGTTGGATGCACTACGAAGCAACTATAAGGAAGCGCGTCAGCAACTGGTCAACCTGGAGAGGGGCAAGGCAATCGATGCCCAGGCACTCAGACAGGCACGGACGACCATTGTCGAGCTGGAAACCCGCATCGCATCACTGAAGTCAGATCTGACTTTCTATAAAAATATCATGGCACCGTCGGAGACCAGCAAGGGGCTCCAGGTCGACAGTCTGACTCTGGCCCGGGATTACCAGCCCGGTGCCTGGGATTTCAAGCTGGTCCTGACTCAGGTTGGTAATAACAAGAACTACATATCTGGCGTGGTGGCGGTCAATGTCATCGGCATGCGCGACGAAGAGAAAGAAGTCATTGCCCTGCGTGATCTGTCTCAGGATATTGAGGACCTTGGCGTAAAGTTCCGTTTCCGCTTCTTCCAGAACGTGGAGGGAACTCTGGTGCTTCCGGAGAATTTCGAGCCGGTCGAGATTCAGGTGGTGGCCCAGGCCGAGGGCCGGAAATCCTCGCAGGCAGAACGAACCTTTGACTGGGATGATTTAACGGAGAACTGAAATGCTCGGTAAGAAAAAGCAGCAAAAGCCACGTCGGCCGGCAGGCCACTTCGACACCCTGGTTTCCTCACGGACCACGGTAGAGGGGGATGTGAAATTTTCCGGCGGGTTGCATGTGGATGGCCGGATCAAGGGCAAGGTCGTGGCGGAAGAGGGCAGTGACGCTGTACTTCGGTTATCGGAGGTCGGAGAGATCACCGGTGACATCGTGGCCCCCCATGTCATCATCAATGGTACGGTCAATGGTGATGTCTATGCCTCGAACCATCTGGAGCTGGCGGAAAAGGCCGCCATCAACGGCAATGTCTATTACAACCTGATCGAGATGGCTATGGGGGCTACCGTCAATGGCAACCTGGTTCACCAGCGTGAGCCGGTGGGCCTGTTGACCAAGGATCGTTCGGAGCCCTCCGCCTCAGTCCGGTCCGATGACGCGGTTGAAGTGGCCCTTGAGGATGGTGGAAAGTCCGAATAGTTGATTGTTTTAGTCAGGAATACCATAATCGTCACTTTGTAAACGAAGTTTCCGGAGGCGAGCTTGAGTGTAGTTCAGCAGCAGGTGGCCACCCCACTGTTTTTCAGTGACAGCGCCGTTGCCAAGGTGCGTGAATTGATTGAGGAAGAGGGCAACCCCGACCTCAAACTACGCGTCTTTGTTACCGGGGGTGGCTGTTCCGGATTCCAGTACGGTTTTTCTTTTGATGAGAATCAGGAGGAGGATGACACCGTCATTGAGCGGGACGGTGTTGTTTTGCTGGTGGATTCAATGAGCTACCAGTACCTGATTGGCGCCACGATCGAGTATCAGGAGGGGCTGCAAGGCTCCCAGTTTGTGGTTCAGAACCCCAACGCCACCTCCACTTGCGGATGTGGTAGCTCCTTTTCGATCTGATTCAGGCCGGGTAAATGGCTCCCAGAACCCGGGGGCCATTTGCGCCGGTTACCTCCGGGAGATTCCCCGGTTTTCCCTCCACAGCCTGCTTTGCAAGCCAGGCGAATGCCACCGGTTCCACCCATTGAGGGTCCAGTCCCAATTCTGACGTCACCGCCAGACGTGCCGGAGCCAGTGCTGCGCTTAGGGCACGCATCAGTTCAGGGTTGCGAGTACCGCCGCCGCAGGCATAGACAGTATCGGCGCCGGTTTCCGGCATCTGGTCTGCGATGGTCAACGCGGTGAGCTCCAGAAGTGTCCTTTGGATATCTTCCGGCTTCAGGTCCGGGTGGCGGGCAATCATGGTTTTCACCCAGCTGAGGTTGAACTTTTCCTTGCCGGTGCTTTTTGGCGGCGTGCGCTTGAAGTACGCATCGGAAAGCATGTCATCCAGTAATGACTGGTCTACGCTTCCTTCCACAGCCCAGTGTCCATCTGCATCGTAAGGTCGACCGGTCTGGTCCTGGCACCAGGCATCCATCAGGGCGTTGGCAGGGCCAGTGTCGAAGCCGCTAATCGCCCCGGTACCCTTGGCCGGTAGCCAGGTAATATTGGCAATGCCTCCAAGATTGAGAATGCACCGGTTCTCCGAGTCGGATCCAAAGAAGGCCTTGTGGAATGCTGGAACCAACGGTGCGCCCTGGCCTCTGGCTGCCATGTCTCGACTGCGGAAATCACCAACCGTGGTGATTCCGGTTGCTTCGGCAATGATGGCCGGGTTTCCGATCTGGAAGGAAAAGGGGGCCGAACCTGATGGTTGATGGCGGATGGTCTGGCCGTGACTGCCAATGGCCCGAATACAGTTCGGCTCCATGCCTGAGACTGAAATCGCTTTACAGGCGGCCTGGCCGAACAGTTGACCGGTCAGGGTATTGAGCTCCCCGATCTCATCGGGGCTGGCAAGGTTCTGGCTGGCGTGGATGAGCCGCTGGCGGAGTTCGTCCGGATAACTGAGGCAGTGGGTTGCGTGAATCTGGACCGTGCGATCCCGAAAGGACACCAGCACGGCATCAATGCCATCCATGCTGGTGCCGGACATCAGCCCGAGCCAGGCCTCCATTGATTCAGTCTTCCCGTGCCAGGGCCAGCTGCTGATAGTTCTCGCGGAACACGTCGAACTGGGCAACCCGCTGCTCGGTGACCTGCTTGAAGCGGGCCATCTCTGAGTCGGGTACAGGCTTGGCATCCGGGAGCTTGACCGTCCGGGAGTTGCGAGGCGATCCGTTCAGGCGGAACTCATAATGGAGGTGCGGACCGGTTACCATGCCGGAAGAGCCAACATAACCGATGGTTTGTCCCTGCTTGACGCGGGTGCCGTTCTTCATGCCCTTGGCGAGACGGCTCATGTGGGCATACAGCGTGGTGATGTTGTCGCCATGCTGAAGGATAACGGTCCGGCCGTAGCCCCCTTTCCAGCCGGCGAACCGGACCCGACCGCTACCCGCGGCCTTGATCGGTGTGCCTGGAGGGGCTGCATAATCGGTGCCTTCGTGGGGGCGTACCACGTCCAGCACCGGGTGCCGGCGTTGCAGGTTGAATGGCGAGGATACCCGGGCATTGATCGGGGTGCGCAGGAACGCCTTGCGCATGCTCTTGCCCTCGGGTGTGTAGTAATCAGAGTCGCCATTGCTGTCGGTATAGAGCAGGGCCAGGTTTTCTTCGCCCCGGTTGACGAAGCGTGCCGAGAGGATGCGGCCGGTATCGAACTTCTCGCCGTCGAGGTAGAGTTCCTCGTAGACCACTTCGAACCGGTCGCCCTTGCGAACGTCATAAACGAAGTCGATATCCCAGCCGAAGATGCCGGCAAGTTCCATGGTCAGGCGATCATTAAGGCCGGCATCACGGGCGGCCAGATACAGGGAACCGTCAATCACGCCGGATGCAAAGGCGGGGCGGGCTTCGGGCTCGCGCATGTCGGTCCTGCCGCTGAAGCCTTCTTCGGTGCGGGTGATCTTGAGGGTCTCAAGAAGGTTGCGCTGCAGTTCGACGCCCGCCAGTTCGCCTTCTTCGTCAGTGGCGAAGCGGATGGTCTCGCCTGCATACAGGCGCTGCAGTTTGTCGGCCTCCCCTTCACCATGGATGACGGAAAGCATGATGCCGTCGTTGAATCCGGCCTTCTTGAACAGTGATGAGAGTGTATCGCCAGATTTGATCTTGAAGGTTTGCCAGTCCAGTTGTGGTTCCTGATGGGCGGTGGCGACCACTTTTTCGCCGGTTTCCGTTTCCGCCCCCTCGGACAGCTGTGGTTTGGCCGGCGCAGAGGAAGACGTCTGGGGCTGGTTGGGGGTGCCTGCCAGTTTGCCGTCTGCTTCCGATACGGTGCCCTGCTCAAGATCCAGTGCGTAGGACATGCGCTTGGCTTCAACATTGCTGCTCGGGCTCATCAGCACGGCAGCGGTCACTACAACGGTTGCAGCGGCGGCGAGGGTAATATGGGTCTTGGGAAACATTTTCAGCACGTATCGCACCCGTTTTAATCGGTATTCCGGTAGGTTGAACTACCTAATTAAAGCTGTTGTTCAAGTATAGACCAACAGATTACCGTATAAAATGCATGCGGGACAGCGTGGAACATTACGGTTGCTGCTCCATCCTCCGGATTTCTCGCGACGTCACTGCTATAATACGCCGCCCTGTTTACTCAGGGTTGGGTAATTGTTGTGCGCCTTACTTTAGCAAGGGCGTAAGTGAATCGCAGATTTCTTTTGTTGAAGTCTGTAACGGTCTGAATCTTTCACCATATAAACGGGGACGTGTAGTTCATGGCATCTATTGATGAAGCGTTGGCCGTCATCAAGCGCGGCGTTGACGAACTGATTCCGGAAGAGGAGCTCGTTGAGAAGCTGAAGCAAGGTCGGCCCCTGCGTATCAAGGCGGGATTCGATCCCACGGCACCGGACCTTCATCTCGGCCACACCGTCCTGATTAACAAGATGCGTCAGTTCCAGGATCTTGGTCATGAGATCATTTTTCTTATCGGTGACTTCACCGGGATGATTGGTGATCCCACCGGTAAAAGCGCTACGCGGCCGCCACTGACCGAGGAGCAGGTTCGGGAGAACGCGGTTTCCTATAAAGAGCAGGTGTTCAAGATTCTGGATCGGGAGAAAACCCACGTGGTTTTCAACTCGGACTGGATGAGCAAAATGACCGCTGCCGACATGATCAAGCTGGCCGGCCAGTATACGGTTGCTCGAATGCTGGAGCGTGATGACTTCACCAAGCGTTACCGCGCTGAGCAGGCCATTGCCATTCACGAATTCCTTTATCCCCTCGTTCAGGGTTACGACTCTGTTGCGCTGAAAGCGGACGTAGAGCTCGGGGGTACCGATCAGAAGTTTAATCTGTTGATGGGGCGCATTCTCCAGAAGCATTACGGCCAGGAGCCGCAGGTGATTCTTACCATGCCGATCCTCGAAGGATTGGATGGCGTCCAGAAGATGTCCAAGTCCCTGGGTAATTACGTCGGCGTCAATGATTCTCCCGGTGAGATGTATACCAAGCTGCTTTCAATGCCGGACGAACTATTGTGGCGCTACTTTGAGTTGCTGAGCTTCCGGCCGCTGGCAGAAGTTGAGGAATTCCGTAAGGCCGTAGAAGGTGGTGCCAACCCGCAGGACTACAAAAAGTTGCTGGCGGAAGAGATCATCACCCGCTTCCATGGTGAGGAAGCTGCGAAGACCGCGCACAAGTCTGCTGGTAACCGGGTCGAGCTCGGTGAGATTCCCGAGAATGTTCCTGAGGTAAGGGTGTCGCTCGACGGGCAGAGTGAAATGCCGATGGCCGCCGTTCTTCGTCTGGCGGGTCTGGTAAAGAATGGCGCTGCCGCCAGGGATGTGCTCGGACGCGGAGCTGTGTATGTCGACGGTAAGCAGTTCGAGGGGAATCGCGTGTTTGTAGAGGGTGATGATTGTGTCATCCAGGCCGGAAAGAAGAAGATTGCACGGGTTTTGATTACTGCGTGATCGATTTGGTTGCGTTGCGACCAGGCAGACGACGAATTTGAAGTTTTTTCAGATTCGTCGTTGACAGTTTTCCTGAGGGCTGTAGAATGCGCACCACTTCTGAGGGACAAGCCACTGAGACAGCGGCGGCCCGAGGAGTAACTGCTTGAAAGCTTTGAAGAAAATGGTTTTTAAATTTCTTCAGAAAGCGGTTGACAAGGTGGCGGTTCAGTGTAGAATGCGCGCCTCGTTTGAAGCAGTAAG
>JAAZVL010000263.1 GCA_018623515.1 Marinobacter sp.
CTCAGCTCCGTGACGTCAACAAAGGGCTGGTTACCGGCGCGATAACCGGGGTCGGCCATCAGGTACTGACCATCTTCGGCGCCATAGGCGCTGATGGTCTGGTCGTTGCCGTCGATCCAGTCTATCAGGGCATCGGCGGTGATGCTGGTGATGCCAAGAACCATGAGCAGTCGAGTGAAACGGTCCTTTGCGAGGGTATCCACCTGCCCGGCCGGAGTGACCAGGTCATTCAGATTGAACCGGCCCCCGAGGTCATCGATCTGCACCTCGGCGACGCTGTTGCCCTCGTCCAGAGGAAGTATGGCTGCATTCATGGCCCAGAATTCATCCAGGCTGTCGACCATCGAGCCATCTTCCTTGTCCTCCTCGAAATCCCGGACCAGGATACGGCGGGCGAAGGCTTCCGCCCCGAGGGCAATACTCTGACCCTGTTGCTGGGCCAGGTAGTGTCCGGCCTGGAATACCCGGATGTTGAGTTGCTGGGTCATCCCCGAGGCAAGCATGACCACCAGGGCCATGGCCAGCAACACCATCACCAGGGCGACGCCGCGCTGTCTGTTTCCGAAGTGGCGGTCCCGAAACAACCTCATCCTGCAGCTCCATTCTGCTGGGGGGTGGTTTCCTGACCTGGCTGCTGCTGACCCGGCTGTTCGGGTTGTTGCTCGTCCTCTTCTTCCTCGTCTGTCTGGGTGGCTGCCTCGTTAGCCTGATTGACCAGGCCTTGCGCAGCGGCCGGGTCAAAGTCCGGCAGGGCAAACGTGCGGACCAGTTCACCAAACCGCTCATGTTCGATGGTGACCTCAATACCCAGAGGCATCGGCAGTTCCGGGCGTTCGCCCGGGGTCAGGCCGGCGAGGTCGTCATCCGACGGCCAGTCCTCCTGCCAGGCGCGCTCGCTGTTCATGAAACGGACTTCGAACGCCGTGATGTCCTCAAGCAGCAGCACGTTCTCACTGTTGTCTTCCTGACCCTGATCCACCGTAGGCCAATAGCGACGGAAAAGCTCGGTACCGGTATACTCCCAACCTGCCCGCTGCAGCCCGCTGCGTCTCAGCCCCAGCGGATTACGCCAGCCCTGGCGCGTCAGCAGCAGGGCATAGCCTTCCTCCCGGCTGGTCAGTGCAGGCTGGAAGTCGCCGTAGACATCCCGGGCGGAACGGTTCACCACCTGGGTGATGTCCCTTTCCAGCAGTAGCATGGCGCGCTGGATCCGATCGAACTCCTCAGCCAGTTCGTTGACCCGGTCCCTGGAATTGACCACGCCGTTGATGACCTGCCAGACACCGAGACCGATCACTGCAGTAATGGTGACTGCGATCAGCACTTCCATGAGGGTGAAGCCGGACTGGCGCATCACTTTTCCCCCACGAAGGCAGAGAGTGTGTGAAGCGGCACCGGATCGCTGCGGTCATCGGTGTACTTGGCGACGGACACCTCTATGCGCCGCATGGTGGGCTCGGCCGTTGCCTTCACCGCCGTGGTGACCCGCCACCGGAAAGGACCATAGTCGGTATCGGTGGAGTTTTCAGAGATCCCCGGCAACTCCTCCTCCAGGCGAATGGCGTTGATGCGGTTATCCGCGATCCAGCCGGCCAGGGTCTTGTCCCTGATCCGCTCGAAACTGGAGATATACTGGCTGCCCACTTCGGCCGCCGCCGTCGCGATTAATCCGAACACCAGCAGTGCGACCAGGACCTCAATCAGGGTAAAGCCACGGGACCGGTGCATTATGTCTCACCCTCTGACCCGGGCTTGCGCCAATGGATGCCGGTCACACCATCAGACTCCAGAACATGCATGTAGTCGGTGTCCGACCCTACTGTAAACTCGATCTGGAAAGGAGTGGTTTCGCCGCTGGAGAAAAACACGATGTCGGGCAGTTCCCGGTCTTCCTCCGAGGCAAGTCTGGGGGCGTCATTTTCAATGTACTCGGTGGCAACCAGCCATTCCGGGAATGACCGCGCCTGAAAGATCCGTTCGCCGGAAGCTTTCCAGTCCGCCGTCTGATCCTGAAAGGCGACGAACTGATAACCGTCCTCCTCCAACCTGACTCCCATCTCGAGGTTGTTCAACACAGCTTGCTCAGAGGCGGTCTGCATCAGCAGATAGAGTTCCCTGACCTGGTTCTCCAGTTCCCTTTGCTGGGAACCGCCTCCCAGGGTGAATACCGCGAGGGAGGCAAGCAGGCCCACCACGATCAGGACAACGAGGATTTCTATCAGCGTAAAGCCGCTTTGCGTTGTCCTGTAGCGCACAGCCAATCAGCCCTGGGTCTTCCAGACACTGATGTCAGCGGCGTCGCCATCGCCGCCTTCCTGGCCGTCAGCACCATAGGAATACAGGTCGTAGGGACCCTCGGTACCGGGGCTCACATACTGGAACTGGTTACCCCAGGGGTCTTCCGGAACACTCTTGAGATAGCCGTCCGGATTCCAGTTATTAGGCTCCGGGCTGCCGCTGGGCTTTGACACCAGCGCTTCCAGCCCCTGCTGGGTGGACGGATAATGGCTGTTGTCCAGCCGGTACAGGTCAAGGGCGCTCTGGATGTTCTTGAGCTGGGTCTCGGCGATGGTGACTTTGGCCTGGTCACTGCGGCCCATGATATTGGGGGCCACGATAGCAACCAGCAGGCCGAGGATGACCATGACCACCATGATCTCAATCAGGGTGAAACCGCGCTGTGTGAACCGTCTATGCATCATTTTGCTCGTCATTTTCTCACTCGTCGTTGCTATGGATTCCTTTCCCGGAAAAGTACTGTCGGACCATTGGTCCGGATATCAGCCAACCAGGTTACTCATGTTCAGGATCGGCAGCATGATCGCCAGAACGATGATCAGCACCACCACTCCCATCACCAGCAGCATCATGGGCTCAAACAGGCCGACAATGGCCGCAATCTTGGACTGCAGGGTGTTTTCCTGCATTCGGGCGGTTCGTTCCAGCATATTATCAAGTTCGCCACTGGCCTCGCCGCTGGCAATCATGTGCAGCATCATCGGCGGGAAGTAGCCGGTCTGCTCCAGAGACCGGTGCAGTGCCCCGCCCTCACTGACCTTACGGGCGGCATCCCGCAGTCTCTCCCGAAGGTAGTCATTGGATAGCACTTCGCCGGCGATTCGCATGGCTTCCACCAGCGGCACACCACTGGTGGTCAGGATGCTCAGGGTGCTGGCGTAACGGGCGGTATTCACGCCCCGCACCATGCCGGAAACCAGCGGCAGATGCAGCAAACGCTTATGAAACCGCTTGCGGAAACCGGGCTTGCGCAAGGCCACGCGAAAACCGACCAGCGCTACAATCAGGATGATCAGAAGGTAGACACCATAAGTGCCGAGAAATTCCGACATGGCCAGCATGGCCATGGTCAATGCCGGCAGTTCCTGGCCCTGTTTCAGGAACACCTCGATGATGTCCGGCACCACATAGGTCAGAAGGAAGACCACGATGGCAATGGCCACGAAGCTGAGAATGATCGGATAGATGGCCGCCAGCTGGATCTTCTGGCGGGC
>JAAZVL010000264.1 GCA_018623515.1 Marinobacter sp.
CTCTATGAGATGCCCTACCGGCCCGGTGACTGGATAAAGGTGGAGGGTCAATACGGAGAGGTCCGTTCCATCGGAACCCGGGCCGCGGAGATCGTTACGCCGGATGATACGGTCGTCGTCATACCCCACGGCACCTTGTGGAACGCGCTGATTGCCAACGGCAACGATGGCTCGGACAACCTGATGTGCGTGGCGGAATTCCACCTGGCTCCGGATCATGATGTGCGCCGGGTGATGGCGCTGTTGAGGAATGTGGCCTTTGCTTCGCCCTACACCAAGACCATGAAGCCGGTGGTGGTCGTAGTCGCCAACAAGTCCTGGGGTATGACTTATCGGCTGAAGGCCTATCCCCTGGAGCCGAGGGACCAGTTCCGGTTTATCAGTGACCTGACGGCACGGGGCGCGGAGGTGCTGGCCGCGGATGGCGCCCGGTTTGCATCAGTTCCCGTTGCTGCCAGTGCCTGAGGCCTGCTGGCGCTCCAGTTCGGCGATCCTGTTCCGGAGTGATTCCAGGATCTGTTGGCCCCGTTCGCCGGTTTGCCGGAGGTAGAATTCGAGCGCGGGCTTGCTTGCCTCGCGGAAGGCAGCGCGCTCCTGTTCGGAGAGCCTGGTTACCGCAAGCTGGCCTCCTTCGAGCATGGTTTCCAGTCTGGTCTGGTTAAGCTCCTCCTGGATATCCCAGGCTTCCTTGCCAACTTCGATCAGAGCCATTGCCAGCCAGTCCTGCTGCTGCTCCGGTAGCTGTGCATACCATTCGGGATTGGCAACAACCGACGAAATGAAGTGGGCGGCCCTGGCCATGGTCAGGGTGTCCTGTACCTCATAGAAATTCATTTCCTCGATGGCGAAGATCGGGTTGGTCTGGCCGTCAATCTGTTTCAGCTGCAGGTCGGTGTAGACCTGCGAGTAGGGCGTCTGGTGCGGATCGGCACCATAGTTTCGAAAGGCCTCGGCGGACATCTGTGAGGTCATGGTCCGGATTCTCAGGCCTTCGAAATCCGTGGGTGTCTTCAGTGGTTTGTTGGCAGTCCAGGCCATCCACCCCTCGGGCACAAACCCTAGGAGCGTCAGGTGCTTTTCGTTATAGGCAGCGGAGAACAGCCCGGTCAGTTCGTTCCCGGCAAACAGGGCCCGGGTGATGTCCTCGTCGTCCGGCAGGACATAGTGCAACGTGAAGATTCCGGTTTCCGGAATCAGGTCGGCCAGGTGCCCGGGGGACGCGAAGGCAAGATCAACGGAGCCGTTGCGTACCAGTTCGGTCAGCTGGGAGGAGGTGCCCAGGGACCCATAGGGGAAAATATCCAGCTCCACCTTGCCGTCGGAGGCTTCTTCAATTCGGCTCTTTAGCGCCTTGGCATACGCGTGTTGTACACTGCCCTCGATTTCTTCCAGGGCGAATCGCCAGGTGACGGGATATTTCGGTGGCGTCTGCTCGGATGAGTCGCTGGTCCTGGTGCTCTCGGATTCTGAGCAACCTGCCATGACCAGAACCAGACTGGTAAACAGGAACAGCCAGAGGCGGTGTGCGCGCATGTCCACTTCTCCAGACCCTGATGTTGAAAATAACGGAATGTTTCTAAGCTAACACATTCGGCGGGGTGCTTCCTGCCAGTGAAAGGAGCCATTTTTAATGACAAACCAGAAACAGGCCATGATGTACGGCTTGGCTACCGTCCTGTTGTGGTCCACCGTTGCCACCGCGTTCAAGCTGGCGCTGCGGGACCTGGCACCGGTGCAGATGCTGCTGATTGCCTGCACGGCCTCGGTGGTGGTCATGGCGGTCATTCTGAAGCTCCAGGGGCGCTGGCATCTGGTGTTCTCCCTGTCTCGCCGTCAGTACGTGCAGTCCGTGGGAATGGGGCTGGTCAATCCCTGCCTGTATTATTTCGTGCTGTTCGGTGCCTTTGACCGGCTGCCTGCCCAGGAGGCCCAGCCTCTCAACTACACCTGGGCGCTGGTGCTCGCCTACCTGTCCGTGCCTTTTCTGGGCCAGCGGCTTCGGCGAGTGGATATCCTGGCGGGGCTGGTCTGCTATGCCGGTGTGGTCGTGATCGCCACCCGGGGGCAAGTCACTTCGCTGACCTTCTCTGATCCGCTGGGGGTCGGCTTCGCCCTGGGGAGTACGCTGGTCTGGGCGTCCTACTGGATCATTGCCACCCGAGATGAGCGCGATCCCGTGGTGGGCCTGTTCCTGAATTTCCTGTTCGGGCTGCCTGTGATTACGGTGATCTGCGGGCTCACCGAGGGCTTCGAGATGCCGTCCGGAACCTCCCTTGCTGCGGCCATTTACGTGGGGGTATTCGAGATGGGAGTGGCGTTTGTGCTCTGGTCCTACGCCATGAAGAAGGCGGAGAACACCTCGAAAGTCAGCAACCTGATCTTCATCTCGCCGTTCCTGTCGCTGGTGTTCATCTATTTCATCCTGGGCGAGATTATCCTGCCATCCACATATATCGGCCTGGTACTGATCATGGGAGGCTTGTGGCTGCAGCAGCTCAAGGTCAAGGCCCGGGAGGCGGAACTGGCCCGTGAGCAGTGACTGGCATCTTTACCTGGTGCGAACGGCTTCCGGGGCGTTGTATACCGGAATTTCCACGGATGTGGAGCGGCGTTTTGCCGAGCATCAGGCGGGCGCTCCAAAAGGGGCGCGCAGTCTTCGGGGCAAGGGTCCTCTGGAGCTGGTGTTCCGGGCCCGGGCCGGCGACCGCAGCCGGGCTTCCCGGCTGGAGTGGCACATCAAGCGCTGGCCACGCTCGCGCAAGGAAGCACTGATCCGGGGCGAGATCAGCCTGTCAGATGTGTCCTGATGTGATCACCTGCCGTTCGCACCGCTTCGGTAGCCCGGACCAGCTGGCCGCTATGGACCTGAAACACGTGCCAGAGGCTGTTGTAGATTTCCAGGGTAACCGGTACCCGGTCCCGCTTCGCCACCCGGGCCAGTCGTTCCGCGTCGTTGAGCAGGATTTCATCGCTGCCGACCTGGATCAGTATTGGCGGGAGCCCCTTGAGGTTCCCGAACACCGGTGATATCAACGGGTTGTTCAGTGGCTCCGCGCCGCCGTAGTGTTTTGCGGCCTTGGCGGTCCAGGCCGGTTGCAATACAGGTTCCGACTCGGGCTGATAGAGGTGCTCCTGGGTCAGGTCGGTCCAGGGAGAGAACAGGGTCAGTGACGAGGGCAGAGGCTGCTGATGTTCCCGCAACCGCATGGCCAGCGACACGCAAAGGCCGCCGCCGGCAGAATCCCCGGCCAGTGCGATTTGCCCGGGGCCATAGCCCTCCGCCAGTAGCTGTAGATAGGTCGCCTCGGCATCTTCAAGCGCGGCCGGGAAGGGATGCTCCGGTGCCAGCCGGTAGTCGGGCGTCACCACCAGGCACTGACTGGACTTCGCCAGATGGCCGGTGATGCCCCGGTGGGTGTCCGCCGAGCCGATGATGAAGCCGCCCCCGTGGAAGTAGAGGATGACACCCTTCTGCTGCTTGCCACAGCTGGTACGGACCACC
>JAAZVL010000265.1 GCA_018623515.1 Marinobacter sp.
TGGTTTTCCTGACAATCATTGTGAGCCCCCGGGAAGCATGATGTCTTTGGAATCATCATACTGACGGAGGGTCGACCGCCGTGAGAGGACAAGGGGCCAATTTACTTGTCATTGGTGGCCAATCTGGCGGATTCATCAACTGAGGAATTGCAGTCAGGTCCCGCTTTTCGTTTCGGGTTCAGTGCCTGGCTTTGCTCACCACTTCCGGGGTTGCCGGCTCACCGGGTTCGCCGGCGAGAATGCGGTCTGCATCAAGTGAAGCGATCGGTACCCGGGTATCCCTCGGAACGTCGCCGCTCAGCTGCAGCTCAAGATAGCGCAGCGCACAGACTCTCAGAAAGGATGTGAAATTGCCGAGATCATGGCCGGCATCAATGGATTCGTGGTAAAGGCGGGTGATCATCTGCGGCAGGTTCATACCATCCCGTTCGGCCAGCTCTGACAGTACCTGCCAGAAGGCGTTTTCCATCCGCACACTGGTCACCATGCCATCAATACGCAGGGAGTGGGTCCGACTGACCCAAAGCTCCGGGTCGGCGTTGATAAAGAGCTTGCACATGACGGCCTCCCTGGGGGTGTGCTTGAGAGCACTGAGGGGCCGGTGGACCGGCCCCTGTTGCGTTACTGGTCCAGCAATTTGAAGAACTGCGCCAGCCAGGCCGGATGGGCTGGCCACGCGGGCGCTGTTACCAGATTAGCATCGGTTACCGCCTGATCAACCTCGATACCGGCGAAGGTCCCGCCCGCCAGTTCCACTTCTGGCTGGCAGGCCGGATAGGCAGAGCATTTGCGGCCCTCCAGAACCCCCGCTGCGGCCAACAACTGAGCACCGTGGCAGATCGCCGCTACCGGCTTGTCGGTTTCAAAGAAATGGCGAACCAGATTCTGCACATCCTTGTTCAGGCGCAGGTACTCGGGTGCACGACCGCCGGGCACCACCAGTGCGTCGTAGTTCGCTGGGGCCAGTCCTTCAAAATCCGCATTCAGGGCAAACCGGTGGCCAGGTTTTTCGGTGTAGGTCTGGTCACCCTCAAAATCATGGATGGCAGTCGCAACGGTATCGCCCGCTTTTTTGTCCGGGCAAACAGCGTGAACCGTGTGGCCGACGGCCTGCAGCGCCTGGAACGGCACCATGGTTTCGTAGTCTTCGGTGAAATCACCGGTAATCATCAGAATCTTCTTCCCGCTCATGGCTGTCTCCTTGTGCTTGTGTTGCCAGTTCTGGAAACAGTAGCAGTGGCGATGGTAGAGCGGGTATTAAGGGACTACTACAGGCCTCATAGGGCGAGCGCTTCGAAAATAAATCCAGGTTTGGAAGACCCGGGAAAGTGTTTTCCGTTATGAGTTACCAGAACAACGACTGCCACGATTCCGACAAATCAAAGCCCAACTGCTGCCGCCAGCTCATCGCCTCCGGAGCCACAAGCAGCCAACCCAGAGCGCCCAGATTGGCCAGAACCGCCAGCCAGAATGGCGACAAACACCAACACAACAGCGGCGGTGAGTAATCCTTTCTGTTTCACTGCACTTTTCCCTTGGAGCGGTAAATCTTCTGGGTCCGGAAACACCGATGGGTTCTACCCCGCTACCGCGTTCACATCAAGAGCCCATAAGGCCGCTCCAGAGCCGAGCGCACCTGACCAATCGAAAACACCCTCACAAACTCCGCGAACCGCTGTCCTCCAAACCACAACTGGACCACAGGCAGAGAGAAAATACCGCGAGCCGCACACACCGCCCCGGCAGCTTCCTGGCAATCAATGTAGGCCGTCACCAGTTTCGGGAACTCTTCATTCGCGAGCTTTTCGAGCTGAGGCTTGATGGCCTGGCAGACACCGCAGTGCGGTCCGCCATAGAGCACAAGAACCGCAGAGTTCGACTGCAGCAATTCCGATAAGGCTTCTTCTGAGCAAACGTTGATCATCGTTACATCCTGATGAGCATGGTTGGTTCAATTCTGATTCGCCAATCCTGAATCAGCGCAATACAAAAACCAGAAGGATCAGACACAGGGTGATGTTCAGCCCCCAGAACACCAGAGAAACCCGTCGCCGCTGGCTCAACCGCTGGATTGGATTAGTCATAGCTGAACCGCTCCGAGAGAATCCGGCGCGCGGGCGTGCCCCGCTTGATCAGGTGATCCTCAACAACATCCATCATGATTCCCGGCCCGCACATCACAAAAACCCAGTCTCGGAACTCTTTCTCTGAAAACACGCGGTCCATCAACGCTCCATCGATGAAGCCTGTCTCCCCTGGCCAGTCGTCCGGCGGTTCCGACAGCACATAGACCACATCCTCATCACCCAACTCCTCATGATAGGCGATCTGATCGATGATCCGATTTCCATAAATCACCTTCACTTTGCGCGAATCGCCAGTCAAGCGCATTTGCCTGAGGATGCCCAGCAGCGGAGACAGGCCAACGCCACCGGCGATGAGTGCGACCCCGGGTTCATCGCGACCATCGACAGTCAGGTTGCCATACGGGCCGTCCAGATAGGCGACGGTGTCAGGTTTTATCTCGCCAATGGTTCGCGTGAAGTCACCAAGCTCCTTGATCATGAAGGAGACTTCCGGCCCGTCCGCCGGCGCTGAGGCAATGGAGAACGGGTTCTCCTTCATCGAGAAGGTGCTGTGCCCCACATTCAGCCAGACGAATTGCCCGGCCTGGTAGTCCAGACCAGGATGACCGTCCGGTGTCACGGTCACTTCCCATTGCCTGGGCGTCAACCGGACGACGGAGGTCACGCGCCAGGGGCGTGACTTCTGCAGCCAGGGAACCACCAGGTAAACCATCAGCAGTGACCCAACCGCCACGCCCGTCATGGCCAGCCACACCCAGGTCATCACCGGCTGCGATCCGTAACGCCCGGCGTACACGGTATGGTGCAACAGAAGCAACGCGATCAGGAGCGCACCGAGCCCGTGTAACAGGCGCCACGTCTCATATCGGTAGCCCAGCTGGGTGCGCCCAATGGCCATGACAACCAGGCCTGCAAGCAACAGCCAGGCGACAATGCCTGTCGCCAGATCGGAAAAATCAGTCGTGAGCGTTAATTGACGCGTGGGATCCCAGGGGCGCTCACCCCCTGTTGGTGTCCCCTGGTAAAGAAACGGGTGCAGCAGCGCAAAGACCAGTGCCGTGCGGGCCATGACCTGGTGAAACCGCATGGTCACATCCATCCCGACGTCATTTGAAATGGCCTTGAAACGGCCGGACAGGATGAATTCCACGAGGATCATCGTGAAGGCAAGAATGCCAAGGCCGGAGGCCAGTTCCTGGTGGAATTGGCGTGGTGGGCCGCCAAACCATGCAGACAGGATCAGCGGCAAGGTGACGGCGACGAGGTAAGCAACGATCAATAATAGCGGTTTCATCTGGCTAGTCTGTTCCCCTTCCTTTGGCCATTCAATGTAGTCCGCCGGATAAAACCG
>JAAZVL010000266.1 GCA_018623515.1 Marinobacter sp.
ACCTCCCGGGGCCCTGCCCTCGGCGGTTGCCGAATGTTCCCCTACGCTACCGACGAAGAAGCCCTTCGCGACGTTCTGCGACTGTCCCGGGGCATGACCTACAAATCAGCCCTCGCCAACCTCGACCTGGGCGGAGGCAAATCGGTGATAATCGGCGATCCCCGCAAGCACAAGACCGAGGCCCTGATGGAGGCCATGGGCCGGCACCTGGAGAGCCTGGGTGGCCAGTACATCGCCGCCGAGGACTCCGGCACCAGCGTGCCGGACCTGAAAGTAATGGGGCGCCACACCAGTCATGTTGCCGGCATTGCCGCCCGCACCGGCTTTGACGGCAACCCCAGTAACGGCGATCCCTCCCCTGCCACCGCCTATGGCACCTTTATCGGCCTCAAAGCCGCGGTGCGACACAAGCTGGGACAGGAGAATCTCGCTGGCCTGAAGGTCGCCATCCAGGGCATCGGCAACGTCGGTTTCCGGCTGGCCAGACACCTGAAAGAAGCCGGCGCCGAGCTCTGGGTCTACGACATCCACGAGGACAATATGCGCCGCGCGGTGGAACAGCTGGGAGCGAAGCCCGCCACCGCCGAAGACATCCTGTTCCTGCCGGTGGATGTGATTGCTCCCTGCGCGATGGGTGCGGTTCTGAACGATCACAGTATTCCCGAAATCAAAGCCGGGATCATTGCCGGGGCTGCCAACAATCTGCTGGATCGCCCCGAGCACGACGCCATGCTCAAAGAGCGCGGCATCCTCTATGCGCCGGACTTCGCCATCAACGCCGGCGGCATCATCGACGTATTTTACGAGCGCACCGGCGCCACGCCCGAGAAAGTCCGCGCCCATGTGGACACCATCGGAGACACCCTGACCGAAATCTTCAACCGCTCCGACCGTTCCGGCCTTCCCACCGGGGAAATCGCCAACGAACTGGCCGAAGAGCGGTTCCGCAAGCATACCGCGGGTGCCGGGCTGGCGCCCTCGCGGTTGGCTCGCACCGGTTGACCTGACACCGGTGCCATCCCCCTTGGGGGCCGCAGGCATCTGCGGCTCTCCTTTTTCGCCCTGACACAAAAACAAGTACCACAGGAGATAGTCATGTCTGTTTCTTCTTCAGGATCGGCCACTTATTCGGAGGCCCTCGAGGGTTCCAACGCCCAGCGCGGTCTCTGGTCATCAAGGCTCGCCTTCATATTGGCAGCAACCGGCTCCGCCGTTGGCCTGGGCAATATCTGGAAGTTCCCCTATATCACCGGCGAGAACGGCGGCGGTGCATTTGTGATCATGTACCTGGCGTGTATTGCCGTGGTGGGCATTCCCATCATGATGGCCGAGGTCATGATCGGCCGGCGCGGCGGCAAGAGCCCGGTCAACAGCCTGCGTCTGATTGCCGAGCGGGACAAGCTCCACCCGGCCTGGAAACTGGTGGGCGCCGTGGGTATCCTGGCGGGCTTCCTGATCCTGTCGTTCTACTCGGTGATCGGCGGCTGGGCGGTGTCTTACGTCGGCACTGCTGCCAGCGGCCAGCTCGCCGGTCAGTCCGCGGACGCTATTGGCGCCATCTTCTCCGGCCTGCTGAGCGACCCGCTTACCCTGCTGTTGTGGCATACCGTATTCATGGCACTGGTCATGGTGGTTGTGGCTCGCGGTGTTCGTTCCGGCCTTGAGCGCGCGGTCAGCATCCTGATGCCCGGTCTGTTCATCCTGTTGCTGATCGTGGTGGGTTACGCCATGACGTCCGGCTCCTTCGGCAAGGCAGTGACTTTCCTGTTCCAGCCGGACTTCTCCAAGCTGACCACCTCCGGCGTGCTGGTGGCCCTGGGGCACGCGTTCTTCACCCTGAGCCTCGGTATGGCGGTGATGATGGCCTACGGCTCCTACCTGCCGAAGAAAATCTCCATCGCCAAGACTTCCATTACAGTATCCATCATCGATACTGGCGTAGCGCTGCTCGCCGGCCTGGCCATCTTCCCGATCGTATTCGCCAACGGCCTTGAACCGGGTGCCGGCCCCGGCCTGATCTTCCAGACCCTGCCACTGGCCTTTGGTCAGATGCCCATGGGCAGCTTTTTCGGCACTCTGTTCTTCGTGCTGCTGATCTTTGCGGCCTGGACGTCTGGCATCTCCCTGCTGGAGCCGATCGTGGAGTGGCTGGAAGAGCAGAAAGGCATGAACCGCACCGTGAGCACCCTGGGTGCCGGCGTGGTGTGCTGGGCCCTGGGCATTGCCTCGATTCTTTCCCTGAATCTGTGGTCTGACGTGGCGCCCCTGAGCTTCATTCCGATGCTGGAAGGCAAGACCATCTTTGACCTGCTGGATTTCTTCACCGCCAACATCCTGCTGCCGCTGGGCGGTCTGCTGGTGGCCCTGTTCGCCGGCTGGGTGATGTCGAAGCAGGCCCTGGAGAACGAACTGTCACTGTCGGCACCAGCGTTCAACCTCTGGTTCGGGACTCTGCGTTTCGTCACTCCGGTAGCCGTTGCCATTGTGTTCATCTACAACCTGATCTGAACAATTCATGGGGGCGGTCCGGCCGCCCCCATGACGCCTCTTCTCCGCTTTTTCGGCCTTCTGCCACTCCTGCCAAGCATCTGTCCCCTTTTAACCGGACATTTCCAGGCGAAGCCCCGTAATGTCTGACCTTGAGTCATACAACGATCGAGGCTTCCGTTATGTCTGCAGTTACCGCGTCTTTTCCCGTCCGTCGCCAGGATTTCGGCTTTGAGGATGTTCCCCGCCACTGGGTGGACAGCGATCCGTTCATGACCCACCTGTTCAATGCCCTGTCAGCCCTGTTTCCGGACGGCGAGCGCTATTTTGTTGCCAGCGTCCGGGCGGTACGGGACAAGGTGCAGGATCCCCAGCTGCAGAAGGACATCAGTGCCTTTATCGGTCAGGAGGCCATGCACGCCAAGGAGCACGGTCATTTCAATGAGGGCGCTATCGCACAGGGTTTCGATATCAAGAAACTGGAGGGCTGGACCCGGGGCTTTTTGTCGATCAAGGATCTGCCATTGCTCAACAGCAAGCGCGTCCACCTGGCCGGCACTGTGGCCCTGGAGCACTTCACCGGGATTCTGTCGGCACAACTGCTGAAACGGGAAGACCTGGTGGAAGCCATTGATCCGACCATGCGCACCCTGTGGGCCTGGCACTGCATCGAGGAAAACGAGCACAAGGCGGTGGCCTTCGATACTTACCAGCAGGTTTACGGCAAAGGCGCAGCCGATTACGCCATCCGCATGGGCACCATGGCGTTGGCGACGGTTCTGGTGATGGTTGCCATCCACGCTTTCATCGTGGAACTGATGCGGGAAGACAAGGAGCTCACCAACCTGAAATCCTGGACACAGGGGCTGAACCGCCTGTGGGGGCGCCAGGGCATGTTCACGGCGATCATCCCCGAGTACCTGGACTACTTCCGTCCGGACTTCCATCC
>JAAZVL010000077.1 GCA_018623515.1 Marinobacter sp.
CCAACCGGCAATCCGTCGACGAAACCGGCCGGCACCGACATGGCCGGCAGGCCCGCGAGGTTAATCGCGATGGTGAAAATGTCCTCCAGGTACATGGTCACCGGATCGTTGGTCTTCTCACCCTGAATGAAGGCCGGAGACGGGGAGGTGGGGCTCATCAGCACATCCACCTCCTTGAAGGCATTGGCGAAATCCTGCTGGATCAGACGGCGCACCTTCTGGGCCTTCAGATAGTAGGCGTCGTAGTAACCGTGGGAGAGGGCATAGGTGCCCACCAGAATCCGGCGCTTCACCTCGGCCCCAAAGCCCTCGGCGCGGGTCCGGGTGTACATGTCCATCAGATCCTTCGGATCCTCGCAGCGGTAGCCGTAGCGCACGCCGTCGAAGCGAGACAGGTTGGCGGAGGCCTCCGCCGGCGCGATCACGTAATACGCGGCAATCGCCAGCTTCGCGTTTGGCAGGGACACTTCCTTCACCGTTGCGCCCAGCTTCTCGTACTCCTTCACCGCGTTGCGAACCTGCTCCTCCATGGCCGGAGACAGCTGATCGGTGAAGTACTCTTTCGGCAGACCGATCCTCAGGCCCTTCAACGGCTCGTTCAGGGTTGCGGTGTAATCCGGCACTTCCCGATCAATGGAGGTGGAATCCTTCGGATCAAACCCCGCCATCACATTCAGCATCAGCGCGTTATCCTCGGCGGTCCGCGCCATGGTGCCGCCCTGATCCAGGGACGAGGCAAAGGCGATCATGCCGTACCGGGATACCCGACCATAAGTCGGCTTCAGCCCGGTCACGCCACACAGCGCCGCCGGCTGGCGGATCGAGCCGCCGGTATCGGTTGCCGTAGCAGCCGGCACCAGGCGAGCGGCCACAGCCGCGGCAGAACCGCCGGAAGAGCCACCCGGCACCCGCTTCTCACTGGAAGACAGGCCCCAGGGGTTGGTCACGGCACCGAAATAACTGGACTCGTTGGAAGAGCCCATGGCGAATTCGTCCATGTTGGTCTTGCCCAGACAAACAGCGCCGGCCTGCCGGAACTTCTCGGTTACCGTCGCATCGTAAGGCGGCACGAAGTTCTCCAGCATCTTCGAGCCACAGGTGGTGCGAACCCCGTTGGTGCAGAAAATATCCTTGTGGGCAAAAGGCACCCCGGTCCAGGCCGTCGCCTTGCCGGCGGCCCGCAACTCATCAGCCGCCTTGGCCTCGGCCAGCGCCTGCTCTTCGGTGATGGTAATAAAACTGTTGTACTTGCCGTCTTCCTGCTTCAGACGGTCCAGGAACTGCCGGGTCAGCTCCACACTGGAAATCTTGCCGCTCTCCAGCTCGCGGGAAAGCTCTGCTACAGACTTGTTATGCATGATGAATCCTGAAATCGCTGGTCGTCAGATGGTCCGATAATTGATTCCCGCCAGGGCTCACTCAATAACCTTCGGAACCAGATACAGACCGTCCTCGGTCGCCGGCGCGATGGCCTGGAACGCCTCCCGCTGATTGGTCTCGGTCACCTCGTCCGGCCGCAAACGCTGAACCGCGTCCAGCGGGTGTGCCATCGGTTCCACGGAATCGGTATCCGCGGCACTCAGCTGATCCACCAGATCCAGAATGTTGCCCAGATCCTTTTCCAGCGCCGAAACCTGCTCGTCGTCCACCTTGATGCGGGCGAGCACGGCAACTTTTTCAATGTCCTCGCGGGAAATGCTCACATTGCCTCCCAGATATATGAAAACAAATTAATGAAATTGAGTAGTTTGATGCGGCAACCCGGTAATCTGAGGGCGCTTGGGGCAGGGCTTCCCAAAACTGTTGAGGGCCATGGACGGCCCGAAACAAGCGCACATGGACGTGCTCGTAGCGTGTTTTGGGAAGCCCTGCCCCAAGTGCCCCTGCACCGAATCCCGAATGCCTGCACCCGAGCCAAAAGAGTAAGCCCGATATGGTAACAGATTCGAACAATCGCGGGAGGCCCTGAATAATGTGGAAAATGTGACAATGGTAAGGCGGAGGGCCCCGATGGCGCCTTGCCTGAGTAGGTGCTCACTGCTAAAGTTGCCGCATTCTTTTCGCAACCGCAACTCTCAGGTTGAAACTACACGAATGTTGATCAAAAGACTCCGAGGCATCTTCTCCAGCGACCTGTCCATCGACCTGGGCACCGCGAACACCCTTATATACGTGCGAGAGCGCGGCATCGTCCTGAACGAGCCCTCCGTGGTTGCCATCCGCACCAATAACTCCCAGAAAATGGTCGCCGCCGTCGGCTCCGAAGCCAAGCGCATGCTCGGCCGGACCCCCGGCAACATCACCGCCATCCGCCCCATGAAAGATGGCGTGATCGCCGACTTCGTCGTCACCGAGAAAATGCTCCAGCACTTCATCCACAAAGTGCACGAGAACAGCTTCATCACCCCGAGCCCGCGCGTGCTCGTGTGCGTACCGAGCAAATCCACCCAGGTGGAACGCAAGGCCATCCGCGAATCTGCCCTCGGCGCTGGCGCCCGCGAGGTGTTCCTGATCGAAGAGCCCATGGCGGCAGCCATCGGTGCCGGCCTGCCGGTCGAGGAAGCCAGCGGTTCCATGATCGTCGACATCGGCGGTGGTACCACCGAAATCGCCATCATCTCCCTCAACGGCATCGTCTACGCCGAATCCGTCCGGGTCGGTGGTGACAAGTTCGACGAAGCCATCGTCACCTACGTGCGCCGCAACTACGGCAGCCTGATCGGCGACTCCACCGCCGAGCGCATCAAGCACGAAATCGGCTGCGCCTACGAAGGCCTGGATGTCCGCGAGATCGACGTGCGCGGCCGCAACCTGGCCGAGGGTGTGCCCCGGGCCTTCACCCTGAACAGCGAAGAGATCCTCGACGCGCTGCAGGAATCCCTGGCCCAGATCGTCCAGACCGTCAAGAGCGCCCTCGAGCAGTCACCGCCCGAACTGGCCTCCGATATCGCCGAGCGCGGTATCGTATTGACCGGTGGTGGCGCCCTGCTACGTGGCCTCGACAAGCTCATCAGTGAAGAGACCGGCCTGCCGGTGATCATCGCCGAAGACCCGCTGACCTGCGTGGCCCGGGGTGGCGGCAAGGCACTGGAAGTCATTGATCGCGGTGGCATCGGAATGTTCTCCCAGGAGGGTTAAGCCCGTGGGGAGGACTGGCCATTAAAACCATCTTTGTCCAGGGCCCCGTCCCGGGGTTCAGACTCTTCCTGATCATCCTTGCGTCGGCAGCGTTAATCGTTGCCGACGCTCGTTTTGACAAGCTCTCACCGGTGCGCAGTACCATTGCCACCGGTCTTGCTCCCGTGTACTGGCTGGGCAATGCCCCCTACGAATTCAGCGACTGGTTCGCCGGCCTGTTTGTCTCGAAGGAAGACCTGCAGCAGGAGAACGAAGACCTCCGTGCCCGCCTGCTCATCCTCGAGCGCCGCGCCCTCAAGTACGCAGCCCTGGCCTCCGAAAATAATGAGCTGCGCCGGCTGATGAACTCCTCGGAAGTTCTGGACGACCGAGTCATTGTCGGGGAAGTGGTAGGCGTTTCGCCCGATCCCTTTTCCCACGAAGTCATCATCAACAAGGGCCTGAGCGACGGCGTCAGTCCGGGCCAGGCGATTCTCGATGCCCAGGGCCTGATGGGGCAGGTGGTGCAGGCCAGTCAGATTACCTCCAGGGTTTTGCTGGTGTCGGACAGCAGCCACGCCGTGCCGGTCGAAGTGGTTCGTAACGGCCTTCGTGCGGTTCTGCTGGGCACCGGCGACCCCGACGCCCTGGAACTGGTGCATGTACCAGACACCGCGGATATCCGTGAAGGCGATCTGCTGGTCAGTTCCGGCCTCGGCGGCCGCTTCCCCCGTGGCTATCCGGTGGCCGAGGTGTCCCGGATCACCAAGGAGCCGGGCGAGCCCTTCGTGTCTATCCAGGCCACCCCCAAGGCGGAATTGAATCAGAGCCGCCTGGTACTTGCGGTGTTCCCGCCCGATACTCCGGAACCGGAAGAGAGCCTTGGCCAGACGACAGAATCCGGGGAGGAGCGCTGATGTTGTCGGTGATCAGTTATCCCGTTTTTGCTCTGTCCGTCGTACTGGCACTGGTGTTGAGCATTTCGCTCTTCCCGGTTGGCTGGTTCGAGTTCCGGCCCGAGTGGCTCGGCCTGGTGGTGTTCTACTGGACGTTCCGCGCGCCTGCCCAGTTCGGCATTCTGCTGGCCTGGTTCCTGGGGTTGCTGCTGGATGTCCTGGAAGCGACGCCCCTGGGCGTGAACGCCATGGCCATGGGCCTGATTGCCTTCCTGGTGCTCACAGTCCACCAGCGATTGCGGATGTATCCCATGCCCCAGCAGTGCCTGATGGTGTTCCTGCTGCTGGGCATCAATCAGATGCTGGTTCATTTCATCAAGCAGCTATTAGGGGCCGGGGGAGACGCCGGGTTTGGCTACCTCTGGCCCGCCGCGACCAGTGCCGTGATCTGGCCAGTGGTCTGTGTCATTCTTGATAACATCAATCGGAAGCTGGGCTAGCCATGTCGCACCTGATTCTCGCCTCCGCCTCACCGCGTCGGGCAGAGCTGTTGAAACAGATCGGACTGGCGTTCACCACACAGCCGGCCGATGTGGATGAAACCCCGGAACCGGCCGAGACCGCCGAGGCCTACGTTGAACGCCTGGCCCGGGAGAAAGCCCTGGCGGTGGCCGCGGAGCACCCGGACGCACTGGTACTGGGTTCCGACACGTCTGTGGTCCTGGGGGGCGAGATCCTGGGGAAGCCGCTCAACCGGACCGACGCCTGCGCCACCCTGGCGCGCCTCTCCGGTGAGGTTCACCAGGTCATGACCGCGGTGGCGCTGGCACATCGCGGGCAATGCCGGTCCTGCCTTGTGGTGACCGATGTAGAGTTCCGGGAACTTTGCGGCGATGAGGTCAACGCCTATGTTGCCAGTGGAGAGCCCATGGACAAGGCCGGGAGTTATGGAATCCAGGGTCTTGGTGGTATTTTTGTCAGGGAACTCCGGGGAAGTTACAGCGCCGTGGTCGGGCTGCCGTTGCAGCAGACCGCCGAACTTCTGGCCCAGGCCGGCTTCCCGGTATGGACGAACTGGCCAAGCAGTCTGGAGAGCCAAGAATGAGTGAAGAAATCCTGATCAACGTTACGCCGGTGGAAACCCGGGTCGCCCTGGTGGAAAACGGCATGTTGCAGGAGGCCTACATCGAGCGCACCAGTCGCAAGGGCATCGTGGGCAACATCTACAAGGGCAAGGTGGTTCGGGTGTTGCCGGGCATGGAGGCCGCTTTCGTTGATATTGGCCTGGAGCGCGCCGCCTTTATCCACGCCTCGGACGTCATTACCGGCCAGTCCGGGGCCGAGGAGCTGACCGAAGGGCCGAAAACCGTCCCGGACATCCGCACCCTGCTGCGGGAAGGTCAGTCCCTGGTGGTGCAGGTCACCAAGGATCCCATCGGCACCAAGGGCGCCCGCCTCACCACCCAGTTATCGATTCCGTCCCGGTACCTGGTGTTCATGCCGGGCGTCAGCCATATCGGTATTTCCCAGCGCATCGAGGATGACAACGAGCGGGAGCGTCTGAAGACCCTGCTCGAGGAAGCCTCTTCAGAATGCCCGGACGTGAAGGGCGGTTACATTATCCGGACCGCTGCCGAGGCTGCGCCGGCCGAGGATCTGATCGGTGACATGAGATACCTGCACCGGCTCAGCCAGTCCATCCAGGAGCGCATTGCCCGGGTGCAGGCCCCGGCGGTGGTGTACCAGGACCTGCCGCTGTTCATCCGCACCATCCGGGACCTGGTCCGGCCCCAGACCGAGAAGGTCCGCATCGACAGCCGGGAGAGCTACCAGCGGGTAATGGAGTTTGTCCAGGAGTTCGTCACCGAGTTTGCAGACATGGTGGAGTACTACCCCGGTGAGCGTCCGATCTTCGATCTGTACTCGGTGGAAGACGAGATCCAGAAAGCCCTGAGCCGCAAGGTCCAGCTGAAGTCAGGCGGTTACGTCATCATCGACCAGACCGAGGCGATGACCACCATCGACATCAACACGGGCGCCTTCGTCGGCCACCGGAACCTGGAAGAAACCATCTTCAAGACCAACCTGGAGGCGGCCCGGGCCATCAGTCGTCAGCTCCGGCTGCGCAACCTCGGTGGCATCATCATCATCGACTTCATCGATATGGAGGATTCCGAGCATCAGCGCCAGGTCCATCGCATGCTGGAAAAGATGCTGGAACGGGACCACGCCAAGACCAAGATCACCGGGGTCTCGGAACTGGGACTGGTGGAAATGACCCGCAAACGCACCACCGAGAGCCTGGGCCAGGTGCTGTGCGAACCCTGCCCGGTCTGCGATGGCCGCGGTTTCCTGAAAACCGCCGAGACCGTCTGTTACGAGATCTTTCGGGAAATCCTGCGGGTCAACCGTGCCTACGACGCCGAGAGCTACCTGGTGATGGCCTCCCAGAAGGTGGTGGACCGGTTGCTGGACGAGGAGTCCGATAACGTGGCCGACCTTGAGACCTTTATCGCCAAGACCATCCGCTTCCAGGTGGAGCCTTTCTACAGCCAGGAGCAGTACGATGTCGTCCTGCTCTGATGCCCGCGCAGGTTGCCGGCCCGGGGAGTAACGGAATCCATGTCCTCAGCCGATCACGGGCCGCGGTTACCGGACCTTCCACCTGAGAGCCGGCCGGTACGCCTCGCTGCCCGGCTGTCGAGCCTGGTGTGGTGGGCCCTGCTGGCGGTGCTTTTGTTGTTTGCACTGTACGCCGGCATCGGCCGGCAGCTGACCCAGAACATTGACAGCTTTCGGGAGGATCTTGAACTCGAGCTGTCGGCCCGGACCGGCAAACAGGTGGAAATCGGTGGGCTGGATGCCCGCTGGAACTGGCTGGATCCCACCGTGCTGGCGCGGGATATCGATGTCATCGAACCCGGTACCGGTGACTATGTAGCGCGCCTGCAACATCTCCGGATCCGTCTCGACTTCCTGGCTTCCCTGTTCCGGTTCCGGGTGGTCTTCGAAGCCTTCGAGGCCGATGGCCTGGAGCTGACCCTCAACCAGACCCCCGATGGTGATGTCGGTGTCGAGGGTGCCGAGTTGCCGGCACCGGCGCGGAACCAGTTTCAGGAATGGCTTGATCTGGCGGGGCGCTGGCTGTCCGATCCCTACGTCAAACTCACCCGCGTCAATCTCGCGATCCGGGATAACCGGGGCCAACTGCGTCACCTCGAGATCCCCCAGCTGGATCTGGTCTATCACCGTGGCCTGTTCCGGGCCTCCGGCCGGGCCATGCAACCCGGCACCACCCAGCAGCTGGCCAGTTTCACCCTGGTTGGCCGGCAGTTTTTCCGGGGCGACTTTACCGGCCAGGTGTACCTTGATGTGGATTCCGGCCGGTTGTTTGATGGTCTGGTCGATGAGTACCAGTGGCGAACCCTGCGGGTCGAGGGCTTTGATCTGGGCGGTCAGCTTTGGCTGACCTTCCGGGACGGCCTGCTTCAGCAGGCGAATGGCTCGGTACGGACACCATACCTGCAGCTGGGCGTGGGCAGCGAGTCCCTGGCACCCATCGAGAACATCACTGCCCGCTTTGGCTGGCGCCGGACGGAAAGCAGCGGCACCGCCGGGATGTCGCGGGGGGAAATCCACCTGCAGGATCTTCAGTGGACCTGGAATGAGGTCACCATACCGCCGTTCAGCGTGAGGCTTATGCCTCAGGCGGGTGATGATGTCGAGGTGGTGGCGGATGCGTTGCCGCTCGGCCCCCTGCGTCGTCTGCTCGCCGTCCTGCCCCTGCTGCCGGAGCGGGCCGACCGCGCGCTCCGGAACTACCGCCCCGCGGGCTTTCTCGATCGGGTGCATCTGAGGTTGCCCGCCCGTGACCTGACAGAATTCGAGCTCACTGGCCAGCTGCGTGACGTCAGCGTCCGGGCCCACGGTGGCGCGCCGGGCGCCTCCGGTCTCAATGGCCGGATTTCCCTGCGCCGCAATTCCGGCTCGGTGGAACTGTTCCCCGCCGAACAGCCGGTTAACCTGGGCTTTCCCCGGCTGTTTCGCAGTGACTGGTCGTTCCGGGAGGTGGGTGGCACCGTTGCCTGGCTGCTGGATGGCCCCATTACCCGCGTGTATTCCCATGACATCCGGATGCGCTATGGCGATACCACGAATCTGACCGGCGCCTTTGATCTGCGCATGGATCGTGAGGGTGAGGACAACCTGGGCCTGCGCGTCGGTGTCAGGGACGGAGGAGCCGGAATGCTCGCCGATTTCGTGCCGGCAAAGGTGGTGAATCCGGGCCTGTATGACTGGCTGACCACGGCCATCACCGAGGCACGGATCACCGAGGGTGTCTACTATGGTCATGGCCAGATCGGCCGAGGTGCCCCTCGGGGCTCGTTCGTGTCTTCCATGTGGTACACCTTCGAGGACGCGACCGTCCGATACGACGAACGCTGGCCGGAAGTCACCTCGGCCCGGGGCAGGGTCGATATTCACAACGGCGATACCGACGTGCAGCTGGAAGCCGGCCGAACCGGTGGTCTGGAGCTCCGGCCCAGCCGGGTGAAGGTGATGCCCGGTGAAAACGGTACCCGGCTTTTTGTGGATGCCGCTGCCCGGGTGCCGGGAGATGCCGTGCCCTTCTGGATGGAAAACAGCCCTCTGGGTGACATGGCCGGCTCCGAGGCCCGGAGCCTGGAATATGGGGGCGAGTACGACCTGGACCTGGATCTGGAGTTGCCGCTGGGTGAGGGCGGCGAGCCGGTGGTCCAGGCCCGTGTTCAGACCGCCAATGGCTCGGTCCGTTACCCGGGCGCCAATCTGAACTGGACCGGGCTCTCCGGAGATCTGACTTATCATACCGTCGATGGCTTCTCCGGCGGGCCGATCCGGGCCCGGTTTTTCGGTGATCCGGTGGCAGTCAGCCTCAGCGTGGGCGCGGACGGGCAGGGCCTGGCCATCCGGCAGGATGGCAAGCTCACGGTGCCGGAGGTCTTCCGCCAGGCGGGTCTTGAGAGTGAGAGCGGTTTTGGTCTCAACGGCACCGTGGATTATTCCGCCGTGTTGACGGTCGGTGCTGAAACCACGTCCGGGGTCCGGGTACGCTCCAACCTGGAAGGTCTGGCTGTGGACTGGCCGGAGCCCCTTGCCAAGAGTGCCGAGGAGCAGGCGCCGCTGGAGGCGACCATCGACCCGCGAGCCGAGGAGGGAATCCGGATCACTGGCAGCTGGGAGAACCGGATGGGCTTTGACTTTCTCTGGCACGACACCGGTTTCGACCTGACGCTGGGTCACCTTTACCTCGGCTCCCATACCCTCAGAAATATCAAGATCAATGCGCTGGAGCTCGAGGACCGCTGGGTCGTGAGCACCCGATCCGAGCGGGCGGTGGGCCGTGTGGTGCTTCCCGATAGCGACGAGCCGGTGAAGGCCGATTTTGAGGTGCTGCGACTGGTCCGTGATGACGAGCAGCGCGAAGCGCAGCCGGAATTGCTGACGCTGGAAGAGCAACTGGAAGCCTTCCGGGCCCTGGATATGGGTAACTGGCCGGACATTGACGTCAGCATTGCCGACCTCCAGCTGAACGATGAGACTTTGGGTAGCTGGGCATTCCTGCTTCGTCCGGAGCCTTTTCAACTCAAGGTCAACGACATCGAAGGACGCCTGAATTCCCTGACCCTGTTGGGTGAGATGACCTGGAGCATCGCCGGCGACCGGGAAGTCAGCCGCTTTGCCGGTACGGTTAACGGCGGGGCCCTGACCGATCTGAACAGTCTGTTCGGCACAGAGATTCCGCTGGAAAACCGGCAAACCAATATCGAACTTGATCTGGACTGGCCTGGCCGTCCGGATGATTTCTCCATGCGCGAAGTCAGTGGAACCGTCAGCCTGCGACTGGACGAAGGCATCATCCTGGAGCAAAACAATACCGCGCAGTTGTTCCGGATCTTTAACCTGCTCAATGCGGACACCCTCTGGCGGCGCCTGCAACTGGATTTCTCCGATCTGTATGAGCGGGGCGTCGCCTTCGATGCGGTTTCCGGCAAGGCACGGATCACCAACGGAGTGGTGACCATGAATCCGGAACTGCAGATTGTCGGCCCCTCGGGCGCGTTCAAACTCAGCGGCACCACGGATCTGTCGGAGGAAACCCTGGACATGCGGCTCGTGGTGGTACTCCCGCTCACCCAGAACCTGCCCCTGGCGGCCCTGCTCATGGGGGCGGGAGCGCCGATCGGCGGGGCACTGTTCGTGCTGGACAAGGTTCTGGGTGATCCGTTGAGTAAACTGACCAGTGCCACCTATAGTGTTACCGGGACCTGGGATAATCCCGAGGTCGACCTTCGCCGGGTCTTCGACACCGGGGAATAGTGCGAACGGAGAAGGATTTTATGACCACACAGACACCACAGCGGGTAGCTGCGATCCAGATGGTGAGTACCCGGGATATCGAGGCGAACCTGCAGGAAGCAGAACACTTGCTGGCCGACGCTGCCCGGCAGGGCGCGAAGGTGGCCGTGCTGCCGGAGAACTTTGCCGTGCTGTCGACCCGGGACATGCTTGACTGTGGCCGCACGGAGGCGGGTGACAAGCCGGTGATCCGGGATTTCCTGTCGGCCCAGGCGCGTAAGCTCGGGCTCTGGATTGTGGGTGGCTCCCTGCCGTTGGCAAAGCGCCCGGATGGCACCCACATCGGGGATCGGGGCAGGGCGACCTGCCTGGTCTATAACGACCAGGGTCAGGAAGTGGGCCGGTACGACAAGATTCACCTGTTCGATGCCCGTGTGGACGATGCCCATGGCCAGTACCGGGAGTCGGATACCTTTGAGCCGGGGGAGCAGGTGGTGACCGTGGATACGCCCGCGGGCAAGCTGGGCATGGCCGTCTGTTATGACCTGCGCTTCCCGGAACTGTTTCGCCTCTTGCGGGAACAGGGCGCCGACTGGATCTGCCTGCCCAGCGCCTTCACCTGGCAGACCGGCGACGCCCACTGGCACGCCCTGATCCGCGCCCGGGCCATCGAAAACCAGGTATGGATAGTAGCCGCCGGCCAGGGCGGCCAGAACAGCGACCGTCGCCGAACCTACGGCCACACCCTGATCTGCGACCCCTGGGGCAAGATCACCGCCGAACGCGAAGAAGACGGCCCCGGCATCGTTACCGCCGAACTGGATCTGGAACGCCTGAAGCAGGTGAGGGCAAACATGCCAGTCTGGGAACACCGGCGGCTTTGAGCAAATGCGCTGCGGGGCTTAACTCAGGGGTCTGATGAACTAGTTCATCTGACCCCAACTTCGCTCTAACCCCGAGCCTGCGCCTGAAAAGGTGGTCATAACTCAGGGGTCTGATGAATTTATTCATCTGACCCCATTTTGGCGTCTAGCCCTGAGCTTTCACCTGAAAACGGGGTCAGAAGAAAGCGTTCTTCAGACCCCTGGGGAAGGCCCCCATCTCCACCCTATTCAACTTCGTCAATACACTCCCGCAAATACCGAAACAACTTCTTCGCCTGCCCGGTGTTCTTCTCCTTCTCCGCATCCCGCTTGGCATTCCTTGCCAGGTTGCGCAGATGCTGGATATCCGCCGCAGGGCAGTAATCAATAAACTCCCCCACCGCTGAATCCCCCTCGGCCACCATCCGGTCGCGCCAGCGCTCGGCGAGGTGATGGCGGCGGGTATGCTCGGCACTGCCGGCGTCAAAGGCATCGAGGCCGCGCTCGATGGCTTCCGGGTCTTCCTCGTTGCGCATGACCTTGCCGATGTAGTGCAGGTGCCGGCGCCGGGCCTCATGCTTGCGGATACGCCGGGACTCGACGATCGCCGCTTTCAGGGTATCGCTGATGGGCAGGCTGTTGAGCTGGTCGTCGCTCAGATCCAGCATGCGCTTGCCCACTTCCTGCAGGGCATGCATCTCCCGCTTGATCTGGGATTTGCTGGGACCAAGGTCCTGCTCGAATTCGTCGTCATGGTGATCTGTCATAGTTGCTACCTAAAGCCTAAATCGGGGTCAACTCAGGGGTCTGAAGAAAACCTTCTTCTGACCCCATCTTCAATTTCAACTCCGGGAGTCTGCGTGAAGAAGGGGTCAGAAGAAAGCGTTCTTCAGACCCCATGTTCCGGCTCAAATCTCACGCATAAAAAATCGTCGCCAACCCCAAAAACGCCATAAACCCCACCACATCCGTCACCGTGGTCAGGATAACGCTCCCCGCCAGTGCCGGATCAATGTTCCGGGATTTGAGAAACAGCGGCAACATGGTGCCGACAAAGGCGGCCGCTACCAGGTTGATCACGAGGGCGGCGGCGATGATGCCGCCGATCAGCAGATCCTGGAACCAGGCGGCGGCAGCTGTGGCCACCACCAGCGCCCAGAACAGGCCATTGAGCGCGCCCACAAAGAACTCCCGGTTCAGCAGCCATCGCACATTGG
>JAAZVL010000011.1 GCA_018623515.1 Marinobacter sp.
GGCCTCCGGAGCGCGGGTGGACGCCCCCTACCTGGAACGCCACCTGACCAACATCCTCGCCGGGCTCTATTCGCTGGCGGGCACCCCGGACGTCGCCATCGTCGAAAACCTGGTCCAGTCGGACCCGGACCTGGCCCGTTACTCCCATCAGGGGGTGCCTGATATCCGCATTGTTGTATTCCAGGGTTATCCGGTCATGGCGATGTTACGGCTTGCCACAACCGCCTCTGACGGCAAGGCCAACCTGCACCAGGGTGCCGTAGGTGTGGGTCTCGATATAGGCACCGGGCGCAGTCTCAATGCGGTCCAGTTCAACCGGCCGATCACCCTGCACCCGGACACCGGCCTGGCCCTTGAGAACATCGAAATCGCTGCCTGGGACGAGATGCTGGAAATGGCTGCCCGCTGCTATGAGGCCACCGGACTGGGCTATATGGGAGTGGATCTGGTGGTGGATGCCAACGAAGGCCCGCTGCTGCTCGAACTCAACGCCCGCCCGGGTCTGGCGATCCAGATGGCGAACGGTTGTGGGCTGTTGCCCCGCCTGAGAAATATCGAGGGGCTCAAGCGCCCCCATTTCAGCCCGGGAGAACGGGCCAACTACGCCATGGAAACATTCGGGAAGCTTTAACGCTCTAATCCGACCATAAAAAAACCGGGGCCTCGACCCCGGTTTTTTTCTATCCGCTGATTGTCAGAGTTCGCCCCTGGCTACCAGCAGTTTGCGTTCATGGCTGAGCCCCTTGAGCAGGCCCCAGGTCATGATCAACAGAATGGCCGTGAACGGCAGACCCGCACTGATGGCTGTTGCCTGAATGGCTCCCAGTGCATCGGCGCCGCCGCCGAAGATCAGCGCTGCGGCAATCGCACCCTCCATGACAGCCCAGAATACGCGCTGGGCAGTCGGAGCGTCGGTCTTGCCGCCAGCGGTGATGCTATCAATCACCAGCGAGCCGGAATCCGAGGACGTCACAAAGAACACCAGTACGAGGATGATTGCCACGAAAGAAATGATGCCGGTCAGCGGCAGGTTGGCAAACATCTGGAACAGGGCCAGTGAGACGTCGGTCAGACCTTCCTCGGCCAGTGTACCGACACCATTCTGGATTTGCTCGAGTGCAGCGCCACCGAAGCTGCTCATCCAGACTACGGTGATAACCGTCGGGATCAACAGAACCGCGATAATGAATTCGCGAACGGTACGGCCCTTGGACACCCGGGCAATAAACATCCCGACGAACGGTGACCAGGAAATCCACCAGGCCCAGTAGAACACGGTCCAGCCCTGGAACCAGGCCTCATCTTCACGGCCGAACGGGTTACTGAGCGGCACCATGTTCGCCACATAGCTCGAGGAGGTGACCCAAATGGTCTCCAGAATGGACATGGTCGGGCCAGCGAAAATGACAAAGGCCAGAAGCAGCGCCGCAAGCCCCATGTTGATATTACTGAGGACTTTTACACCGCCTTCCAGGCCACGGAGAACGGAAATCAACGCAACCGCGGTGACCCCCACGATGATAGCCATCTGAACGTTGATTCCGTTGCCGGTACCGAACAGGTAATCAAGACCGGAGGCGGCCTGTTGCGCGCCAAAGCCCAGAGACGTTGCGAGGCCAAAGATGGTCGCAACCACAGCCAGCACATCAATGATGTGGCCGGGCCAGCCCCAGACTTTGTCCTTGAGCAGCGGGAAGAATGCCGAACGGATGGTCAGCGGCATGTTCTTGTTGAATGCGAAGAACGCCAGTGACAGCGCCACCACCGCGTAGATCGCCCAGGGATGCAGACCCCAGTGGTACATGGTCGCGCCCATGGCCAGGTTTGCTGCCTCCGGCGAATTCGCTTCAACATTGAAGGGCGTCTCGTACCAACCGGTGTAATAGGCCGTCGGTTCCGCGACTGCCCAGAACATCAGGCCAATACCCATACCGGCGGCGAACAGCATGGCAAACCACGACGGCCTGGAGAACTCAGGCTTGGCGTCCTGGCCGCCGATCCGGATTTTACCCACCGGCATGAAGATCAGCGCAATACAGACCACCACAAAGATGTTGGCGCTGATCAGGAAAAACCAGTCAAAGCTGGCAATGATGTCCCACTTTGCTCCATCCAGCATTTCTTTTGCCGGCGTCGGGAACATCAGTGTCCCGATGACAAAAGCCACGACGATGAGAGCGGAAACCGGGAACACCCAGTTATGGAGATCGAGGCCCAGAACGTTGATGTTGTCCTGGCCCGCGACGTAATCCGTCTGATATTCGTCTTTCACTACCTCGCCCACGTTTGGCGCCTCCTGGGTCAGAAATTCAATGTCAGAATCGGAGTTCAAATATTACAGGCGCGAAAGTCTAATGTTTTGAGGTCAAAACATCAAAGCCCGTATATCGTAGTTTTTTCGTACGCACCTATATCAGAATAGTTCATTTCCAGAATTATCAAGTGTCCAAACGGGCAATCCACTGCCCAACGGCCAGGGTATCTATATACTCAGTGCATCAGGACCTATGCCAAGAACCGATCCGAGGTATTCATGGAGAAAAGCACGACCTTCCCACTGCGTTACAGCGCCTATGCCCTGAGCATCGCAGGGCTCATCGTTTCATTGCCGGTTACACTGTGGCTCGGGTACGGCTATATCGCCCCGGCCATCTTCGCGGTCCTGACCGCTGTGGGTACCTACGACCTGATCCAGACCAGGCACACGGTCAGCCGGAACTATCCGATCATGGCCAACTTCCGGTATCTCTTTGAATCCATTGGTCCGGAGATTCGCCAGTATTTCATCCAGTCGGACACGGAGGAGCGCCCTTTCTCCCGGGAGCAGCGCACCATCGTTTACCAGCGCGCCAAGGGTGTGCTGGACAAGCGCCCATTCGGCTCTCAGCTGCACATGTACGAGGAAGGGTTCGAATGGATGAACCATTCAATGACTCCGACGCGGATCACCGATTCGGATTTCCGTATCGTGATCGGCAAGAATCGGGCAAAACCTTACAGCGCCAGCGTTTTCAACATCTCGGCCATGAGCTTTGGCTCGCTGTCGGCGAACGCGATCCTGAGTCTGAACACCGGGGCAAAAATGGGCGGCTTTTACCATGATACCGGGGAAGGATCGATTTCCCGCTACCATCGCCAGCCCGGTGGCGACCTGGTCTGGGAGATTGGTTCAGGCTATTTTGGCTGCCGTAACAAGGACGGCAGTTTCAACGAGAATATGTTCAGAGAGAACGCCGCATTCGATCAGGTCAAAATGATAGAGCTCAAACTATCTCAGGGCGCAAAACCTGGTCACGGCGGCATTCTTCCGGGCGCCAAGGTAACGCCGGAAATTGCGGAAGCGAGGGGCGTATCCGTCGGGGAGGACTGCGTCTCACCTGCCAGCCACTCCGCATTTTCCAATCCGATTGAGCTGCTTGAGTTCATTGACTACCTCCGGGAGCTCTCCGGGGGCAAGCCGGTCGGCTTCAAGCTGGCCATCGGCCATCCCTGGGAATGGTTTGGTATCGTCAAGGCGATCCTGGAAACCGGGATCAAGCCGGATTTTATCGTCGTCGATGGAGGTGAAGGCGGCACCGGGGCCGCACCGCTGGAATTCATCAACCGGCTGGGCATGCCCATGACCGAAGCCCTGTTGATCGTCCACAACACCCTGGTGGCCACCAACCTCCGCGAGGACATCGCCATTGGCGCCGCCGGCAAGATCACCTCCGCCTTCAACATCGCCCGCACACTCGCCCTGGGAGCGGACTGGTGCAATGCGGCACGAGGCTATATGTTTGCCCTCGGCTGCATCCAGGCACTCAACTGCCACACCGGCCGCTGCCCCAGCGGTATCGCCACCCAGGATCCTAGACGGGGTAACAAGCTCGATGTGCGCCACAAGAGCCAGCGCGTCTACAATTTCCACAAGAACACCCTGGACGCACTCCAGAACCTGCTGGAAGCCGCCGGCCTGCGCCATCCCTCGGAGCTGGGCCCCGAACATGTCATCCGCCGGACCTCCAAGACCGAGGTGCATTCCTATCTGGATCTCTATCCTTTCCTGGAACCCGGTGCCCTGCTGACCGGAGAGAAAACCGGCGTCACGGTCTTCGACAAATACTGGCCGGAGGCCCGTGCCAATACGTTTGAGCCACCCCAGTTCATCATGAAACTTCGGGAAACCAAGTTGAGGTGAATTTTCGGGGGCGAATTGCCGAAAGCCTGTTTATTTTTCTGATGGGCTGGTGTAGACTTCGCTCCCGCTAAGCCACTGAGATAAACCTCTTTTCTCGCGGCTAGCTGTTAACGGGGCGTAGCGCAGCTTGGTAGCGCATCTGCATGGGGTGCAGAGGGTCGCAGGTTCAAATCCTGCCGTCCCGACCAAAATTCCCCGACAAAGCCCGGGCCGAAAGGTCCGGGCTTTATCGTTTCTGGCCTCAGGAAACCGGCCTTCCACGGACAACGCTTGCTCAGGTCACGACAGCGACCTTGCCCCGCTGAGACCACGGATACTCCTTGACCGGTAGGTGAATCAGCGCCGACAGAGCGCCGACCCCAACACCAATCCACCAGACCAGCATATAGTCGTTGTAGACATCATACAGCGCACCCCCGAGCCACACGCCGAGGAAACCACCCAACTGATGGGAAAAGAACACCAGCCCATAGAGTGTGCCCATGTATCTCAAGCCATAGATATGAGCCACAAGCCCGGAAGTGAGCGGGACCGTGGCTAACCAGAGAGACCCCATGGCGACGGAAAAGAGTACGACTGTTTCCGGTGTGATCGGGGTCATGATGAACGCGGCGGACACCAGGGTCCGCAACAAATAGATGATGGCCAGCAGGTACTTCCGTGAGTACCTGTTACCCAGCCAGCCAGCTAACAGCGTCCCGCCAATATTGAAGAAACCGATAAGCGCAATGGAAATGGCGCCCAGCCCCGAAGCCGAGGTCACGCCCAGGACATAAAGCAGACTGTCCGGAGTGATAGGCCCGCACATTTCGGTGATGAAGGCCGGAAAGTGGGCGGTGATAAAGGCGAGCTGATACCCGCAGGAGAAAAAGCCGATAAAGATGAACAGGAAGGAGGGATCCCTGACCGCGCGCTTGATCACAATGCCCATCGGGTCCTCGCTACCGGTCGGTTTCTCCGGCCTGGGCGCCCGCATCAGCGTCAGCGCCAACATGGACAGCAGCACAAAGCCCGCCAGGACAATAAACACCGACTGCCAGGGCATCTGGGCCAGGAGCGCATTGGCCACCGGAGGACCGACTATCTGGCCTGCGGAACCCGCCGCCGTGGCGATGCCCAACGCCATCGATCGGTGCCTGTCAGAGGCCGCGCGGCCAACCACCGCCAGAATAACCCCGAAACCGGTGCCTGCAATCCCGAAGCCCACCAGCATCTCCAGCAACTGGTGCTGACCGGGGGTAACAGCATAGGCCGATAACACCAGCCCGATCACATAAAACGCACCGCCGCCCAGGATCGCCTTCCGATCCCCATAGCGCTCGGCAAAAGCACCAAAAATCGGCTGCCCTATTCCCCAGAACAGGTTCTGGATGGCAATTGCCAGAGAGAACGATTCCCTGGGCCACGCAAACTCAAGGGCAATGGGCAGCTGAAACAGTCCGAAGGATGCGCGAATGGCAAAGCTGACCAGGATAATGATGCAGCCCGCAATCAATACGGGATTGATAAGCTGGTCGTAAGTCGAGGAAGAGGCCTTGTTCACAACGGGTATCTCAGGCAGGCGTGGCGGAACCGACCAATCCGGTCAGCTCGATCTTGCCACGGGACAGTCTGACCATCTCCTGGCGCTCAAGCTCTTTGAGCAGTCGGCTAACCACTTCCCGCGCGGTTCCGAGCTCAACCGCCAGCTCCTGATGCGTGATAGCAATCACCCCCCTGCTGGCACGCGCCAGTAACCACTCTTCGAGCCGCTCGTCCATGCGGTGGAAGGCAACCTCCTCGACCAGCAGCATGAGATCATCAAGGCGCCGCCCGTAGGATTCCATGATCCCGAGACGGAATTCCGGCGACTGGTCCATCAGCCGGTCAAAAACGCCCCGAGGAATCATCGCCGCCTCACCCTCTTCCTCGACGACCGCTTCCGCCCGGTAGCCCCGGCCCGTCATCAGACAGCCAATGGATAGTGTGCAGATGTCATCCTTACCCATGCGATACAACACAATGCTGTGGCCTGAGGCACCAGTCATCTGCACCTTCACGCTGCCCTGCAGCACCAGCGGCAGTCCCTGGCACCGTTCTCCAGCGCTGAACAGTACCTGGCCTGCCGGGAAACGCACGATCCGGATTTTCTCCATGGCTTCTTTTCTAAGCTGCGCTGGCAGAATGTCGAGGATGCTGTGCTGGGGCATGGAATGAGGTCCTGGTTCCTTACGTTGGCTGATCGTGTGTGACTTTATCACTGAACTACCGGGAAGTATGACCTAAAGTTAAATCATAAACTCATATCAGCAAAGGAGACTGAATGATGACTGTGAACATGGGTTCAGCTGACCGCATCATCCGCGCCGTCGTCGGCGTGGTATTGATTGCCCTGGTGTTCGTTGGCCCCCAGACACCCTGGGGATGGATTGGCATCGTGCCGCTGGCGACAGCCCTGATGGGAAATTGCCCGGCCTACAGCCTGCTGGGCATCAAGACCTGCAAGAAAAAGTAACGGCACAAAAAAGCCGGGGTGGTCCTGAGGGCCGCCCCGGCTTGCGGTTCTGACACCCGGTTTATTTGACCGGCGTGTTGAGTACCTCAAGCACTTCTTCGAGCTCAACGATCATCTGGCGGATGAGCTGCTTGTACTGGGAGGTGTCTTCCTTGATCTCGTGACTGCTCAGTTTCTGTTTGGCGCCACCGATGGTGTAACCCTGATCGTAGAGCAGACTGCGAATCTGGCGAATAGTAATGACATCGGCCCGCTGGTAATAGCGACGGTTGCCCCGGCGCTTGACCGGTGACAGCTGTGGAAACTCCTGTTCCCAGTACCGCAAGACGTGGGCTTTGACGTCACAAAGATCCGCCACCTCACCGATGGTGAAGTAACGTTTCCCGGGGATTGCCGGGAGTTCGTTGTTATGACTGGGTTCCAGCATACGCTTCCACTTTCTGTTTTAGTTTTTGTCCGGGTCGAAACGTAACAACACGCCGTGCACTGATCGGGATCTCTTCACCGGTCTTCGGATTCCGTCCCGGCCGCTGCTTCTTGTCCCGAAGGTCGAAGTTGCCGAAACCGGACAACTTAACCTGTTCATTATGGCTGAGTGCGCCTCTGATCTCGTCGAAGAAAGCTTCCACCATTTCCTTGGCTTCCCGCTTGTTCAGGCCCAATTCCTCGTACAAGCGTTCCGCCATTTCCGCTTTCGTCAAAGCCGCCATCTGTCAACTCCTCAGTGTTGCCCCCAACTCTTCTTTCAAGGCATCAATGACACCATTGAAGAGCGAATGCACTTCGTCCTCATTCAAGGTGCGTTCGGGATGCTGCCAGAACAGGCTCAGGGCCAGGCTCCGGTTCCCCTCACCCAGGCTCTCGCCTTCATAAACATCGAACGCACGCAGCGCTGTCAGACGCTCACCGGCATGCTTCCTGGCTACACGCTCCACATCGGCGAACGCTACATCGCTCCCGATAATGATAGCCAAATCCCTGCGAACTTCCGGGAATTTTGAAATTTCTTTGAAATTAGGCACATATCCGGTGACGATCGAATTCAAGAATAGCTCAAACATCAGGATCGTGCCATTAAGTTCCAGATTTTTCTGAACTTGTGGATGCAACGTGCCCAACCAGCCTACATGTTCACCCTCGCGCATCAGCTCGGCGGTCTGGCCCGGATGCAGCGCCGGGTGCTGACTGGCCACGAACTGGACCTCGATGCCCAGCAGCCGGAACAGGCCTTCCAATTCCCCTTTTACATCAAAGAAATCGGCGGTTCTGCGACCGTTTGCCCAGTTTTCCGGATACTGACCACCGACAACCACACCGGCCAGCATGGGCTGCTGATCGATGCGCTCACCGTCCTGCTCGAAGCGCAGGCCGGTCTCGAATAGCCGGATACGCGGCTGCTGACGGTTCTGGTTATAGGCAACGGTCTTGAGCAACCCACTCCAGAGCGTGGTGCGCATGACCGACAGGTCCGCCGAGATTGGGTTCGCCAGGGCAATACCGTCGCGCTCCGGATCCACCAGTTTCTGAACCTTGGGATCCACGAAGCTGTAGGTGACGGCTTCCTGGTAGCCCTGGGCCACAAAATAGTTGCGGATGGCGGACACCGGGCGCTTCGCCTCTTGCCGGGCAACCAGGCCGAGAGAACCGGTCGGCTCGGTCACCGGCAGGTTGTTGTAACCATAGATCCGGCCCACTTCCTCGATCAGGTCTTCCTCGATGGTAATGTCCGGGCGGAAGCTCGGTACGCTGATGCGCCAGCCATCCTTGAGCAGCTTGTCGATGTGCAGCCCGAGGCGGGTGAGAATTTCCTCGACGGTGGTGCGATCGATCGCCATTCCAAGCACATCGGCCAGCCGCTGCTCCCGAAGGTCAATGGTTCGGTCAGCCGGCAGATGCTCGTCGCTGGCCACTTCCACGATTTCACCGGGCTCGCCACCAACGATATTCATGAGCAGCTCGGTGGCACGCTCCATGGCATCCCGGGCCAGCTTATAGTCGACTCCGCGCTCGAAACGGTGGGAGGCGTCGGTGTGCAGGCCGTAATGGCGAGCCTTGCCCGCCAGGGTGATGGGGTCAAAGTAAGCAGACTCCAGCACCAGGTCCCGGGTCTTTTCACTGACACCGGAATGCTCGCCACCCATGACACCGGCAATGGCGATCGGCTTTTCGTGGTCGGCGATCACCAGGGTGTCTTCGGTGAGCTCCACTTCCTGGCCGTCAAGCAGCACCAGTTTCTCGGCCGGTTTGGCCATACGCACGATAATGCCACCGCTGATCTCGTCACGGTCGAAGGCGTGCATGGGCTGGCCGAGTTCCAGCATCACGTAATTGGTTACATCCACTGCCGCATCGATGGAACGGATACCGGAGCGACGCAGCTTTTCCTGCATCCACAACGGTGTTTCCGCTTTCAGGTTCACATTGCGCAGGACTCGACCAAGGTACCGGGGGCAACCTGCCGGGGCTTCAACGCGGATATCAGGCACCTCCGAATGCACCGCCTCCACCGGCTCGATCGTGGGCTCGGTTACTACCAGGCTGTTCAGCACACCCACTTCCCGGGCGATGCCCTTGATGGAGAGGCAATCGCTGCGGTTTGGCGTCAGGTCCACATCGATCGTGATGTCATTGAGCTTGAGGTAATCGGCCATGTCCTGACCAACCGGCGCATCCCCGGGCAGTTCCATCAGGCCTTCGTGATTATCAGACAGTGCCAGTTCGGACTCGGAACACAGCATCCCCTCGGAGGGCTGGCCACGCAGCTTGGCCTTCTTGATCTTGAAATTGCCCGGCAGCACCGCACCAACCACGGCAAAGGGAACCTTCAGTCCGGGGCGCACATTGGGCGCACCGCAGACTACCTGAACGGTCTGTTCGCCATCGCTCACCTGGCAAACACGGAGCTTGTCCGCGTCCGGATGCGGCTCCACAGATTGAACTTCACCAACCACCACGCCGCTGAATTCACCGGCGACCGGCTCGAAGCCGTCTACTTCCAGCCCGGCCATGGTGATCTGGTCCATCAATTCCTGGGAGCCAATGTTCGGATTAACCCACTCGCGCAGCCACTGTTCACTGAATTTCATGGTTCTTGCCTTGTCCTGATGCGGTTTTGCCTGTTGGTTTGATTGCCGTTTATGCCTGCAGACTGGCCGGACTATTACCGGAACTGGCGCAGGAAGCGCAGATCGTTCTCGAAGAACATGCGCAGGTCGTTCACGCCGTAGCGCAGCATGGCCAGGCGCTCAACGCCCAGACCAAAGGCAAAGCCACGGTACTCCTCGGCATCAATACCGCAATACTCGAATACTTTCGGGTGCACCATGCCGCAGCCCATTACTTCCAGCCACTTGATGCTGCCATCAGCCTCACGCCCCCATTCGATGTCCACTTCCGCGGATGGCTCGGTGAACGGGAAGTAGGACGGCCGGAACCGAACTTCCAGGTCGCGCTCGAAGAACACCCTCAGGAACTCTTCCACCGTGCTTTTGAGGTCGGCAAAGCTGACGTTCTTCTCTACCAGCAGACCTTCCACCTGATGGAACATCGGAGTGTGGGTCATGTCCGAGTCGCAGCGGTATACGCGGCCCGGGCAGATCATGCGGAACGGCGGCTTGCCGGCTTCCATGGTGCGGATCTGGACCGGCGAGGTGTGGGTGCGCAGCAGCGTGCCGGGATTGAAATAGAAAGTGTCGTGCATGGCACGGGCCGGGTGATGGCCGGGAATATTGAGGGCCTCGAAGTTGTGATAATCGTCTTCGATTTCCGGGCCCTGCTCTACGCTGTAGCCGGCGCGGGAGAAAATCTCCTCAATACGCTGCAGGGTGCGGGTCACCGGATGCAGGCCACCGAGATCCTGGCCTCGGCCCGGCAGGGTCACGTCAATGGATTCACTGGCGAGCTTCGCTTCAATGGCAGCCTTCTCAAGCTCTGTGCGGCGGGCATTGATCGCCTGCTCTACCTGCCCCTTGGCTTCGTTGATCTTCTGGCCGGCGGCAGGACGCTCCTCGGGAGACAGCTTGCCCAGCGTCTTGGCTTGCTGGGTAATCACACCCTTCTTGCCGAGGTATTCCACACGAATTTGATCAAGTGCCTGCAGGCTGTCCGCACTCTCAACGGCACTCAGCCCGTCCTGAACCAGTTGCTCCAGGTTTTCCATTGACCCTGCTCCAAACCAGAAATGGGGTAGGTTAAAACAAAAATAGGGGAAGAGCGTGCCCTTCCCCTATTCAGAAGGCGCCTTCATGATGCCATGAGACGCCGGATCGATCAGCAATCGATGAGAGATCTTAAGCGATCACAGGGACGCTTTGGCTTTCTCAACAACAGCGGCAAACGCCTGCTGCTCGTTCATGGCCAGGTCGGCCAGAACCTTACGATCGATTTCAACATTCGCCTTCTTCAGGCCAGCGATCAGACGGCTGTAGGACAGACCGTTTGCGCGGGCGCCGGCATTGATACGGGAGATCCACAGAGCGCGGAATGCGCGCTTGCGGTTGCGACGGTCGCGGTAGGCATACTGCTGGGCCTTGATAACCGCCTGCTTGGCAACCCGGAAAACACGGCTACGGGCACCGTAGTAACCCTTAGCCTGCTTCATGATCTTCTTGTGACGACGACGTGCTACCACGCCACGCTTTACACGAGCCATACTTTAATCCTTCTACCTTTACTTTCTCAGGAATGATTCGCGCGGCTGGATCAGCACGCGGTCATGCGCTTGATAGCTGCTACATCTGACTTGGCGATGAGCTTGGTACCGCGCAGCTGACGCTTACGCTTCGGGCTCTTCTTGGTCAGGATGTGGCTGGTGAAGGACTGCTTGTGCTTGAAGCCGGTCGCGGTTTTCTTGAACCGCTTGGTAGCTCCGCTTTTGGTTTTCATCTTCGGCATTTTTTAAAACTCCGCATTCTATTTTGGATAAACAAATGTGTCCCTGAACGACAAATCCCCCGCCGATGCGGGGGACCCGTCATTGGATCAGGTTCACTTCTTCTTGCGGGGCGCCACGACCATGGTCATCTGGCGGCCTTCCATTTTCGGCTGCTGTTCTACCTGGGCCAGCTCGTCAATATCAGCTTCGATGCGGTTCATGAGTTTCATACCAATCTCCTGGTGTGCCATCTCACGGCCACGGAAGCGGATAGTGATTTTGCCGCGGTCCCCGTTTTCAAGGAAACGTACCAGGTTGCGTAGTTTGACCTGATAATCCCCTTCTTCAGTTCCTGGACGGAACTTGACTTCCTTGACCTGTGTCTGCTTCTGCTTTTTCTTGGCAGCCGCCTTGGCCTTTTTCTCTTCGAAGATCTTCTTGCCGTAGTCCATTATCTTACAGACGATCGGATCGGAATCCGTAACCTGAACCAGGTCAAGAGACGCTTCTTCTGCCTGCTTGAGTGCATCCTCAATGGGAACAATACCAACCTGATTGCCTTCGGCATCAATCAGGCGGACTTCAGTTGCGTCAATATTTTCATTGATAGGCGCTTTTGGAGTACGCCCACCCCGATTCGCTCGCTGTTTAATAATCAGATCTCCGTTTTGGTTCTACCTTTGCGTTCGACGTCTTTGGCCAGTAGCGCTTCGAATTCGTCGACCGACATGGTTCCCAGATCTTCGCCCTTGCGGGTTCTCACCGCAACCGCGTTGTTCTCGATTTCTTTATCGCCGACAACAACCAGATAGGGAACCTTGTTAAGAGTATGCTCGCGGATTTTAAAGCCGATCTTCTCGTTTCTCAAGTCAGCATTAACCCTAAAGCCCAAAGAATCCCACTTTTTGGCCAGATTCTGACAATAATCACGCTGGTTATCGGTAATATTCAGCACCGCCACCTGGGTCGGAGCCAGCCAGACCGGGAACGCACCTTCGTACTCCTCGATCAGGATACCGATGAAACGCTCGAAGGAACCGAGTACCGCACGGTGCAACATGACCGGGGTCCGGCGCTCGGAGTTGTCGGCCACATACTGGGCACCAAGACGACCCGGCATGGAGAAATCCACCTGGATGGTACCGCACTGCCAGACCCGGCCGATGCAATCCTTCAGGGAGAATTCGATCTTCGGTCCGTAGAATGCGCCTTCACCCGGCAACAATTCCCAATCCACGCCTTCACGGTTCAGGGCTTCTTCCAGTGCCGCCTCGGACTTGTCCCAGACTTCGTCGGAACCCACCCGTTTTTCCGGACGGGTAGAGAGCTTGTACAGGATCTCGGTGAAGCCGAAGTCCTCATAGACTTCGTGCAACAGCTTGATGAACGCGGACACTTCTTCCTGGATCGCGTCCTCTTCGCAGAAGATGTGCGCATCATCCTGGGTAAAGCCGCGCACCCGCATCAGCCCGTGCAGCGCGCCGGAAGCCTCGTTGCGGTGGCACGAGCCGAACTCGGCCAGACGCAGCGGCAGGTCCTTGTAACTCTTCAAACCCTGGTTGAACACCTGCACGTGGCAGGGGCAGTTCATGGGCTTGATGGCATAGTCATGCTTCTCGGACTCGGTGGTGAACATGTCGTCCTTGAACTTGTCCCAGTGCCCGGACTTCTCCCACAGGGTACGGGACACCACCTGGGGTGTCTTGATCTCCTGGTAGCCGTGCCTGTGCAGCTTGGCACGCATATACTGCTCGATCTCCTGGTACAGGGACCAGCCATCCGGGTGCCAGAACACCATGCCCGGCGCTTCTTCCTGCATGTGGAACAGGTTCAGCTTCTTGCCGATCTTGCGGTGATCCCGCTTTTCGGCCTCTTCCAGGCGATTCAGGTAGGCCTTGAGGTCTTTCTTGTTACCCCAGGCAGTACCGTAGACGCGCTGCAATTGCTCGTTGTTGGTATCACCACGCCAGTAGGCGCCGGCCACCTTGGTGAGCTTGAACGCCTTGAGCTTGCCGGTGCTGGGCACGTGGGGGCCGCGGCACAAGTCGATGAAGTCGCCCTGGCGGTAGAACGACAGGTCCTCATCACCGGGAATGTCCTGAATGATGCGAACCTTGTACTCCTCGCCCATCTCCTCGAACAGCTTGATCGCCTCGTCGCGGGACATGATGGAACGGGAGACCGGGAGATCCTGTTTCGCGAGTTCTTCCATCCGCTTCTCGATCCGCGCCAGATCCTCGTTGGTAAACGGGCGGTCGTACTTGAAGTCGTAATAGAAGCCGTTGTCGATGACCGGGCCAATGGTCACCTGGGCGCCGGGGAACAGCTCCTGAACGGCCATGGCCATCAGGTGGGCGGTGGAATGACGAATAATATCGACGCCTTCCTCGTCACGATCGGTGACGATGGCCAGTTCCGCATCACGGTCGATCACGTAACTGGTGTCCACCAGCTTGCCATCGACTTTACCGGCCAGTGCGGCCTTGGCCAGGCCGGCACCAATGTCGGCGGCGACGTCGTGTACGGTTACGGGTTCAGCGAAACTGCGATGGCTGCCATCCGGCAGGGTAATGACGGGCATGGAATACTCCTGTTGTTTACTCAGCGGTGATCTATACCAAAGATCACATGGTGCCGGCATACCGCGACACAAACCGCGGCCCGGATCTGCGAGGAGTCTACCAGAAAAAAACCCGGCGGGTTAACGCCGGGTTTCTACGGACTCAACACACTTTCTTTTGACAGGTCAGGCCGGCGCGCTCGCCGCTTCCTCTCTGGCCTTCCTTCGGAGTTGACCAAAGGCCAGAACCGCCAGCAGCAGAAGTGCCGGAATAAACATCAGTTCCTTGGGCGGTCGTGCCTTCTCGATCTGAACCTTGTCGATAGTCCAACCGAAGCTGATGCCAGCCTGCTCGGCAATACTTCCGAAGTTCACGAAGTCCACCACCATCTGCTCGCCCTGGGGAGAGACCTCCAGCCCGGCCTGGGCCAATCGCTGCTGCGGGGTCTCCGCCTCCGGCAGCGGCAGGCGAAGGTATTTCGAGACCTCGGTGCCATCAATGGACATGCCGGATGCCTGGATAATGATGGGCTTATCCGCCGGAACATCGTCGACGTACTGGAAGATCTCCGAACCGGGCCGGTCTTCCGTGGGCGGATAAACCATATCCCACCAGAATCCGGGCCGGAACAGCGTGAATGTGATCAACAGCAGGCAAACCGTCTCCCACCAGCGTGTTTTGGTGAACCAGTATCCCTGGGTTGCCGCCGAAAACACCAGCATGGCCGTCACGGCACTGAAGATGGTGACAAGCAGGTCTACCCAGCCGGTCAGTCCGATCAACAACAGCTGCGTGTTGAAAATGAACATGAATGGCAGGATCGCGGTACGGATGTCATACGTGAAGCCCTGAACACCCGTGCGGATCGGATCAGCACCGGAGATGGCTGCGGCCGCGTAGGCGGCAAGACCCACCGGCGGCGTATCATCCGCGAGGATACCGAAGTAGAACACGAACAGGTGCACCGCAATCAGCGGCACCAGCAGGCCATTCTCGGCACCAAGCGTCACAATAACCGGCGCCATCAGGGTTGAGACCACGATGTAGTTGGCCGTGGTCGGCAAGCCCATGCCCAGAATGAGGCTGATGATCGCCGTGAAAATCAGCATCAACAGCAGGTTGCCGCCGGAGATGAACTCCACGAACTGGGTCATCACCAGGCCGATCCCGGTCAAAGTGACGGTGCCGACGACGATGCCGGCCGTGGCCGTCGCCACACCGATACCGACCATATTACGGGCGCCGGTCACGAGGGAATGTGCCAGGTCGACACTACCCTGTTTAAGCCCCGCCAGGTAGTTGCCACGCTTGTGGAAGAACGCTTTCAGGGGCCGCTGGGTGATCACGATAAAGATCATGAACACCGTCGCCCAGAATGCAGACAGCTGTGGGGAGAACCGCTCAACCGTCAGGCACCAGACCAGCACTACCACCGGCAGAAGGAAGTACAGACCGGTTTTGACCGTGGCGCCAACCGGAGGCAGTTCATCCATGGACTTCTCGGGATCGTCCTCCTCGAGATCCGGGAATTTGCTGGCGTAACCCACTAACCCGATATAGACCGCCAAAAGCAGCGGAGTCAGGACCCAGATGGCGGCTTCACCCAGGACGGTCTTCATCCAGCCAATGCCGTAATAGACCACAAAGGTCAGCACACAAAGGCCGAGCAGGATCACCACCCAGTTCAGCATGCGCTGGGCCAGGGTCGGACGGTCGAGCCGCTGGATGCCCTGCATGTTCAGCTTACAGGCCTCGAGGTGGACGATATAGATCAGGGCAACGTAAGAGATCATGGCCGGCAGGATCGCGTGCTTAATGACCTCCAGGTAGGAAATACCCACGTACTCCACCATGAGAAACGCGGCAGCACCCATGATAGGGGGGGTCAGCTGACCGTTGGTGGAAGCCGCCACCTCAACCGCACCTGCCTTGGTGGCAGGAAAGCCCACCCGCTTCATCAACGGAATGGTGAAAGTACCGGTGGTGACCACGTTGGCAATGGACGAGCCGGAAATGACACCGCTCAGACCACTGGAGACGACAGCCGCCTTTGCCGGCCCACCGCGCATGTGGCCCAAAAGGGCGTAGGCGACCTTGATGAAGTAGTTTCCGGCCCCGGCCCGTTCAAGCAGGGCGCCGAACAGGACGAACAGGAACACAAAACTGGTCGAAACACCGAGGGCTACCCCGAACACACCTTCGGTACCAAGCCACTGGTGCGAAGCCAGCTTGCTGAGACTCGCCCCCTTGTGGGAAATCACATCCGGCATGTAGGGGCCGGCCAGGGAATAAATGATGAAAACACCGGCGACAATGGTCAGCGGCAGGCCCAGTGCTCGCCGGGTCGCTTCCAGCAACAATACGAGCCCGCCCAGCGCCACCACCATATCCTGGGTGTTCGGCGCGCCCGGACGCGTGGCCAGCTGGTCATAAAAAACGTAAAGATAGGAGGCCGCAAAAGCAGCCGCCAGCGCCAGTATCCAGTCAAAGACCGGAACATGATTCTGGTGCTTGCCCCGGATCATCGGGAAAGCGGCAAATGCCAGGAACGAGGCAAACGCCAGGTGAATCGAACGTGCTTCCGTGGAATTGAACACGCCGATCTCGAAAATATAGGGAAGCGGTGACGCTATCCAAAGCTGGAAAAGGGACCAGAGCAGAGGAACGATAAAGAGAATGACAGCGGCAGGCCCGGTCGCGGCCCTTCCGCCCGACTCGGTCTGGAGGAATTCCTCAACTTTCTGCTTATCGATGGCATCCCCGGCTCTCGGGTCGCTATTTGTCATAGCCGGATCCTGTCAGAGGGAAAATCGGGACGATCAGTAAAGGCCGCGGGCGGGGCTGCCCGCGGCCGATTTTCAGGAAAGCGCCGGATCAGTCGATCAGGCCGGCTTCCTTGTAGTACTTGGCAGCACCCGGGTGCAGCGGAGCACTCAGGGCATCCTTCACCATCTCTTCCTTCTGCAGGTTGGCAAAGGCCGGGTGCAGACGCTTGAAGCTGTCAAAGTTCTCGAAGACCGCCTTCACGACTTCGTAAACCACGTCCTCAGGTACATCGGTGGAAGAAACAAAGGTCGCGGCAACACCGAAGGTGGTGACGTCCTCATCGCTACCCCGGTACATACCGCCCGGAATAGTCGCCTTACGGTAGTACGGATGATCCGCGATCAGCTTCTCCGTTGAAGCGTTGTCCACGTTGACGATTACGCTGTCACAGGAAGTGGTCGCTTCCTTGATGGAACCGGACGGGTGACCAACGGTGTAGAAGAAGGCATCGATGTTGCCGTCACACAATGCCTGGGACTGCTCGGCAGCTTTCAGCTCGGCAGCCAGGGAGAACTTGTCCATGCCCCAGCCCATTTCGTCCATCAGCACCTCGGCGGTGGCGCGCTGGCCAGAACCCGGGTTACCAACGGACACCCGCTTGCCTTCGAGATCTTCAAAGTTCTTGATGCCGGAGGCTTTGCTGGCGACCACGGTGAACGGCTCCGGGTGCAGGGAGAAAACCGCGCGCAGTTCCTTATTGGCGCCGTCATCCTCAAACTGGCTGGTGCCGTTATAGGCATGATACTGCCAGTCAGACTGGGCTACAGCCAGATCCAGCTCACCCTGACGGATCGCGTTCAGGTTGTAGACAGAACCACCGGTACTCTCGACAGAGCAGCGGATGCCGTGCTCTTTCCGGTCCATGTTGACCAGGCGACAGATGGCGCCACCCGCGGGATAGTAAACACCGGTCACACCGCCGGTACCGATGGTCACGAAACGCTGCTCCTGCGCAGAGACCGAAGTCGAGGCAGCACCAAGGCTGACCGCGGCGGCTACAGCTAGAGCGGAAGCTTTCAGTTTCAGTGTCATGTGAGTTGTTCCTTTTCTGCTCGTTGTAATTAAAGAATGCCCGTCATTCATACGGACATATTTCACGTCCGTCTTAGAACATAGACCACTTTATGGCATAAATAAAGTCAGAGTTAGCTCTCTAAGCAGTTGAGCCAACAACAAAAAAGCCCGCGTCGCGGGCTTTTTTGCTGGTCGGTGGCAAGCTTATTTCGCTGCTCGCGCCTTTTCAAGCATACGCTCCGGACGAAGCAGGAAGCGGGCCAGTGCCGGCAGCAACCAGATGGCGCCGATCATGTTCCAGATGAACATGAAGAACAGCAAGAAGCCCATATCGGCCTGGAACTTGATGGGCGAGAAGATCCAGGTTACAACGCCGATACCGAGGGTCACACCGGTGAAGACCACAGCCTTGCCGGTGGAGCGCAGGGTTTCGAAGTAGGCATCCTGCAGGGTCTTGCCTTCGAGCAGGTACTTTTCCAGCTTGCTGTAGATGTAGATGCCGTAGTCCACACCGATGCCCACACCCAATGCAATCACCGGCAGGGTCGCCACCTTGATACCGATTCCCGAGACCGCCATGATCGCCTCACACAGGACCGAGGTCAGGCCCAGCGGGATCACGATACACAGCACCGCGCGGATGGAACGGAAAGTCAGCAAACACAGCAGACTCACCACGCCATAGACAAAGATCAGCATCATGTCCTTGGCTTTGGAGATCACCTCATTGGTCGCCGCTTCTACGCCCGCATTACCGGCCGCCAGCAGGAAGGTATGCTCCTCGTTGCTGTTGGTCTGGGCAAACTCCTCGACGACATCAACCACCGTACGCAGGGTCTCGGCCTTGTGGTCCTCCAGGAACACCAGCAATGGTGTGAGGCTGCAGTCGGTATTGATCAGCCCCGAAGGCGCGTTACGAATGGAGGCGTTAATAATGGTCTGGTTGCGGGAAATGGCATACCAGTTCCAGTTGCCCTCGTTCAGGGCCTTGGTGACAACCTTGGAGACATCCGCCAGCGACGCTGTGGACTGAACCCCCGGCGTGTTAGCCAGCTCCCATTGCAGCGAATCCATAGCGCGCAGGACACTGTACTGGGTGCACTGCTCTACCGGCGTTTTCACCATCACCACCATAACGTCCGCGCTGGTGGAGTAGTTGTCGATGATGTAGGCATTGTCCTTGTTGTAGCGGGAGTCCTTGCGCAGTTCCGGTGCGCCCTGGTCCAGGTCACCCACTTTCAGGTCCTGCTTGTAGTACAGGCCAAGACCGAGGCCGATCACCGCAATCAGCAGGGAGATCGGCGCCACACCGGGGTGGGAGAAGTTGGACAGCAGACGCCATTTGCGATCCTGCTTCTCGCTGTGGTTTTGAACGTGACGCACACCGCCCCTGGAGATGCCGATGTAGGACATGATCAGCACATGCAGCACCAGGTTGGTGATGATCACAAAAGCAACACCAATACCGGCGGCAACCGCCAGATCCCGGATAACATCGATCTCGATGAAGAACAGCGTCAGGAAGCCGAAGGCATCGGAGATCAGCGCCAGCATGCCCGGAATATAAAGCGCGCGGAACGCAAGTCGGGCAGCGGTGATGGCGTCAAAGCCCTTGGCCGCTTCCACTGCCATGGCGTTGACGATCTGAACGCCATGACTGATACCGATAGCGAAAACCAGGAACGGCACCAGCACGGAGTATGGATCCAGGCCATACCCCAGCAAACGCAGGGTACCCAGCTGCCAGAACACCGCAATGATGGAGGTGAACACCGGCACCAGGGTTCCGGAGACGCTGCGGGAATACCAGAACAGCAGCAGCGTAGTGAGCGCAATGGTGATACCGGCAAACCAGGCGATGGAGCCGATACCCTCGATCAGGTCCCCTACTTTCTTGGCGAAACCGACAATGTGGATATCGATATTCGGATTCTGGGCCTCGTATTTCTCCCGGATCTTTTCTTCCAGCTGGCGGGAGAAGGTGCCGTAATCCAGCGGCTCACCGGTCTCCGGATCGTTCTCGTACAGTGGCGCGTAGACAATGGTCGATTTGAAGTTGTCCGAGATCAGGCGACCGACCTCATTGGAACGCAGCACGTTCTGGCGCAGCTGCTCCAGGCTTTGCGGGGAGCCGTCGTAGTCATCCGGAATGACGGTACCGCCCTGGAAACCCTGCTCGGTCACTTCCACCCAGCGCACGTTGGAGGTCCACAGCGATTTCAGGCCGGAGCGATCGACACCATTGAGGTAGAACACCTCGTCGGTGATCTGCTTCAGAGTCTCCATATACTCCGGGGAGAAGATATCGCCGTCTTTGGATTCGACGGCGATCCGCACAAAGTTACCCAGGTTTTCCAGGTCGTCCCTGTGCTCGAGCATATTCACGATGTAAGGATGCTCCAGCGGAATCATCCGCTCGAAACTCGCATCCGGCTGAATCTTGACCGCGTTGTAGCCGAGGAACAGGGTCAAAATGGTCAGCAGAACCAGAATGATGGCCCGATTGTTGAAAATCAGACGCTCCAGGAACGGTTCAGCCTTGGGCGTGGTCAGATAATGTTCGCCCTTGTCATGCTTCGGGTTGGACATTCAAAAGCCCCTCTATTATCGGTTCTGTTGTTGCCACATCAGGGCGTTATTGAAGGTTTTTGCCTTGCGGATCGGCGTGCTTGACGCCGCCCTCGCCTACCAGGAGCAAATTGGTGTCCGAAACCGGCACCACACCCATGACTCCTTCACGGTCATCACGGAGGTATTCCCGGAAGGTGTCCCCTCCGTTGCCACTCGTGAGCACAGCACCACCATTACCGACCAGGATGATCCGGTCACCCTCGGCTGCACCATCATTGAGTGTTGCCGTGGAACCGGTATTGACCACTGACCAGGACTTACCAAGATCCTCTGAAAACATCAGCGTGCCGCGCAGGCCGAAGGCGAGGGCCTCGTTGACGCGACCGGTGCCAACTACACCGAACAGTGACCCCGGGTAGGGGCTTTCACGACGCTCCCAGGTTTCACCGCCGTCAATGGAGACATGGATCTGCCCCGCCTCGCCCACGATGACCAGGGCTCCGCCGGCAATCCGGGAAATGGCATTCAGGTGAAACCCCTGGGGGTTATCCAGCTTCGGTGACCAGTCCTGCCAGCTTTCTCCGCCATCTGTAGTGCGGTAGATCATGCCGTAGGCTCCGACCACAAAGCCGTGGCTGTCATTCTCGAACCATACATCCAGGAACGGATTGACCGGACCGATGTCCAGGTCCGCCTGCATGTTTTCCAGGCGGAAAAGCAGATCATCCAGCGCCCATTCAAGGTCTTCCTTTTCTTCTTCAGGCGCCTGCTCAACACGCTCTTCCATTTCCGCAATGGCTTCTTCCTGACTGGCAATGGCCAGCTCCGCTGCCCGGATGCCATCCAGCTGAAGCTCCCAGGTTGCACCGGAATCGCTCGAATGCAGTACCGCTCCGCTGTGGCCCACCGCCCAGCCATGATTCTCGGTGCCAAAATCAACACCGGTAAGAGTTACAGATACCGGTACTTCGGCCTGAGTCCAGCTCTGGCCCTCGTCGTCGGAGTATATGATGTGTCCACGCTCTCCGGCCGCTACGATACGGTCGCCGGCAACGGCAACATCATTCAGCAGGCTTTGTGGGGCGAGTTCCGTCGGACGGGCCGGTGTTTCAAGCAAATCCCCCACTGCCCATACAGCCGGAGATGCACAGGCCATGGAAAGCCCAAGGCAGGTTGCACCCAGGGTTTTACGCATCAAGCTTGTAGCCATTCGGTTTGCCTATCGGTTGTTTTTACTGTGTGTCTCTGTCCGGCAACGCCGGTTCTAACGGTAAACATACCGGCAGCCTCCCGGCTGCCGGTATGTTGATTGCCAATCCTTCTGGGCGGGGTTGCGATCCTCGCGCCTCAGCGAACACTCCTGCGGCGCAGAGAGGCCGGCGAGAAGTAACGCTTGTTGGGAACCTTGTCGGTAAATACCCGGGTGTTCGGCTCTTCGGTATCCAGTCCGAGAACGTGATAGCGGCGGGCCTGAAGATCATGATAGACGTCCAGCACCGTCCAGACACCGGGTAATTCATAATAATTCTTGGGCAGGCCCATGGTAACGCGCCACAACTCGCCGCGGCCGTCGTACTGGTCCAGCAGCACGGTGTTCCAGCTGTCCTCGTCGACATAGAAACGGCGCTTGGCGTAGATATGGCGCTCACCTTCCTTCAGGGTCGCTTCGACCACATGCACCCGATGCAGCTCCCAGCGGGTCAGGTCCGGATTGATATGGGAAATGCCGAGAATCTCATCGTAGGAGAGTCCTTTCTGGCCAATCCGGTAGTTGTTGTAGGGAATGTAAATCTCGCGCTTGCCCAGATACGTCCAGTTATAGCGATCCAGGGCGCCGTTGAAAATGTCGGTATCGTCCGCAGTACGGAGGTTGTCCGAAGCGGCGATCGGAGAATCGTATCCCAGGTTCGGCGCCCGACGCACACGGCGCTGACCGGCGTTATACCCCCAACCGTTACGGGGGTTGATGATCTGGTTCATGGTTTCATGAATCAGGATCGCGCCACCGGCCAGACGGGGCGGAGACTGGGTGAAGGACAGGTAGTAGAAGATGACGTTATCCAGCGTGCTTTCGTCGCCTTCCGGGTTGTAATAGTTGAAGAAGGCTTCCTGCTGGGATGTCACCAGCGAGTAATCACCGTTCTGCTGGACCGCCACCTCACTGGAACGGCGGGTAACGGAGACGCCACGCCAACGGGTCAGGTGATTCCAGATAACCTGCCAGGCCTTCTCTTCATCGTTGCCATGGAGGATCGGAAAAGGATAGCCACCATAAGCTCCTTCGATACCAGCGCCCTCGCCCACAATATTGGCGCTTGTGGCATTATCCCGGGTGTTCTGGGCCACCCAGTCCGGCACCGCATGGGTACGGCGGCTCTGGTATACCGGAATCTGGAACGTCGTGGGATAGGTCTCGAACATGGCCTCGACGCCGTCGGTCAGGTACTCGCTGTACTGATCCATGTTCTGGGCGGTGATGGTAAACAGCACCTCGTCATCCGGGAAGGGATTGATATGGTGCTGTCCACTTCCCTCGTAACCGGCCGGCGGTTCGGTCAATCCGCCGTCCCACGCGGGGATGGTTCCGGCGGCGTTGCCGGCCTTGGGAGAGCCAAAGGGGGTCAGTTCGTTGCCAAGACGGGCAGCCTCGCTCTGGGAAACAGCGGCGTAGGCCGGTACAGCCGAGACAGACAGGGCCAACAGGCCACTCAACAGCGCGTTCTTGTTATACATCATGGTCTAACCTTCAATCCGTCTGGAAGCCTCTTGAGGGGCTTTTTTTGTTGTAGCCTCATGGAGATTGAGACTTTCGACCAGATTAACGGATCGGGCAATATTGTCTATCGACCGAAAGTGCGATTTTGTATCCGGCTGTGACAACGTTTCCGAAATCACAGCCGGACACCGGCGGATCAGCCAGCCAGGCTCTTGTGAACCACCTCATAGACATCCGGCGAGAGACCGGCCTTGTCACGAATGCGTTCCAGCGCCGCTTTCATCTGTTCACGATATTCCGGCGCAAACTTCCGCCACCGGGTCAGGGGCGTGACCAGACGCGCGGCAATCTGGGGGTTGCTGTCATCCAGTCGGCACACCTGGTCGGCCAGGAAGTCATATCCCGAGCCATCCGGGTTATGGAAAGCCGCCAGATTCTGGCCCGCAAACGCACCCACCACCGAACGCACCTTGTTGGGATTCTTCCAGTCAAATGCCGGATGCTCCAGCAAAGCGTGAATCCGGGGCAAATCACCGGCACGGTCGCTGGAGGCCTGAACCGAGAACCACTGCTCGACTACCTGCGGATCTTCCCGGAACTGCTGGTAAAACTCTTCCAGCATCAGGTTTCGATCTTCGCCATAATCGGAGTTCACCAGCGCCCGGAGTGCACCCATGCGGTCCGTCATGTTATCCGCGCCACGGAACTGGCGCATGGCAAGCTCACGCCCTTCCTCGTCATTGATCGTCAGGAGCCAGGCCAGGGTCGTGTTACGCAGGCTCCGGCGGGCAATCGCCTCGGGCGTGACCTCGTAGTCTCCGGACTCCAGATTGCGACGGTAACAGGCGACCAGTTCATCCCGCAGGGAAATGGCCAGGTGTTTCAGCACACGTTCCCGGGCACGGTGGATGGCAGGGACATCGGCATTGTCCGCCAGCTCGATCAGGTACGCCTCGGAGGGCAGCTGCAGCATCTTCGCCACCAATGCCTGGTCGAGGGAGGAATCGCTGATCAAATGGCGATAAGACGTGACCAGTCGCGGCTCAACGGCAACGTCCTTGGCTGCACCCACCAGGGACTGGATCACGTCGACCGCCAGCCTCTGGCCAGCATCCCAGCGGTTGAAGCCGTCGGGGTCGTGGCTCATCAGGAACAGCAACTGCTCCCGGGACCACGGATAATTCACCCGCACCGGCGCGGAGAAATGACGCAGCAAGGAGGGCACGGGGCGCTCGGTGATGCCATGGAATTCGAAGGTGTGAGTCGCTTCGGTAAGCTCCAGGACCCGCTCGGCCGGCGCGCTTTCTTCGCCCGCCTCAAGCTTGAGCGGCAGCGCCTCACCCCGGCTGCCCAACAAGCCCAGGGCAAATGGAATATGTTGTGGTTTCTTGTTGCTCTGGCCCGGGGTATCCGGAATGTCCTGTTCGATGGTCAGGCGGTAGAGACCCTGCTCTTCATCAAACTCATCGGAGACATTGAGTACGGGCGTACCCGCCTGCTCGTACCACAGACGGAACTGGGTCAGATCACGGCCTGAGGCATCCTCCATGGCGCGGACAAAATCGTCGGTGGTGACCGCCTGGCCGTCATGACGCTCGAAGTAAAGATCGGAGCCCTTGCGGAACATCTCAGGCCCGAGCAGGTTGTGGATCATGCGCACCACTTCGGCACCCTTCTCATAGATGGTCAGGGTGTAGAAATTGGAAATTTCCATGTAGGAAGCCGGGCGCACCGGGTGGGCCATGGGGCCCGCATCCTCGGCAAACTGGGCCGTGCGCAGCAGGGTCACGTCCTCGATGCGCTTCACCGTCGGCGACCCCATATCGGCGGAGAACTGGGAATCGCGGAACACGGTGAAACCTTCCTTCAGGCTCAGCTGGAACCAGTCACGGCAGGTGACCCGGTTGCCGGACCAGTTGTGGAAGTACTCGTGGGCAACAATCGCCTCAATGCGCTGGAAGGCGGCATCCGTGGCAGTATCCTGGCTCGCCAGGACGCAGGACGAGTTGAAGATGTTCAGGCCTTTGTTCTCCATGGCCCCCATGTTGAAATCGTCGACGGCCACGATCATGAAGATATCCAGGTCGTATTCCCGGCCATAGACCTCCTCATCCCACCGCATGGACCGTTTCAGGGAGTCCATGGCGTGGTCGCACTTCCGGGCATTACGTGGCTCCACGTACATGCGCAGGTCGATGTCGCGGCCGGAACAGGTCCGGAAGGTATCCCGCTTCTCCAGCAGGTCGCCGGCGACGAGGGCAAAGAGGTAACAAGGCTTCGGGAACGGGTCTTCCCAGGTGACAAAATGCCGGCCCCCCTCAAGCTCGCCCCGGTCAACATCATTACCGTTGGACAGCAGCACCGGATACGAAGCTTTGTCCGCCTCGATACGGGTCCGGAACCGGGCCATGACATCCGGACGGTCCGGGAAGAAGGTAATGCAGCGGAAACCCTCGGCCTCGCACTGGGTACAGAACATGCCGGAAGATTTGTACAGGCCTTCGAGGCGGGTGTTGTTCTGCGGCTCGATCCAGGTTACCACCGAGAGCTCGAACTGCTCCGGCACCGAGGTAATGACCAGCTGATCACCCCTATCCTCGTAATCTCCAGATGCCAACTCTACGCCATCCAGGGCGACGGATTCCAGCTTGAGACTGTCGCCATCCAGCTCCAGCGGCGCATTGGCCTCGCTGGAATCGGGGTTCCGCCGCACCAACAGCGTGCTATGGACCCGGGCTCCGTCCTCGAAAAGCTCAAACCTGAGATCCACATGATCAACCAGATACGCCGGTACTTTGTATTCGCTCAGGTAAATGGTTTGTGGCTGGTTGCTACGCATTACATTCTCCACGGAATTCTGTTCAGCTGGCATCCGCCCGGAAGCGGACCTCATACCCGGTAAATTTGCGGATATTGATCACGCCGGTATCGAGAATCAGGTACTGGCCCTTGATGCCTTCCAGCACCCCTTCCACTTCCGGTGTCTTATCCAGATTATGGGTTTTGATCTTTGACGGCCAGATTTCGACCGGATAACGGAGCTCAAGCCCGGACTCGTCCACTTCCCGAATGGCGTCTTCCCCATGGACCTCACGCAAATCAGCAATATCGGTGGCAATGGCCGCAAGCATTTTCTGTCGCTCTGCCACGAGATCCAGTTCGGGCACATCCCCCTTGAGCATGGCGCGCCAGTTGGTGCGGTCGGTGACATGGCACTTGCACGCTACCTCCACCAGACCGGCGATGTAGCGGGTTCTGACCCGGACCATGGGAATGGCCTCTACCGCCCCCTGGTCAATCCAGCGAGTCGGCACCTGGGAGGCACGGGTGATGCCAACCTTGAGCCCGGACGAGTTGGCCAGGTACACCACATGCTCGACCATGCAGTGGGTCTCGCCCCACTCGGGTTCCCGGCAGGTACCCAGGTGGTAGTGGCACTTTTCCGGACTCATGATGCAGCTGTCGCACGCCGCCAGCTTGCGGAAACAGGGATAACAGTAGCCCTGATTGAAACTCTTCCTGGTCTTGCGGTCGCAATGGATGCAACGGATAACGCCGTCAAAATCGATCCTGATGGCGTGACCAATCAGGTCGTTCATTGGTACCCGGGCGTCGCCCACGGCAATGGTGTACGAAACAGGCTGCCCCACTTCGACCGGCATCTTGCGCAACCGGCCGGTTACATCGATGGCATCGCTCAAGACTTGACCTCTACGAACTGGTCCGGATCGATATCCTGGTTGTTGCTGGCAGCGGGCTGGACGGAGGGATCACAGGCCGTTCCGGCCTTGCTGCCTCGGTCCAGGTAACCCACCCGCTCTTCTTCGGGTACGTTGTGTTTGTTCTCGTAGTAGATCACCGCTTCCAGGCTGATAGCGCGCTGCTCGGCTGTCATCTTGCGGCCATCCGGCCACTTGCCCAGCTCAATGGACTGTCGAAGGTTCCGGTACACTGCCGGATCCAGCCGTTCGATCAGCTCTTCGTAAGTCATTCCGCTCTCCTGAAAAACCTTCACAAAAAATTGCCAAAACCGTTTGACAGACGCAAACGATAATAATTATCATTACCATACCAAATGACAACGGTCGTATCATTTGGTCTCTCTCATCAGGAGCTAAAAGCTCTTTTTACGCCCCGCCCTTTGGCGGGGCTTTTTTTATCCACTCAGTTTTTTCTTACGGGCAAAACCAGCGCACAGAGCAATCCCGCAATAAAACCGCCCAGGTGAGCCTCATTGGCCATCCTGCCCAGACCCAGCATTTCCGGCAATGGGGTAAAACCGAGAACCATCCAGATCACCGCAAAGGTCACCAGCGCAGGCGGGAACTGGAACCTGGGCGCTCGATGCTGGCTCAGCCAGCAATAGCCAAGAACGCCGTACACGACGCCGGACAGCCCGCCAAACAGCGGCCCGGACACCAGGTACTGTAACCCATTGGACAACAGGCTCGTCACCAGGAACAGGACAACCAGCCGACCCTTGCCGTCAAACCACTCGACCTGGCTGCCAAGGAACCAGAGCATCACCGAATTGAAAATGATGTGGGTCCAGCTGAAATGCAGGAAATCCGGTGTAATCAGACGCCAGACCTGCCCACTGGCCAGCGTCGCCGACAGCGCATCGATGCGACCGCCGAAGGTGGTCCAGTCAAAGCTCCTGGGGTCTACCACCATCAGCGCGGCAGAGAGCTGATTGGAGCCCATCCCCGTCAGCCAGACCATCACCACGGCAAAAACGATCATGCCCAGCACCAGGGGCGCGTGACGAGGAGCCGGTTGCCAGCGACCGCCAACGAAGGCCGGCGAACGATTCCGGGTTGCCACCGCCTCCCTGAGCCCGGGTTCGGCAAGATAGCGCTCGAGCGCGGCCAGAACCGGCTCGATGTGCTCGTCATGCTCCAGCCAGAGCACCTGCTGACCGCCTTCTTCCGTTATCCGGTGTCCCACGCCCTGATCCCTCAGCCATTGGCTGAATTCGGCAAGGTTCACCGAGGTATCCAACTGCTTTACCCGATACAATTCTCACCTCACGATCAGGGGTATTGGCCCACCCTCGAACAAACCACTAGCGAGCAACACTGTCTTCGCTGGTGGGATACTCCGGAGCTTCCGGCCGCTCCACATCTACCCAGACAAACTTGTCCCGGGAAAGTGCCCGCTCGCCGTCAAACCGGTAGGCCACCAACTTGCCGTACTTGACCGCACTGAAGTCAATGCAGGCCACATTGGGTTTCAGCGGTGCCGGCCGGCCTTCCATCCAGTAATGCCCGACGAAGACCGGAGGTGCATCCAGGGGATAACTGATGAGCTGCTTACGCTCGTCCTCGGTCAGAACGTGCCTGGCCACTTCCGGCGGCAGGGGGTCGGGCTGGAACACCACATCGGCATAGGTGTGGGGCTGATCGGCCCAGAATTTGGTCCGGAAGAACTCCCGCACATACCCGTCCCTGCCGGTGATGGACGTGCCTTCCGGCAGACGCAGATCGGTACCCCGCAAAAGCGTATCCATCACCTGTCCGGCGAAAGATTCGATGGCCGCCGAGGCGTGGAGGAAATCCTCATCGATGCAGGCGCCACCCTGTATCTGTTTGAATTTCTCGATCAGGTCACCGTCCCAGCAGGCGTGCACTACCCGGAAGTCCTCTTCCTCGATGAACAGGGGGATGGTGTAGAACCACTCAAGAAACTCGTTCCATTCGTAGGGATGGGCATCGAACTGCTCAAGGGTTTCCTTGATCAGCCGATCGTGGCGCGGGTTGTGCTCCCGCAACCAGGTCTTGCCGCTGCCCGGACGGGCACGGGTACAGTAGCCCAGGGCGTTGTACTCGTGATTGCCCATGACAATTCGCGCCGAGCCGTGCTCCACCATATCCCGCACCAGATGCAGGGCCTCCCGGATGCGCGGGCCCCGGTCGATGATGTCGCCAATGAAAATGGCCTGTCGACGGGGATGCTCATAGACCCCGTTGACCTTGCGGTAGCCCATCCGGTCCAGGAGCTTTTCCAGGGTATGGGCGCAACCGTGGATGTCGCCGATGATGTCGAAACCGCGATTTGCGGAGGAATTCTTACCAGCCATGATCAGCTCGCTGCGATTTCACTTGCCCAGCCAAGTTTGTCACGGCAGGTGGCATAGAAGTTATGATCCGTCGGGTGGATCAGACGAATCTTGAACGGCTTCTTGGTGATCCGGATGATATCCCCGGGCGCACAGGAGATGTTCATCTGACCATCAAAGCTGACCTGCGGATAAGTCTCGTTGGTTTCCCCGATGACCAGCTTGATCTCGCTCTTGCCGTCCACCACGATCGGGCGACTGCTCAGGGTATGGGGAAACATGGGTACCAGCACGATGGCATCGAGCTTCGGATGCATGATCGGCCCGCCGGCAGACAGGGAATAAGCGGTGGAACCGGTGGGGGTGGAAACAATCAGACCGTCGGAGCGCTGGCTGTAGACGAAGTGACCGTCGATAAACAGGTCAAAGCCGATCATCCGGGTGGATTTGCCCGGATGCAGCACCACGTCGTTCAGGGCACTGCCGAAACCGAGCGGCTGACCGTTACGCTCGACATTGCCATCGAGCAGGAAGCGGGTTTCCTCGATGTACTCGCCTTCCAGGACCTTGCCAAGGCGCTCTTCCAGATCCGAAGGAGAGATGTCGGTGAGAAATCCGAGCCGCCCCCGGTTCACCCCGAGCAGGGGGATTTTCGATTTTGCCAGCTCCCGGGCAGCACCCAGCAGACTGCCGTCACCGCCGACGACGATCACCAGGTCACAGATTTCGCCCAACAGCTTCTTGCTGGCCACCTGCAGGCCATGACCGGGAATCATTCCCGCGGTGTCTTCTTCCAGAATGACCTGGTAGTTCTGGGCAAGCAGGTACTGCTTGAGTTGCCTCAGCGTCTCCACCACCTTGACGCTGCCCATCCGTCCGATTACGCCGATATTCCTGAACTGATCCATGAAATGTCCTGTGATCCCGGGATGCGGCAGGGGGCGGAACCTCCGCTACCCTGCAACGATGGCGTACAGTGTAACGAAAGTCAGCGGGATTCTGAAAAAAGATCCCCGGATCAGGTCTGGTGCTGTTCACAGCGATCATCCACACCCGGGCGGAATTCCGCCGGCTGGCTGACTCGCATGATGGGTTCGGCACACTGGTTGCCATCCCCGTCCTTGTGACAGCATACCGGGTTCTCGTAATGCTCGAGCCACTCCCGATAAGCCGGCTCGTTCATGCCACATCGCTCGGCCGCATAAGCCACCGGGTTGGTGAAGTAGGTTTCGATGTCCTCGTAAGGCAGGGTCACGTGCCCCACGCCGGCATGGTAGGCCACAAGAAAGACCGATTGCTTGCTCAGATGATCCAGGATGGAGTTCTCTGGCGGCTCCCGATGCCGCAACTCGTGATTCTCCTCCTCGAGAGACACGATTTTCTCGTCGCGCATTTCCAGCTCCCGCTGTTTGCGCTCAAGCTGCTCCCGAAGCAGAACCAGTTCGGCGCCGGCGTTGGCGTCATCCCGTCTTTTGTCCTCGTCAGCGCTACCGATCTGCTCCTGCATGGAGAGATACTGTTCGTTACGCTCGGAGAGCCGTTTCTTCAGCTGCTCACTGGTCAGTCGCTGGCGCTCGTATTTCTGTTCCAGATCCGCCATTTCACTGCGCAGGGACTGCATCTCATTGCGGTGTTCCCGCTGAAGGTCCGCCAGGGAGTCCCGGTGCACACTCTGCAGGGTCTTGATCCGTAACCGCTGCTCCCGGATCAGCTGCGCCAGGCGGGCCCGGTCTGCCTGGGCCTGAGCCTCGTCTTCCTTGTCCCGGGCCGGCTCTTCCCTGGCATTCAGGACAGGGATCTCCTCCTCGACGGGCTCGACCTTCTGGAATCTCAGGGTGTTGCTTTCCACCGCCTTGCGGATGGCCTGGAAATGGTTATTACCTGGCGTCATATCCGGATCCCAGAGTTCCTTGGCGAACTTCGGATCCGGGCACTGGCTACGGCACACCAGGCGGATTGGCCCCGCCCCCATATCCGGGCCCTTGGCACCGTCCTTCGCCAGCGCATCAATGGGAACGTTCCAGCTGGTGTCGGCACGCCCCTCATCGTCAAACCAGATACGGAAGAACACCAGGGAGCGAACCAGCAGGTCCCCTCCCAGCTCGATCAGGACAGCCTTGACGTCCGTTTCCGCCAGGTCAGACAAACCAACATAACCGTCGAGGAAAGCGCCAAACTCGGAAGCGCGCATCTGACGGGCTATACGACCCTCCTCCATAAAAAACACGGCTGAGTAGCCATCGGTTGCCTGATCGGCAGAAACCATCATTCCATCTCCAGGATTCAGAAATTGGACACTTACACGCTGCGCTTCCCCGGAGCGTTCCATCGGAAAATTCGTCCAGCGACATGCACCAATACCAGAAAGCCTACGGATAACCGTAGGCTTTCCAATAGTCTAGTCAGACAAATTTCGATGGACAGATAAAAACTGCAACGTTTTGTGATCAGATTTCTGCGGCCAGCCGGCTGCCCTGATCGATGGCCCGCTTGGCATCAAGCTCGGCCGCCACATCGGAACCGCCAATGAGGTGAACCGGGAGACCGGCGGCTTCGACACCGGCCTGGAGTTCCCGCAGCGGTTCCTGGCCGGCACAGACGATGATGGTATCCACCGGCAGCACCTTGTCCTCACCTTTCTCGGCGCCTTTCGGGGTCACGGTGATGTGCAGGCCTTCGTCATCAATCTTGCGGTAGGAGACCCCCGGAACCATCTGTACGTGACGGTTCTTAAGGGAGGTCCGGTGAATCCAGCCCGTGGTCTTGCCCAGGTTCTTGCCCACCTTGGATGCCTTACGCTGAAGCAGGTAAACCTCACGCGCCGGCTCCGGCACTTCCGGAGTCACTCCCTGAATGCCGCCCCGGTGCTCGACACTCAGGTCAACGCCCCACTCCTTCATGAACTCACCGGTGTCCAGGGACGCGGAAGCGCCCTGATGCACGATGAACTCGGAGACGTCAAAACCGATGCCGCCGGCACCAATGACAGCCACCTTGCGGCCAACCGGCTTGCGTTCCAGCAAGGCATCCAGGTAACCGATGACCTTCGGATGGTCGATACCCTCGATCTCGGGAGTCCGCGGCTCCACACCGGTAGCGAGGACCACTTCATCGAAGCCGCCGGCCTTCAGATCGTCGGCGCTGACGCGGGTATTGAGGCGCACATCCACGCCATGTTTGTCGAGCATCACCCGGAAGTATCGAAGGGTTTCATGGAACTCCTCCTTGCCGGGGATTTTCTTGGCAACATTGAACTGGCCACCCACTTCACTGCCGGCATCAAACAAGGTGACCTTGTGGCCACGCTCCGCGGCCACGGTCGCAAAGGCCAGACCGGCCGGGCCGGCGCCCACCACCGCGATGGATTTCGGATTGGCCGTCTTCACGTAGTTCAGCTCGGTTTCGTGGCAGGCGCGGGGATTGACCAGGCAGGAGGTCAGCTTGCCGCTGAAGGTATGGTCCAGGCACGCCTGGTTGCAGCCAATGCAGGTGTTGATCTCGTCGGCACGGTCTTCGGCCGCCTTCAGTACCAGGTCCGCATCCGCCAGGAACGGGCGGGCCATGGACACCATGTCGGCATCTCCTTCGGCCAGGACCTTCTCGGCCACATCGGGCATGTTGATCCGGTTGGTGGTCACCAGCGGAATGCTCACCTCACCCTTCAGGCGGGCCGTCACCTTGGTAAAGGCGCCACGGGGAACCGAGGTGGCGATCGTGGGCACGCGGGCCTCGTGCCAGCCGATGCCGGTATTGATAATGGTAGCGCCCGCCTTCTCGATCTCTTTGGCCAGATGGACGACTTCCTCCCAGGTGCTGCCATCCTCGATCAGATCCAGCATGGACAGGCGGTAGATGATGATGAAGTTTTCACCAACCTGCTCCCGGACCCTGCGGACAATCTCGATCGGCAGACGGATCCGGTTCTCGTAACTCCCGCCCCAGCGATCCGTGCGCTGGTTGGTGTGGGTGACGATGAACTGGTTAATGAAGTACCCCTCGGAACCCATGATCTCGACGCCATCATAGCCGGCGCGCTGGGCCAGCGCCGCGCAATTGACATAGTCGTTGATCTGCTTCTCGATGCCTTCCTCATCCAGCTCTTTCGGCTTGAAGGGGTTGATCGGTGCCTGGATCGGAGACGGTGCGACCAATGCGGGCGAATAGGCATAACGGCCGGCGTGAAGAATCTGCATGCAGATCTTGCCGTCAGCCTCGTGCACCGCCTGGGTAATCACCTTGTGCCGGTCAGACTCTTCCTCGTTACTCATCTTGGCCGCATGCTGGAAAACCGCGCCCTCCTCGTTCGGACCAATGCCACCGGTGACAATCAGGCCAACACCGCCCCGGGCGCGATCGGCATAGAACGCTGCCAGACGGTCAAAGCCGTTCTTCGCTTCCTCCAGGCCAGTATGCATGGAGCCCATAAGGGTGCGGTTACGCAGGCGGGTAAAGCCCAGATCCAGCGGTTCCAGAAGGTGCGGATATTTCTGTGTGCCCGGTGTTGCGGTCATATTGGTCTCCTCGGTTTGGCAGCCATCATCGTGGCCGTCTTTCGTTATACGCCACAAAGTAGCGGTCCGGCTGCCGGCCCTCAATATCCTCACACAACTTTATGTTATCCTCAGATAACACCCGATCAGGTATACCCCCGTGACAACACCTCCAAGGCCCGAAAACCGCAACGCCCTCGGCGACATCAGCCTGCTGTACGTTTCGGTGCTGTTACGTGCCGCCGCCGAGGAAGGGGCAGACGACCGGGAACTGGCGCGGCAATTCAATCTGGATGAGACTGCCCTGACCTCCCCGGAAGCCCGAATCAGCATTCCCCGCTTCATGCGGATGGGAGAGGCAGCCATCAGGCTGACCGGCAACCGGGCATTGGGACTGCGGATGGGGGCCCTGTCACGCCCGATCGACGCCGGCCTGGCAGGCCTCGCAGCAGAAACCGCACCGACCATCGGGCAGGCACTGATGACGCTGGTGCGATATTCCCGGCTGACCAGCCAGAACAGCCGCGGCCATCCAGACATCAACCCTGACAAGCGGGAAGTCAACTTCTATTCGATCCGCCCCTACAACCGGTTCAATTACTTCGTCGTGGACTCGGTGCTGGCAGCCTGGACCCAGCTGGCTCGCACCCTGACCGGTCGTTATGACGTGCTCGAGAAAGTGCGTATCGAGTATCCATCCATCGGCCTGGACGATCTGTGTGGAAGCTGGTTCCGTGGCCCGGTGGAGTTTGGCGCCGCAGCCAACAGCCTGACGCTCAAGAACAGCGCCTGGCATCAGCGAAGCAGCCAGGAACACCCGGCCATGCACGACCAGCTCTGCACGCTGTGCGAACGTGAACTGGAGAGGATCAAACGGGGATGGAGCATTTCGGACCGGGTGCGGCATTTGATGACACCCCTGTTCCGCGGGGAAACACCCGGGCTGGAAACCGTTGCCGCCCGGCTTGGCACCTCGCCCTGGACGCTGCAACGACAACTGGCAACAGAAGGCACGAACTTCCGGCTGCTATTGGACCAGACTCGCCAACAGCTGGCACTGGACTACCTGAAGGAAACCAACAGCTCCCTGTCGGAGATTGCCTGGCTTCTGGGGTTTGCCAACCCGCCGGCTTTTCACAAAGCCTACCAACGCTGGTTCGGGGTCAGCCCCGGCGAACATCGCCGGCAACTGCAGATGAACAGAAAAACAGGGGATTGAGCGGAAACGGGATTAAAGCTCGGTTGCGTCGTCGATGAACTCGCCATCATCCTCGAATTCATCCAACCGGGTTTCCAGCAGCTCTTCTTCATATTCAGACATGACGTTACCCTCGTGCGAACTTTAATCGCCAAGGTAAACAGTTCATGTGACAGGAGTATTTCAGAATCCGGAATGGATCAGGACAAAACATAGAGGGGAAAAATGGCGGAGCGGACGGGACTCGAACCCGCGACCCCCGGCGTGACAGGCCGGTATTCTAACCAACTGAACTACCGCTCCGCGCGGGTTATCACCGGATACCTCGTAAGGCCTGCAGTCCTCTGTGTGACTGCTCGGTGACAACGAGGGCGCATTATAAAGACGCCCCCGACCATGTCAACGCTTTTCCTGAAAAAAGTCCTAAAAAGTTTCCTTACATGGCATCGACCAGGGCATCTTTGCCCTGGGATGTCTTCCGGTACTCGATCGGAGTCATACCCGACCAGCGCTTGAATGCCCGGTAGAAGGTGCTGGGCTCGGAGAAACCGGTCAGGTAGACGATCTCGTCGATGGATTCGTCCGTGGTGGCCAGCAACTGACGGGCCAGACGATAGCGGAAATCCGCCAGCACCTGATTGAAACTGGTTTCGGCTTCCGTCAGCCGGGTCCGGAGGGTCCGGGGCTTGATACCGAGACGCTCGGCCACCGCATCGAGGGTCACTTCGCCACTGTCCAGCAACTCGGCGACAATCCGCTCCACCTGCCCGACGATATCCTTCTTCTCCAGGCGCGCAACCTGCTCACTGGCAAAACGCTCATGGAGGTCCAGCAATTCCGGCTCGGCATGGGGGGAGGCGTGGGCCAGCAGCTTCGCCGGAAAGTACAGCCGGTTCTCAGGGGCCCCGAAGACCACATCACAGCCCAGAACTTCCCGGGCGTGCTCCTGGCCTTCTTCCCGCTCATGCTCGAACTCAATGCGCGAGGGGTAGAAATTGTCATCGGTGACAGAGCGGAAGAAAGTAATCAGACCCTGGACAAAGCACTCGTTGAAGTGCTTCAGACGGCGAACCGGGTCGGATGCGGCGTCGAGCACCATGCAGGCGTCATCACCCTCGATGAAGAAATCGGTATTGGCCGCATCGCTCAGCAGACGCTGATAGTTCTGGGCGCGGCGCAGGCCCTCACCAAAGGTGGGGCTGCTGAGGAACAGGTACTCGAGCACCTGCCCCTTGTAGGCCGGCAGCAGCGGCCCGAGATGCAATCCGATATCCGGATCGCCGGACACGTCCTCCACGGCCTGCCAGAAGTACAGCTGTGCACTGTGTGGCGTCCGCAGCTGATCGGTATATACGTAACTTTCATCTACGCCCAAACGACTGAAGATGGCATCGGTGTCGATACCCTTTTTCTTCATTGCCTCGTAGATCAGGCGTAACATCACTCCCGCGTCACGAAGTTCCTGCATATGATCCCGCTTTTATTTTTTATGGGTACTACCTTGACCGGCTGGACAACCGGCCGGGCTCGCCAAGTCAATGCCTGTTCTGGCCGGGTTTGCCAGACTCTACGACCATCGTCTTATATAAGAGCATATCAGGCCACAAGGAGACCTGCACCATGCCAAACCCATTGATTTATCATCACACCCCGCCTCCCCTGTTACCCCTGTTCGCCAGGGCTGTATTTCCGAAAAAGACCGGCGCCGAGAGCAGCCCTGAAATTCCGGCACTTGAGGCGCATCTTCTGGGGGCATCCACGGTGACCCGCCAGCTGCAGGAGTACAAGAAGATCTGCGGATTCAGCCAGCATACCCATACCCCCATCACCTGGCCACACATCCTGGCGTTTCCGCTGCACCTGAAACTGCTCACCGAGCCCGACTTCCCCCTGCCCCTGCTGGGCCTGGTGCATCTGCGCAACACCATCACACAACACCGCCCCATCGGTGAGGGAGAAGCCCTGGACCTGACGGTTCACCTGGGCAACCAGCAGCGCACTGACCGGGGCATAGAATTCGACCTGATCACCGAGGTCCGCTCGGCCGGTGCACTGGCCTGGGAGGAGACCAGCACCAACCTGTTTCGCCAGGCTCGACCGCACGACAAACCGGCGCGGAAAACAGAGCCTCCGGCACTGGAGCGATACCCGAACACCCTGAGCATCGAGGCCCCGGAATCCATCGGAAGGCAATACGGCTCGGTTTCCGGGGACCGCAACCCCATCCACATGCATGCCCTGAGCGCGAAGGCATTCGGATTTCCTCGCGCCATTGCCCACGGGATGTGGAGCAAAGCCCGGGCACTGGCTCTTCTGGAGCAGCAGGAAGGATGGAAGAACGGCGCACTGAGGGTCAGCTGCCAGTTCAAGAAGCCCCTGTTCCTGCCGGGCACGGCCCAACTGAACTGGCAAGCGGGGGAAAAAGGCTGGGATTACCAGTTACTGAACAGTAAGGGGGATGCGCCGCACCTGAGCGGGCGCATCGATTGGCTTTAGTGTTCGTGGGCGCTTTTTGACGCCTTGCAGGGCTCTCCTTCGGCACCGGCCACCGGCAAGGTGAAGAAGAACCGGGCGCCGCCATCGTCGGGGCGCTCGAAACCGATTTCACCACCCTGGGCCTGGATCAGCGAGCGACAGGTCGCCAGCCCGATTCCCATACCCTCGTCCTTGGTGGTGTAGAACGGATGAAAAAGCTTGTCTTCGGCGTCTTCCGGCAAACCGACACCATGGTCCCGGACCTCGACCCGGACACAGCTGTTTCCGGCCAGACGTGCCGTCACTTCCACCGGCACCGAGGAATCCGCCGAACGGGTCGCCTCGAGGGCGTTACGAATCAGGTTCAGAGCCACCTGCTGGACCTGGATCGGGTCAGCCAGGACTTCTGGCAGGCTTTCGTCAACAGTGACTTCGATGCCACCTTCATTGTTGCGCATGTCCACTTCTGCAAACTGGCGGGTATCTTCCAGCAACACGGGCACGGACAGCACTTCCTTGCCGGTCGCCGGCTTTTTCATGAACCGGCGGATCCGGCGGATGATCTCGCTGGCCCGATGGGACTGGGCCTCGATCTTGTCGAGGGTCTCCTGCAGCAGGGAA
>JAAZVL010000267.1 GCA_018623515.1 Marinobacter sp.
ACGTTCTCGTTCTCCAGGGCCAGCTTTTCCAGATCCGCCTTGGTGATATCCGCCGGCACGTCTTCCTTTGCCCGGACCTTGCCGTTGACCTGAAGCACCACCTGGATCTGGCTGCGCACCATGGCCTTCTCGTCCGCTTCCGGCCAGGACGCCTCGACCACCGGCTCCTCGTGACCCAGGCTGAACCAGAGCTGGTGGCAGATGTGCGGAACGATCGGAGAGAGTACCAGAACCGCGGTGTCCAGGGCTTCCTGGCGAACCGCGCGGCTCTGGGGCTCGTCATCACCCAGCTTGCCGACTTCGTTCAGCAGCTCCATCACGGCCGCAATCGCGGTGTTGAAGGTCAGGCGACGGCTGATGTCGTCACTGACCTTGGCAATGGTGTCGTGGGTCTTGCGGCGCAGATCCTTCTGGGCATCGTTCAATGCGGCCACATCAACATCCGGAGCCGGGCCGCCGGCGGTGTGCTCATTCACCATCCGCCACAGGCGCTTCAGGAACCGGTGGGCACCCTCGACGCCGCTGTCGGACCACTCCAGGGACTGCTCCGGCGGAGCCGCGAACATCATGAACAGGCGCACCGTGTCGGCGCCATATTCGTCAATGATGGCCTGGGGATCGATACCATTGTTCTTGGACTTGGACATCTTCGTGACGCCGCCGATCTCCACCGGCTGACCGTCGGACGCCAGAACCGCCCGGACCACCTGGCCCTTGCTGTCCCGCTCGACGGTCACATCCGCCGGGTTGAACCAGGTCTTGCCGCCGTTCTCGTCGTTACGGTAATAGGTCTCGGCCAGCACCATGCCCTGGGTCAGCAGACGCTTGAACGGCTCGGAGCTGTTCACCAGACCCACATCCCGCAGAAGCTTGTGGAAGAAACGGGCATACAGCAGGTGCAGAATCGCGTGCTCGATACCACCGATGTACTGGTCCACCGGCAGCCAGTAGTTGGCGGCCGCCGGGTCGAGCATGCCCTTGTCGTAGTTGGGGCTGCAGAACCGGGCGTAATACCAGGACGACTCCATGAAAGTGTCGAAGGTGTCGGTTTCCAGGGTGGCCGGCTGGCCGTTGTATTCGGTCTTGCACCACTCCGGATCGGCCTTGATCGGGGACTGGACACCGTCCATTTCCACGTCTTCCGGCAGGCGAACCGGCAACCGGTCATCGGGCACCGGCATTTCGGTGCCGTCTTCCAGGGTCATCATCGGAATCGGCGCGCCCCAGTAACGCTGACGGGAGACGCCCCAGTCACGCAGGCGGTAGTTCACAGTGCGCTTGCCGATGCCATTGTCTTCCAGGTACTTCGCGATCTCGTCGAAGGCTTCCTCGCTGGTCAGCCCGCTGTACTTGCCGGAAGAAACCAGAGTGCCCTTCTCTGTAAAGGCCTTCTCCTGGACATCGATCTCGCGACCATCCCGGGCAGCAATAACCTGCTTGATCGGCAGACGGTATTTCAGGGCAAATTCGTGGTCCCGTTCGTCATGACCGGGTACCGCCATCAGAGCACCGGTACCGTAGTCCATCAGCACGAAGTTGGCGATCCAGACCGGGATTTCTTCCTGGGTCAGCGGATGAACGGCTTTGAAGCCGGTATCGATACCCTTCTTCTCCATGGTGGCCAGCTCGGCCTCGGCCACCTTGCTGTTGCGGCACTCATCCACGAATTCGGCCACGTCACGGTGGCGCTCTGCCGCTTCTTTCGCCAGCGGATGCTCGGCCGCAACCGCCATGTAACTAACTCCCATCAGGGTGTCCGGGCGGGTGGTGTACACGGTCAGGCCCTCGTCCCGATCCTTCAGCGGGAAGGTCAGCTCGGTACCCTCGGACTTGCCGATCCAGTTCCGCTGCATGGTCTTGACCTGCTCGGGCCAGCCTTCCATGTCTTCCAGATCGTTGAGCAGTTCCTCGGCATAGTCGGTAATGCGGATGAACCACTGGGGAATCTTCTTCTGCTCCACCAGCGCACCGGAGCGCCAGCCACGGCCGTCCACCACCTGCTCGTTCGCAAGCACGGTCTGGTCGACCGGGTCCCAGTTCACGGTGGACATCTTCTTGTACACCAGGCCCTTTTCATACAGGCGCGCAAAGAACCACTGCTCCCAGCGATAGTAATCCGGATCACAGGTGGCCAGCTCCCGGCTCCAGTCATACCCGAAGCCCAGCTGCTTGAGCTGCTTCTTCATGTAGTCAATATTGGAGCGGGTCCACTTGGCCGGAGCGGTCTTGTTGGCAATGGCGGCATTCTCGGCGGGCAGACCGAAGGCGTCCCAGCCCATGGGCTGCATCACGTTCTTGCCCTGCATGCGCTGGTAGCGGGAGATCACGTCACCAATGGTGTAGTTGCGGACGTGGCCCATGTGCAGCTTGCCGCTGGGGTAGGGGAACATGGAGAGGCAGTAGTACTTGGGCTTGCCCGGCTCTTCCTTCACCTTGAAGGTTTCGTTCTTCTCCCAGAATTCGCGGGCGGTCTGTTCTACTTCACTTGGGTTGTAGTGCTCGTCCATTCCTGCCATTACCAAAATTACCCTGTGTTCAGATAGAGGTTCGAAGGGGCCGCATATTCTAACGCACACAGGGCTTAACAGGTAGTCTGCCAATTTTTCTTTCCTGTGCCAGACTTGTGGGTATGGGATAGGGCGCTGGCAAAAGGAGCCAACATGACAGAACCAGAACGGAACCACCTATCAGGCAAGGCCCTCGAGGCCTATGACCGGATGCTCGAGCGGGTGCAGACCCGCATGAAGGAACTCCAGGAAACGTCCCTGGAAACCCTGGAGGAGGAAATCCAGAAAGCCGTCGAATTCGAGTACGAGCTGGAAGAAATGACCCGGGAAGAGGCTGACCTGCTTGGCGCCTACCTGGAGCGGGATCTTAGACACCTGATGCACTTCGTGGACGAGACCGGCGAAGGGCTGAAGGAGTGGTTGCAGCTGGACATCTCCCTGCTGGAGCACCAACTGGCAGACAATCTGCTGTCGGTGGCGGACCAGACCCGGGTCGAAACCCTCGAGCTGAACCAGAAGCTGGAGAACGACGACGCCGGCCACTACATCTCCGGGGAAGTCGCCACCGCCGGCATGTTCCGCTGCCTGAACTGCAACCACATGCGGTGCCTGACGGCGACCAGCCATCTGGAACCGTGTGAGGCATGTGGCTCCCATTACTACGAGCGGGTGACCAGCCGGTGGCCGCAGAAGGCGGAGTAGGGGCGCCAAGGTGGGGTCAGAAGTAACTCAGGGGTCGGAATAACTCAGGGGTCTGATGAAGACTTTCATCTGACCCCATCTTGATGTCCAACTCGGGGTCAGAATAACTCAGGGGTCTGATGAAAGCCTTCATCTGACCCCATGTTGATTTCCAGCTTGGGGTCAGAAGAACAAGTTCTTCAGACCCCT
>JAAZVL010000078.1 GCA_018623515.1 Marinobacter sp.
CTTCCGGTGGTCGCCGTCCGCTCCAGCGGGATCGACGATGTGGTTCGGCACGGATTCAACGGCTTCAAGACACCGGAAAAGCAGGACCAGTGGGTTGAGAAGGTGAAGGAGCTTTTGGAAGACGATGACCTACGCGGGACGCTTTCAAACAACGCTCTGGAGTTCGCGGCCGATTTCTCGGTGGAGCAATTCGCCAAGGACGTCCGAAACATCTATGCGAGTACCCTCGCGCTCGTAGACAAAAAGCGCCATCAGCACCCGATCAGCGGACTCCCAAGGTCTGGGAAGGCCTAGCGGGGCAAGGTTTCCAGAATCGTGCGGAGCCATGGGTGGAGCGCGAAAGCGCTTCACGGGCAGGCCATGGACGGCCTGCCCGGGACCCTCACTGCGACGCAGGAGCATTTAGCAGTGAGGGGCGGAGCCGAGCGTACAGGGACGTATTCACATCGTATTCTGGTAGGCCTTGCGCCCTAGAGTGGCTTCCCCCGAAGTTGAGGAGTTTCGAGAGCACGATGATCGAGCTAGACTGAAATCACGTATTACAAGTGACGTTTTAACAACCGGAGACAACACGTGAGCGGCATCCCCGTCGGAATCAGCACCTGCCTGCTCGGCAAAGAAGTCCGCCATGACGGCGGCCACAAACACTCCCGGTACTGTACCCAGGTACTGTCCAAACATTTCGAATTCCGGTCCATCTGCCCCGAACTCGAAGCCGGCCTGGGCGTCCCCCGCCCGGCCATCCATTTGCGGGAATACTCCGATGGCATCCGCCTGATCGACACCAAAGGCACCGCCGATCACACCGACGAAATGAACGCCTTTATCGAGCGCATCATGCCCACCCTTTCTGACCTCAGGGGCTATATCCTGATGGCCAAGTCGCCAAGCTGCGGCATGGAGCGCATCAAGGTTCACAACGAGGAAGGCCGGGTGATCCGCCGGGACGGCCGGGGCCTGTTCGCCGAGGCCCTGATGAAAGCCTATCCGCTGATGCCGGTGGAGGAAGAAGGCCGCCTGAACGACGACATGCTGCGGGAGAACTTCATCGAACGGGTCTTCGCCTACGACGACTGGATGCAGAACGTCGCCGGCGACAAGCTGACGCCCCAGGCCCTGATCGAATTCCACACCCGCCACAAGTTCCAGCTGCTGGCCCACTCGGAACGAATCTACCGCCAGCTCGGCCCGCTGCTGAGCGATCTGAAATCGGAGCCCCTGGAAAACATCGCGGACAAGTACATCCACCTGTTCATGGAAGCCATGAGCCAGAAAGTCAGCCGCGGCTCCCACATGAACGCCATGATGCACCTGCTGGGCTACCTCAAGGACTCCATGCACGCCGAGGACAAGAAAGTGCTGCTGGAACAGATGGAAGCCTACCAGCGCGGCGAAGTGCCCCTCGTGGTACCCATGACCCTGCTCCGCATGGCCCAGCGCCGGGAGCCGGTGGACTACCTGCACGTGCAGAAATACCTGACCCCGTATCCGGATGAGCTGGGGCTGCGGAATAACGTCTGAAGGCTGGAGATAGCTCAGGGGTCTGATGAACGCTTTCATCTGACCCCAACTTCATCTGAAATGACCCACTGTGATGAAAAAGGGGTCAGAAGAAGGCTTTCTTCTGACCCCGGAGGCTCCCGTCAAAACCCATACAACAACGACAGCGACGTCTCCGTGTCCGTCCTTTCCGCCCCCTCCGGCGGATCCGACACATGCTTCACCCGGAACGCCACCTTCATCGACAGATTCCCCACCACTGTCGACTGCAACGAGGTCTCCGATTCACTGACGGTGTTGTTATCATCCAGGCCAATCTCGGTGCTCAGCTTCTGGCGGAACAGCGAGTTCTCGGACAGCGCATAATCAAAATGCCCCGCCAGGCGGGCGATGGCCTCTTCCTCTGCATTCTCGCCGTCCTCGTTGGGCTCGTTCAGCCGGTTATACCGATAACCGGCACCGGCGGAGAGGTCCAGGAAAGAGCGCTCCCCGGATTCCCAGACCCGGTGGCCGTAACCGGTGGTGGCGGTGGACTCGAAGTCGTATCCGGAGAAGCGGTCGTCCTCATAGGAACCCCGCAAGAACCAGAACTGACGTTCGGCGAACTTGTAGTCGGTCTGGGCCGTTGCCTTGTACTCCTCGGTTGTGGTTTCACCCTCGGCTTCAGAGTACTTTGAGCTGAGTTCGCCGTTGTTGCGCCATTTCTCGATTTCATGGGTCAGGGCCAACCGGCCGTTGACGTTGGCTTCCTCGGTATTGCCCGAAGTCACCAGCACGCCCAGTTCGGCCTCGCCTTCCCAGTCCGAGGCATCCTGTGCCTGCACGAACGGCGCCAGTGCCGTGATCGTTACTGCGACTGCGTATCTGAAACCCATGAAACCTCCTGTTGGTTGATGATCAGGCGCTCGTGGCTTTACGAGCCTTTTCTCCTTCCAGACTTTTCCGCGCCTGAGCTTCGCGTTCTGCTTTCTTGCGGGCCTTGCGCTCGGCGATGATGCGGGCCGCTTCGCCGCCAACGTGCACCTCGCCACGCTCCTCGGCCAGACGCATCTGGCGCTCGCGCTCCTTGAACCGGGCCTTCTGCTCTTCGGTCAGCGAGTCGATGCACTGATGACAGCTGACGCCCTGCTCGTATTCGGGGCGCTGCTTGTCTTCCTCGGTGATCGGGCGACGGCAGGCGTGGCACTGGTCATAATCGCCGCGCTCAAGCCGGTGGTTCACCGTGACCCGGTCATCAAAGACAAAGCATTCCCCGTGCCACAGACTCTGTTCTTCGGGTACCTCTTCCAGGTACTTCAGGATGCCACCCTTGAGGTGATAAACCTCATCGAAGCCCTGTTCCTTCAGGTACGCGGTGGATTTCTCGCAGCGGATGCCGCCGGTGCAGAACATGGCGACCTTCTTATGCTTTGACGGATCGAGGTTTTCCTTCACATATTCCGGGAACTCGCGGAAGGTGTCGGTGGACGGATTAACCGCATTCTTGAAGGTGCCGATCTCCACTTCGTACTGGTTGCGGGTATCGATCAACAGCACTTCGGGATCGGAGATCAGGTCGTTCCACTCTTTCGGGTCGACGTAGGTGCCGACCACGCGCTTGGGATCGATACCTTCCACGCCCATGGTGACGATCTCTTTCTTGAGCTTCACTTTGGTGCGTTTGAACGGCTGGATGTCCACAAAGGATTCTTTGTAGTCGATGCCGTCGAAGCGTTCGTCGCTGGCGATCCAGGCTTTGACGGCGTCGATGCCTTCGCGGCTGCCGGCGATGGTGCCGTTGATGCCTTCGCGGGCCAGCAGCAGGGTGCCGTGGACGTCTTTGTCCAGCATCAGGTTCAGCAGGGGCTGGCGTAGGTCTTTGTAATCGTTCAGGACTGCGAACTTGTAGAGTGCGCAGACCACTACTTCATTGCTCATGGTTTTCTCCTGCGGGCCGGATCGTAAATCCGGAGCATGGGTTTGGATCAATCGCGGGTTTCGCGAGGGCGCAAAGTTTAACCAACTGAGAGTACTTCGCAAGTCAGGGGTGGCCGCAGAACTGAGTTGCCGCCCCGCCATTGCGCGCTGGGGGCCTGCCAAAATACGCTGTGGATACGTCCCTGTACGCTCGGCTCCGCCATCCATGGCTCCGCACGATTTTGGCAGGCCCCCAGCGCCCAATGGCTCACTAGTTAGTCAGCCTGCTGACTCAGTTCACGCTCTACTACTGCCGAGAGCTGCCCCCAGCCGGGACGCGTCAGCTGGATGTTGTCCACGTAAACGGTCGGAGTGCCCATCACCCGCAACTGGGTAGCTGCCTGACGGCTCTGTTCCACATCCTCGCGGTGCAGTTCGGATTCCATGCAGTTCCGGAAGCGGCGCTCGTTCAGACCGAGGTCACCGGCGTAGCGGCTGAAGGTGGCGACGGGATCGTTGGAGCCGCTCCATTCGGTCTGGCTGCCGTAGAGCTGTTCGTGCATTTGCCAATAAGCATCCTGATCGCCGGCGCAGCGGGCCGCCAGGGCTGCGGGCATGGCGTTCTGGTGTTGTTGCAGGGGCAGGTCGAAGTAGACGAAGCGGACCTTGCCACTTTCAACGTATTCCTGCTTCAGGCGCTGGGTTGCTTCGGAAAAGCGGCCGCAGGCGGGGCACTGGTAGTCGGCGAATTCCCGGACCACCACGGGGGCGTTTTCATCACCGATCGAGACGCCGTACTGGTCAAGCTGTGACGGGAAGGGTTCGGCGTCCGGCGCGGCTACGGGCAAGGTGTCGGAGGTGGGCTCCGGCGCCGAAGTCAGGAAATACAGGCCGATGATGACGGCGATGGCAACAACCGCGGCGATGCCGATGATCATGCCCCGATTGCCGGACTTGCGGGGGGACGGTGCTCCGGTTTGCTTGCGACGTTTCGCTTCACCCATGTCAGGGCTCCCTTCTGGTGTTTGAGTGTTCCGATCCATTGGGCCTTCCGACGTTTGCACGGAGGCCGAGGCACGCTAAGATCCTTTATATCGTACAAAAGTTCCGATAAAAACTAAGGAAATGCCATGCCATTACCCTCCTCGCTTGCCGATTCGCTGTCCCTGCCTCTTGTGGCTGCCCCGATGTTTCTCATTTCCGGCCCGGAGCTGGCGCTGGCCTGCTGCAAGAAGGGTATTGTGGGGAGTTTTCCTGCGCTGAACCAGCGCACCAGCGAGGGTTTCGAGCAATGGCTGGTGCAGATGCACGAGGAGCTGGATCGGTTCCGCACGGAGAATCCGGACGCGAAGGTGGCACCCTGGGCGGTGAACCTGATTGTCCATCGCAGCAATCCGCGCTGGCAGGCGGATCTGGAGCTGTGCGTGAAGCACAAGGTACCCATGGTGATCACGTCCCTTGGGGCCGCGAGTCAGGTGGTGGATGCGGTGCACAGTTATGGCGGGCTGGTATTCCACGATGTCACCAATCAGAAGCACGCCCGCAAGGCGGCCGGGGCTGGTGTCGACGGCATCATTGCGGTGGCGGCCGGTGCTGGTGGCCATGCCGGCACCATCAATCCGTTCGTGCTGGTCCATGAGATCCGGGAGGTGTTCGACGGCACCATCCTGCTGGCTGGTGGCCTGTCCCATGGCGAGGATATCCTGGCGGCGCAGGCCCTGGGGGCGGATCTGTCCTATGTCGGCACACGGTTTATCAACACAACCGAGTCGCAAGCGGAGGACGCCTACCGGAACATGATCATCGAGGCGGTTTCGGCGGATATCATCCACACTCCGGCAGTGTCCGGCGTGCCCGCCAGCTTCATGCGCCAGAGTCTGGAGGCGGCGGGCTTCGACATGGAGAAACTCAGTCAGGCTGGCGACATTAACTACGGTGAGAAATTGAAGCCGGTGGATGACGAAGCCAAGGCGTGGAAGACGGTATGGTCCGCCGGCCAGGGGGTGAGCCAGATCCACGACGTGCTGAGTGTGTCAGACCTCGTGGACCGGCTGGAGAAGGAGTACCGGGAGGCTCGCTCCCGGGTTTGTCGGTGAGGCCGGGTTTCCGGCCTCAATCCTCCTCCAGCTCTATTTCGTCTGCAACGAACTCCTCACCAGATCGGATGTATTCAACTTCGACGAAAAGTACCTGCTTGGAATATGCATTCAAGAGAGACAGGCGGCTACCTTCGTCCTCCTCATATTCGGCCTCGGAATCACGCAGACGAACTCCCAAGACTTCGATGTAATCGGGATCCTGAGTCATAAATGCCAGGCGCCCTTGCATCTCGAACGAATTCGGATCATCCACATCCTCCCGTTCGATCTTGACCGCCTCGACAAAGACTGAATCGTTAACGACTCGCTCGACCCCCTCAACCTCGACGCCAACCCCTGGCTGAAGCTCGGCAATTGACAACGTTCCATCATCGTCGTCGGAGAGAAGAGTGTTACTTGTTAATCGGATTTCCACGCCACCCAGTGCAAAACCGTTTTCCAATATCGAATCGATAGCCCCTGTAATCTCGGCGTTCACCTCTCTCGACTCGATCTCTTCAGCCAGAACCTGCCCTTCACTGGTAACATCACCCTCAACCTGAATTAACCGGCCGGGAATCAAACCTGCCAGAGTCAGACCTTCCTCGAGAACATCGGCAGAGGGAATGATGACCGTGAGCCCGTTAACAGTCAGCGTCCCTGTGTCGGAGTCATAACCATCAGCAATCGGGCCCACGAACTCTATATCACTGTCGACGTCGCCATCGTATCGACGAATTTCACCAATGCCGATCACGTCAGCATCAATGCCCTCCTCTCCATTGATCAGTGCAATTTCTCCTTCAACCTCGATAGGACCCGCGAAGCTATCCAGATCCCCCTCCACCAGACCATCCTTGAACACATCAGTCGTGTTGGGGTACTGGACCAGAGTGCCGTTTATCCGGAAGGTGTTCAGGTTCTGATTGAGTTCAGTCACGCGTCCCTCAATTTCGATTGCACTGCTACCTATGCTCACTTGGTCCGCTGCGCTGGATATGCCGACAAAAGCCGCCCTGTATTGGCCATCAGCCAGAGGCCAGGCACTCACACGGACAAAGTTGCCGTCGGCAAGGTCAGTTAGTGTAGTCTTGCTGAACACCGTCTGTTTGTCGGCAATAATTCTCTGCCCGAGGATCTCAAATTCAACTCGGACTATAGTTCCGTCGGAATCGGTAGTTTGAGCGACACCAGAAACCGGTCCTCGGAATGTATCGTCATACTCCACAGTCACCGCCGTTCCAGTGAAATCATCCTGCCATTCACCGGCTACTTGCAGGATCATTCCTTTTTCGATGGGCTGGGTACAATTCTGATCAGGCTCGCAAATCACGCCATCATTGCTAGCGATTTCTGCCCCACTGGTATCAAACCGCACCCCATTAACAAACACACTCCCGAACCCGGACACCGGCCCGACGCTCGACCCGGTTCCCCGGATGCCCCCGTCCGCCACATCAAGGCTCGTGCCCGCGCCTCCGCCACAGGCGGAAAGGATTCCCAGTGCCAGGGTGCTGGCTGTCAGTCCGATTGATCGATAGAGCAATTTCCGTTTCATTCGTCTCTCCCTGCCTGCACAGGATCCTCAAAGTAAAAGATGCTCACCCCGGTGCGCACCGGTTGGCCGGTGTGGTTACCGGTGCCGTTGCCCGCCACACCGCGGTCGTGGGGCCCCAGCCATTTGTCGAGCTGCTCTAGCAGGGCCTGGGACTGGGCGGCGGCATGGGCGCGCCAGCGGGCCATGATCTCCGGGGGAATGTTGTCGTAGGTCAGTGTCCGCTGGAACAGGGGTTGCTGGCCCGACTCGCTACTTACAAGGTTATAGTCGATGGTTGCGATAAGATCAGATACGTCCTCACCGAAAATCTGGAGCATTTCCTCGCTGTCTCCGGCCGGCACGTAGGCCCGCTGCTTCAGCTGAATCAGGCCCGACTCACTGTCCACGGACGCCACTCCCACCCGGACCAGCTCGTCCAGCACCGCCCGGGGCGGGACATCCCCGCTGTATTGCTTGACCAGTTCACTGAAGCTCAGTGTGCCTTCGAAGGGCAGCAGGGCCGGCCCGCCATCGCGGGCCTGGAAGGCTTCGTCATGCACCCAGCCTGACACCACCCGGGAGGCGCGGTTGGCATGGCTGGTGGTCTCACGGACCGGATTCTCGCCGGCAAGGATCTCGCGCTGGCGCTTGACTTCCTTGCGGGTCAGGCCGGTCATCACCGCCGCCCTCGAATCGGTGGGTTTGCGGCCGCCGGAAAAGTCTTCCAGCGCGGCTTCCACATAGGCTCGCTTGACCAGCTCCGCGAACTCCCCGAACGGGATGCCATTGCGTAACAACAATCTGGCAAGAGGGCGCAGAATACGGAACAGTGCCTGGTGCAACGGATTGGTCGGGGTCTTTTTCATGTTTGGGATTGTATTCCCATAGGAACGCCGAACACCAGCAGGGCGCCCCTAAAGAGCGCCCTGGTGAATCAGGGATCAATCATCGTCGCTGTCGTCGTCATCAGAATCCGAATCCTCGACCTCTATTTCCTCGATGACGTATTCGCCGCCGGCGGTCTTGTAGTACTCGACCTCCACATGGTCACCCACGGTAATACCGGGGGTGGCACCCAGGAGCTCGAGACCGAGGACGGTGATGCGATCACCGGAGACGGCAGTCACCCTGCCCTCCAGCTCGAAGCCGTCATCATCGTCGTCCTCACGCTCGATCTTGAGGGCGCTCAGGCCACCGCCCTGGTCTGAGGTCTGGATTCCCTCGATCTCCAGGTAATCGCCGACATTCAGGTTTTCGATATCCTGGATCCGGCTCACGGCGTTGTCATCGTCGTCCAGATCATCATCGCCGATCAACGTGTTGGCGGTGATGAATACCTGGACTCCGCTGACCACGAGGCTTTCACCGTCGCCACCAAGAGATTCGATAACGCCATCCAGCTCCGCCTCGCCCTCGCGGGGCTCGATTTCGTCGGCGACGATCAGGGCTCCACGGTACTCCCCTTCAACCTTCACCAGCAGACCATCGCCCAGATCGGATTCCCGGAGGCCATCGTCGAACTCAGTGTCGTTGTCGACCTGGATGGTGAACCCGTTAAGCTGGAACTGCCGGCTGCCGCTGTCATAACTACCTGCGATGGCGCCGGAGATTTCCACGTCATCGTCGTCATCGAACAGGTCGTCCTCGTCGTCGATTTCCCGGGCGATCAGCGTACCGTTCTCGAGGAAACCCTCGACCTCAACCACCAGGCCGTTGACCAGCTCGGCTGCGTCGAGGTCATCGTCAAAGACCGCGCTGCTGTAATCCACCGGGTAACCATTGATGGTGAAGGTCTGTGCATCGGTATCCAGGTTGGCGACTGCACCTTCGATTTCCACTTCGTTGTCATCATCGAAATCGGTTCGGATGGCCCGGGCGCCAACAAAACTGGCCCGGAAGCTGCCATCGTCGAGACGCCAGGCGCTGACCCGCACCCGCCAGTTTGCGGTGGAGTCTCGGAGTTCAACAGGCGTGGCGCCCTTGAAGACGGTCTGGTCGTCTATGCGGATGGTCTGGCCGGCGACGATCAGCTTACCAGTGGTCTCGATTTCGTCCCAGGACGCGGAGGTCAACGGGCCACGAAGAGTGTCGTCGTAATCGATCCGCCGGGCCTCGCCCTCACCGGAATCATCCCAGTTGCCATCGACTTTCAGGATCATGCCTTTTTCCAGCTGGGTCTCGCGCTCGATGCCATCGTCGCTGGCCACACTACCATCGGTCTGAAACCGGGTGCCGTTGACGTAGACACTGCCGAAACCGGTGACCGGGCCGATGCTGCTGCCGTCAGAGGTGGTGCTTGCTGTGCCTGTGGAGGAGCTTCCGCCACCACCGCACGCGGCGAGTGAGCCGGCCAGGGCGCCGGTGAGAACAAGTTTTACTGCCAGAGTCAGGGAATTCAGTTTCATGATTTTCTCCAGGCTGATGCTTTCGTTTTCGAACCAGCGGGTGCTTTGCCAGTTTTGGGATTTATTTCCCATTTAATTATTTGGGAATTTAATCCCAATTTATGGAGCTGTCCAGATTTTGATCATTAAATTTTTATGACGGTGGGAGGTGAACCATTCCACCCAGCAGCCGTACCCTTTTCCATACCAACCGACCAGGAGCAACCATGCTGGGATTTCTGAAAGGTGATCCGAAGAAAAAGCTGACGAAAGCCTACGAGGACAAACTCGCCAAGGCCCTCCACGCGCAGCGGAATGGGGATTTGCGCACACATGGGACGTTGATGGAGGAGGCGGAGAGGATTTATTCGGAGTTGCAGGCTTTGGAGAAAGAGGGGAAGTGAAGTTGGGAGGTTGGCGTGAAAATGGGGTCCGAAGAAAGTGTTCTTCAGACCCCTGGGGCTGCCCCGGAGCTTGGCGGTGAACCTGGGGTCTGATGAAAGCCTTCATCCGACCCCATCTTCAGGCGGCCCTACTCCCCCAGCAAATGCCGCAACTGCCGGTTCAGCCGATCCACCTCCCTTCGCATCTCCTGCACTTCGTCCAGCAGATCCAGTGACATCGCGACTCCCGGCAGGTTGAGCTTCAGGTCCCGCTGCAGCCGCATGGCCTTGCGCAGGCGGCTGAGGGCGGCGACGTCAAACTGCCACTGCCCGGCTTCGGGGGTGTCCTCTATGGGTGCGATGATTCCGTAGTTCACCAGTTTGATGACGAACTCGGCGTGGCAGCTACCCCGCTCGCAGATCTCTCGCAGGTTGAAAGTGCTGCCCTCGGAGTCCACCACTTCCACGGTCAGAATCTGGTCTTGCCTGGTCATTTGCTACCCCCGCTCAGACGTGAAGCTTGCTGCGTGGATTGAAGTTCTTTTCGGCCTCGGCCAGCTGCTCATAGAGCTTCTCGGCTTCCGGCGTGTGCTTTTCGGGCATGGCCACCTGCAGGACCACAATCTGATCCCCCGGATGCTTGCCAGGGAAGCCCTTGCCCTTGAGCCGGAGCTTGCGACCGCTGGTGGAACCTTTGGGTACTTTCACATTCACCTTCGAGCCCACGGTAGGCACGGTCACGGTTGCACCGAGTGCGGCCTCCCACGGGGCCACTGGCACAGTGATCAGCACATCCCGGCCTTCCACAGTGAAGAGGGGGTGCGGCGCAAACTCGATCTCGATGAACAGGTCACCCGGCTCACCTCCACCGATGCCCGGAGAGCCCTGACCTTTCAGGCGGATATGCTGGCCCTCCCGCATGCCGGCGGGGATCTTCACCTTCAGGGTCTTCTGGCGGGCAATCACGCGGCCCTGCTCGTCGGCCTCATGCACAGTGAACGACACCTGCTTGTCGCAGCCGTGAAACGCTTCCTCCAGGAACAACGCCAGCCGGGCATGAACGTCCTCGCCACGCATGCGCATATTCTGACGGAAACCGCCGCCGCTGAATCCACCGGAGAAACCACCACGGCGACCGCCCCCGAAGATTTCCTCGAAGAAGTCGCTGAACTGGCTCGCATCGGCATCGGTGAATCCTCCACCGCCAAAACCGGAGGCACTCTGCCAGCCGGGTGGTGGTTCGAACGAGCCGTCGCCCCGGGCGCCGTATTTACGGAGCTGATCGTATTCCGCCCGCTTCTCCGGATCCTTCAGGACCTCATAGGCCTCGCCTACATCCTTGAATTTTTCGTCGGCCTTCTCTTCCTTGCTGACGTCCGGATGATACTTCCGCGCCAGCTTGCGGTAGGCCTTCTTGATTTCCTCGGGGGTGGCAGACTCGCTCACACCGAGCACGGCGTAATAGTCTTTGAATTCCATCTGCACCTCTTGTTCCACAGAATCTCAGGTTTGATTACTAGTCATAATAGTTGGTGCCGGCAGCGAAAATACAAGACACGGATCAATTTCCGTCCACTTGGGGGGTTGTGTGGGCTTAAAAAGAAAGGCCCCGGCGGACGCCGGGGCCTGGGGTTTACACCTGCAGCTCAGGATCAGTGCAGGGTTTGCTTGCGACGGTTCCGGATGACCAGGCCTGCAATGGCAGCCAGAGCTACCAGCGGCAGGGTCGGATCAAACGGAGCACGCGGGTTGTAGCTACAGCCGAAGATGGTGCCATCGCCGCTGCTGGAGGACGGCTCGGCAGGCGGCACATAGATTTCCGGAGTATCGTCGATCCTCACAGTGACCAGAGCAGCATTCGAGACTTTATCCTCCACCGCGACTCGATAGGTGAATCGAGCAGGTATGTCGAAGGCCGTGTAACCTTCGGCCGGCGTGAAGACAATTGCGTCACCCTCTACAACAGCCGTTCCTTGAGCAGAAGGCGGTGCATCAAGGATCTCAATCGTAGGCGTTCCGGCGGGCAAAGTATCATTTGCCAACACGTCGACGGTTACCGGGGTGTCGAAGAATGTTACTGCTGAATCGTTGGCCGCCACCGGGGCATCCGGCTCGGGCGGGGCATCGACACGGATGGTGACAGTGGCTGTATTCGATTCCGGATCAGTACTATAGTCAACACCGTCCTCTGTATCGGTATCGGTGATAGTCACCGAGTACGTAAAGGTATCTGCACCGAAGAAATCGGCATTGGCGGTATAGGTCGCTACTCCGTTTTCATCAAGCACTACTGATCCATTAGCTGGATCAGTGGAATTCACCGATACCGAAACCGCGCCATCCGCAATCCGCTTGCTCAGAAGCTCTTGACGCAGAATATCATTCTCCAAAAGATCAATTTCGACCGGGTCGGTACCTATAGTGGTCGCCAGATCATTCAACGCGACAGGGGCATCTTCCTCATAATACGCATAGAGCGGAATGAAGTTGTTCTCGTAACAGGGGCCCGGGTTTTCCGGATCGTCACAAGCCACTTCGTCAACCC
>JAAZVL010000268.1 GCA_018623515.1 Marinobacter sp.
AACAGCCCCATCTGGGCATCGGTGATCAATGTAACCGGCACTCGGAGGGTATCCAGTCTCCGGGCGAGTGTGTGCCCCTCCATGCCCGGACTGCTCTGGGTGCAGATCACCGAAAACCGGTGGTTTGCCCGCACCATGTCCTCGAACAGCGCCAGTACCGCCGAACTGGCGCTGTGGGTCATGACCGTGGCGCCCTCCGGTATCCGGGAGCGGGCATGGCGGGCCATGTCCTGACTGGCGTTTTCAAGAAGCTGGATCTGTTCTGAGATGATCGGCCCGGCATTATTGTGGTTTGATTTCAGCCGGCTCCGGACGCTCTCCAGGGCGTTACCAATCACCACCATGCTCGGTCGGGCTTCCGCCAGCGCCGTTAGAACAACAGCCGTTTCCCCGGCAGACGGATGGTGCTCATCAGTCCAGGTCTGAAGATTGCGCAGGGTGGCCAAAGCCAGCTGTGTGGCACCGGAGGTGGTGTCCTGCTTGAGTTGGTCGAGCAGGACTTGTGCGCTGGAAGGAAAATGGGGCATTGCTGCTAACGGGGTGATGGGTTCACCCTGAGGTTAGCAGCAATATTACCGCAGCGGAAAATGGCGACCAGCTGCGTGTGTCCGGGAGCGGGTTACTCGATCACCTTGCGGCTGGTATCGAGGTACTGCTCACCGTATTCCTGAACCTGATCGGTTTCCATGCGCTCGGAAGACAGGTGGATTTCCTCAAGGGTGACGGCCAGACCGTCAAACTCTTCGTTGATCCTGGCCAGCGCATTTTCGATGGTGTAGGTCAGCTCATGGATTTCGTTCATGGCTTCGGGTGTCAGGTCGCCTGCCAGTACCTTTTCCAGTTTGGTGTTGTATTCAGAAAAGTTGGCAACGGCCTCTTCCAGGGTCTCGGACGGTTTGCCCTTGAAATGGCCATAGTCATCATCGGCGATGACGGGCGCAGTGAAGAGCAGGGCTGAGGCAAGAGCGACAGGTTTCAGAAATGTCTGCATGGTGGTTCCTCTTTCAGTTGCAATGTAATGCGAATTATTATCGTTATTGTGTTTTTGAACCATGAGATTGATCAATTTCAGGTGATGAAATAAAGCTTGTCAGCCACCGTAAGCCGGATAAAATGCCGCCAAGTTCCACACCGTGCGGCGGGGACCATGCAGTTTGTATCCTTCGATGTCTTTCGAACCCTGGGCTTTCCCGACACGACAGTACTCAAGCCCGAACATTTCCTGCGCCATAAAGCCGTGTTGCAGGAGGCGGACTGGGTACTGTTTCCCGAGTACTGGCAGCTCAATGCGCTGGTCCATGGCCTGAAATGCCGGGTGTTTCCGAGTGTTGCCAGTTACCGGATTGGTCACGACAAGGTGGAGATGACCCGGGCCTTCCAGGCCGTGGTACCGGAACACACGCCCTGGACCCGGATCGAAGCCAATGGCCCGCAGGAGCGGGACATGATCTGGGATGGGATGAGCCTGCCGTTTGTCGCCAAACTGCCCAAAGCCAGCATGGGCGAAGGGGTCTGGCTGATTGAAAACCGGGCTGACTGGCAGGCCTATTGCGAGCGCACCAGTGTCCTCTATGCCCAGGAATACCTGCCTATTGACCGGGATGTGCGGGTGGTTGTGGTGGGTGACCGTGTTTTAACCGCCTACTGGCGAACCCAGGCCGAGCAGGGGTTTTACAACAACGTGGCCAAAGGCGGCCGGGTTGTTGCCGATGCGGTGCCGGCGGCCGCCACAGAGCTGGCACTGCGCCTGGCGCGGGAGCTTGGGGTCGACCATGCCGGCTTTGATATTGCGATGGTGGAAGGCTATCCCTACGTGCTGGAATTCAATCGCCTGTTTGGCAATCAGGGGCTGGCACGGGGAGCGGATCTGAAAGAAGCCATTCTGGAATACCTGCAACGCCAGAGCCAGCCACAGGGCCCGAATGGCCCGAGTGATCCGGGTCCACTCTGGCCGGTGGCGGTCTGACGTACAGGGCCTCCCGGCGCATGGGTTTATCGGTATAACTGCGCATTTGTCGAGTTGGGAAAAAAGCCCGATGATCGCGAAATCCGATGGGTACCTCAGCCTTGCTGTGGTGCCTTTTTTTATGCCTGTTTGCCCCGTGGAGGGAAACACCACCGATGAACCAGACCCCCAACGCCGAGATTGCCGACTACTACAGTGCCGAGACCTTCAAACGCATCAAGGATTTCGCCGACACCAAGGAAACCCCGTTTGTGGTGATTGATACCAATATCATCGATCGTCAGTACAACGAGCTGGTGGAAGGTTTTCCCTATGCCAAGGTTTACTATGCGGTGAAGGCTAACCCGGCCACGCAGATTCTGACACTGCTGCGGGACAAGGGCGCCAATTTCGATATTGCCTCGGTGTATGAGTTGGACAAGGTGATGGCTCTGGGGGTAACCGGTGACCGCATCAGCTACGGCAACACCATCAAGAAGGCGAAGGATATCCGCACCTTCTACGAGAAGGGTGTGCGCCTGTATGCCACCGATTCCGAGGCCGACCTGCGCAACATTGCCAAGGCTGCCCCGGGCTCGAAGGTGTATGTCCGCATCCTGACCGAAGGCACTTTGACCGCAGACTGGCCTCTCTCGCGCAAGTTTGGCTGCCAGACCGATATGGCCATGGACCTGCTGATCCTGGCCCGTGACCTGGGGCTGGTGCCTTATGGTGTGTCCTTCCATGTGGGCTCCCAGCAGCGGGAAATCGGTGCCTGGGATGCGGCCCTGAGCAAGGTGAAGGTGATCTTCGAGCGCCTGAAGGAAGAAGATGGTATCGAGCTGAAGATGATCAACATGGGCGGTGGCTTTCCGGCCAATTACATCAGCCGGACCAATGAGCTGGGTGTATACGCCGAGGAAATCGCACGTTTTCTGCACGAGGATTTTGGCGACGATTTGCCGGAGATCATCATTGAACCGGGCCGGTCACTGATTTCCAATGCCGGGGTGCTGGTCAGTGAGGTGGTGTTGATTGCCCGTAAATCCCGTACCGCGTTGCATCGCTGGGTGTACACCGATGTTGGCAAGTTTTCCGGTCTGATTGAGACGCTGGATGAGTCCATCAAGTTTCCGATCTGGACGGAGAAAACCGGCGAGGGCGAAGACTGCGTGATTGCCGGGCCGACTTGTGACAGTGCTGACATCATGTACGAGCACCATAAATACCCGTTGCCTTTGAATCTGGCGATTGGTGACCGGATGTACTGGTTGTCGACCGGGGCTTATACCACCACTTACAGCGCCATCGAGTTTAACGGGTTTCCTCCGTTGAAGGATTATTACCTTTAAATAGCGGAGTTTCAGTAAGCGGGTGGGCCGGAGCAGGGAGTGCTTTCCCGGCCTTCCGGCTTGGGTGCAGGCCTTTAT
>JAAZVL010000079.1 GCA_018623515.1 Marinobacter sp.
CAGTCCTTCAATCAGAAAAACATTTTTATTCTCCCGACCGGGGCCGGTGTGGTCTTCGGTATCTTGCTGTTGGTGATGCTGATCACCGGCATCAATTACCAGAACAGCCTGATCTATCTCACCACCTTTTTGCTTGGCGCGCTGTTTGTGGGCGCCATGCACCAGACCCATCGCAATCTGTCAGGCCTTCAGCTGACGGTGACCCAACCGGGTGAGGGCTTTGCCGGCGATGAGGTTCCGTATCGGTTCCGGGCGTCCGCCGGCAAAGGCCCGGCCATTGCGATACGGGTTTCCTGTGAAGATTCCTCCCTTGCACCTTTTCATATCCCCGCCGGGCAGGCGCGGGATGTGACCTTGCCGGTTCCTTCCGCTCATCGGGGTTACCTTCGGCCGGACATGGTTCGGATTGAGACCCGCTTTCCCTTCGGCTTGCTGAAGGCCTGGTCCTGGGTCCGGCCGATATCGCCGGCGATCGTTTTTCCCCGGCCCGTGGCAGCGCCTGATGCGGGAAGCACTGTTGAGGACGGCGACGAGGACAGTGCCCAGCGTCCCACCATCGGCAATGATAATGCGGACCTGCGTCCCTGGCGCGAGGGCGATCTGAGCCAGCGGGTCATGTGGAAACGCTATGCCCGCACCGGACAGATGGTTGTAGCGGACTGGGAAGGCGAGCAGGGCAACCCACAGTGGCTCGACTTCTACGCGTTTGCCGGAGCCGACAACGAACTGAGACTGAGCTACCTCGCCTGGCAGGTGCTGGAACGGGCGAAGGGCAGTACGCCCTTTGGTCTGAATCTTCCTGGGCAGGTGATCGAGCCTGACCAGGGCCCCGCCCATGTTACCCGCTGTCTGCGCGCCCTGGCTGTATGGGGCGAAGAACCTCCGCGAGATTCGATTGTGGCCAGGCACGGCACCCGGCGGCGAGAGGAGCCGGGTAAGAAGGAGGCTGCTGCATGAAATTGACCCAGGCCCTCGCTTTTGGCCGTGAGGATGTGGAGCCGGCGAACGCTCTGCCTTCGAATGCCTTGCTCTGGCTGATCGGCAGTTTTGCCATTCTGCTGGCGCCCCAATGGGACCGGCTTCCGATATGGCTGGTCGCCGCCTGCGGGATCCTGGCGGTGTGGCGCTGGCTTGCCCAGGAAGGTCGGGTCCGGCTGCCGGGGCGCTGGTTGCGCACCGGTATCATGCTGGTGCTGATTGCTGTGTATGTTGCCACCGTTCAGGGGCGTTTTACCGTAGATACCGCGGCGTCGTTCTTTGTGCTGGCGGTCGGACTCAAGTGGCTGGAAACCCGCTCAACGCGGGACTTTTACGTGCTTTTCTTCATTCTCGTCTACCTGGCCGGGGTCAATTTCCTGTTCCAGCAGAACATTCTGTGGGCCCTGGTGAACTTCCTGGCGGTGGCGTTGCTGCTAGTGGGATTGCAGGTGCTCAATGCCCCGGACCTGCCCAGCGACATGCCCTCCGGCTGGCGTCGCCTCGGGGGACTGATGCTGAAAACCCTGCCGGTCGTGGTACTGCTGTTCGTGTTCTTTCCCCGAATGGCGCCGCTATGGAGTGTACCGCTGGTTTCCGGCGAGGCCCGCTCGGGCATCAGCGACACCATGCGACCGGGGGACATATCCAACCTCGCGCAAAGCAGTGAGCGGGCTTTCCGGGCAACATTCGGGGGTGAAATACCCGCATACCGCGATCGTTACTGGCGTGGCCTGGTGCTGGATTACCTGGATGGTGAAACCTGGCGCCAGGGCCGTGAGGAAGGATTCCGTCGCCCGGGCAGGATCGCCATGGATGGCGGTGTGGGGTCGCTGGGTGGCCGGGAATATGACGTCCTGATGGAGCCGACCGATCAGCGCTGGGCTTTCGCCCTGGAGGGCTCATCGGCGGTTTCCGACAACGTGTTGGAGGAGGGCGATGACCTGTTCCGGTTCCGCCGGCCGGCTGATAGCCCCATGCGTTATCGCCTCAGTCTCGACGAGAACCGGAGCACTGGCCCTGTTGAGCTGAGCCCGGCAGAGCGGCGCCGGTTCTTGCAGTTGCCCGCGTCTGGTAACCCCAGAGCCCGTGAGCTCGCCCGCGAGCTGGACCAGCGTTTTTCTGACCAGGGCGTTGTGGACTCGCTGCTCACCCGGTTCCGTGAGCAGGAATACTTCTACACACTGCGTCCGCCCGCCATGCCGGAGGAGGGCATCGATGCCCTGTTATTTGATGAAAAACGGGGCTTCTGCGCGCATTATGCCGGTGCTACCACCTTCGTTCTGCGAGCAGCGGGCATTCCGGCCCGGGTGGTGGTGGGTTATCAGGGTGGTGAGCCGGGGGCCGGCGGCGAATACCTGATTGTACGCCAGTACGATGCCCACGCCTGGGTTGAAGTCTGGCTGGAGGGTCAGGGTTGGGTTCGGATCGATCCCACAGCGGCAATCTCTCCGGCGCGGATTGAGTCCGGTCTCCGGGATGCGGTGGCAGAGGAAGGTTCGTTCCTGGAGGATGAGGTTCTCTCTGCCCAGAAGTACGGTGACATGGCGCTGGTGCAGTGGGCGAGCCTGCAGCTGGACCGAATCAACTACCAGTGGCAACGCTGGGTGGTCGGCTACCAGGGCCAGAGTCAGATGGATCTGATGTCACGCCTGCCCGGTGGTATCGGTATGCGGGAACTGGGCTACCTGACCGCTGGCATTGTCGGTGCGGGTCTGTTGATCGCTGGCCTGTTCTCAGCGTTGCAGTTGCGCCGGGGTGAGCGACGGGACGACTTCCAGAAAGTGCTGCTATCCTGGCACCGGGCCTGCGAGAGTGCCGGTGTACCCGTGCGGCAGGGAGAAACCCCCAGTGCCCTGGCAGACAGGCTGGCGCAATCGCGGCCTTCGGTGACTGAAACGGCCCGTCGTTTTGCCCGGATGGTGAACAGCCATTACTATAAGCCGTCTTCTGAAAACGACGATCAGGAACTGCGGCGCATGCGGCGGTTACTGGGCACCATGAAGCGCCAGTTACGGGAAGCCTCGCAGCGGCGCCAACCACACAGTGAATCCGGACCAGCATCGTGACCGATATTGCCCAAGACATGCCCTGGCTCCAGCGAGCGTGGCAACAGATCCAGGCCCGGCTTGCCGAAGACCGGCTGCCCCATGCCCTGATCATTAACGGTGAGCGGGGTGTCGGGAAGCGAACCTGGGCGGAAGCCGTGGCCGGTCTGTTGTTGTGTGACCGGCCGGTGAAGAATGAGGCGGATTTGCCGGTCGCGTGTGGCCACTGCAAGCAGTGCGAGCTTGTCGCCGCCGGCAGCCATCCGGATTTACGAATCTATGCACCGGAAAAATCCCGTATGGTGAAGGTGGACCAGATCCGGGCGCTGTCTTCGTTTGCCGTGGCGTCGCCCCAGGTCGCCCATCACAAGGTGGCGATCATCGATCGCGCCGACCAGCTCAATATCAACGCTGCGAATGCCTTGCTCAAGACTCTGGAAGAACCACTGCCGGACGTCACCCTGTTGCTGCTCCAGGAGAGTGGCCGCCCGGTGCTGCCGACCATCCGATCCCGTTGCCAGACCCTGAACATCCCGGTGCCTGCGCGGGAGCAGGCGGAGCGCTGGCTGGTTGCGAAGGTGACAGAGCTGGACGAGGACCAGCGTCCTTCCGCGGAGGTACTGGCGAAGGCCCTGATGCTGGCCGGCAACGCCCCGCGACTTGCCCTTGAATACGTCAATGGCGAGTTTCTCCAGCTTCGCGATGAGGCGTTCGAAAGCTTCCGGCAGTTCATGAAGGGGCAGATGCCTGTGGCCGAGGCCGCCAGGGCATTCAAGGCCATGGGCCTCGAAGATGCGTTGTTCCTGTTTGAAGGCTGGGCAGCAGACCTTGCACGCATGGCGGCCGGTGGTCAGGCCGCGGACGCGGAGGCGGCAGACATGCTCGGGTTCCTGGCGAAACGGAATCCGGCCTGGCGGGCCCATGAGCTGCTGGATATGATCCGGGAGTCCAGGGCGGCAGGCGTCTACAACGCCAATCCGGAGCTGGAAGCCAGCCGTTTGTTACTGGCCTGGCAGGCTCTGATGCCCCGGAGGCGCCGGGCCGGTTAACACCATTGCCGCAGGGGCTACGCCTATGCCGGCCCAAACTGCTATGATTGCGAAATGACAGGGATTTTCGTATCCCGCTATGAACGAGTTACCGTGACAACACAATAAAAGGTGTCAGATATGGGCCCAGGTTTTGGCGCGCGCAGTGGCATTCTCACCCTGACCATCAAGGACAAGGCAGTGCTGTATGCCGCCTACATGCCCTACATCCGTCAGGGTGGACTGTTTATTCCGACGCAGAAACAGTACCAGCTTGGTGACGAGGTCTTCCTGTTGCTCAACCTGATGGACGAGCCTGAAAAGATTCCGGTTGCCGGCAAGGTCATCTGGATCACCCCGAAGGGGGCCCAGGGGAACCGCGCCGCCGGCATTGGCGTGCAGTTCAACGGCGATGATGAGACCGCTCGCACCAAGATCGAATCCTACCTGGCCGGCTCGCTGAGTTCCGATCGCCCCACACACACCATGTGAGGTGGTCGGCTTAATGAACGACATGTCTGAAACCGCACGATCTGCCGGAAAGCCGTTGTGTTACTCGGAAACCGTCTGGCAGCTCGAGAACATCGACCTCGCCGGGCTTTCCTGGTCTGCCAATCCGGGCATTAAAGGGCAACCACCGGTCCTGATGCTTCATGGTTGGCTGGATAACAGCCTGACTTTTACCAGGCTGGCACCCGAGATTGCGAAAATCGCCGACGTCCATGCCATCGATATGGCTGGCCATGGAAAATCCGGGCACCGGTCACCGGGCCAGTCCTACCTGTTGATGGATTATGTGGCGGATCTTGCGGAAGTGATCGAACGGCATTTCACCGAATCGGATGAAAGCCGGATCGATCTGGTCGGCCACTCGCTCGGCGGCATCGTCAGTGCGCTGTATGCTGCGGCTTTCCCGGAAAAGGTGCGGCGCCTGGTGATGATCGACAGCCTTGGCGCCATCAGCCGCCCGGTAAAAGAAACCATTCCGCAACTGAGAAAGGCGATCAAAAAGCGCCTGAACGGGTCCGGCAAGTCAGTGACCTATCCGGATCTTGTGACTGCCGCCAAAGCCCGCGAGGGTGGCGTCAGTCCTCTGAGCCATGAGGCGGCATTGACCCTGGTGCCGCGTAACATGAAACCGTTTGGTGACGGCTACGTATGGTGTACTGATCCGCGTTTGCGCCATCCGTCCCCGCTCATGATGACGGAAGAGCAGGTACTGGCCTCACTGGAAGCCATCGAAACACCGACGTTGTTTGTCCGTGCCGACGAAGGCCTGCTGGCCTACCGCAAGGGCCTGGATGAGAGGGCAGAGCGGATCAGGAATCTCACAATGGCGCGTGTTCCGGGTGGTCACCACTGCCATCTTGATGGTGACACCGCACCGGTCGCAGAGGCGGTAGGGGAATTTCTGACCAATGGTTAACTATTCAAGCGCAAAATGGCTCATTAAATCCCTTGGCGGGATGCTGGTTCTCTTGGCTACACTTTTAAATGGTGCTTTGGCATCCGGTTTTCCGGAACCGTTTCCGCAGTCTCAGCTGGAAACCAGTACGCGGATCCAGTCCAGCGGCCATCTGGTCCTGTTCAGCCCGGTGCGCGAGGTGAATGACGAAATCCGCTCGGAAACGATGGCTCGTCTGCCGGTGTCCGGAGAGGGCCGGATGTACCAGCTGAACCGGGATGCCAGCCGGAACGAGGCCCGCGGCCATTATCGCCAGGTGTTGCAGGCGCGGAGCGCCGGCATTTTGTATGAATGCTCCGGGGTCAGCTGCGGCCGGAGTGTGATCTGGGCCAACCGCATATTTGGCCAGGCGATGCTCAACGGCCGGGATTCGGAACAGGATTACCTGGTTGCCGGAACACTGGATGAGGACGGGACACGGTGGCTGACGCTTGTTTATACCGTAACCCGCGGCAATTTGCGCGAATACGTCTGGGTGGAGCATCTCAGGCTTGGCGACGGTGCCGTCGTCCCCGGATTCGATACGGGGTCTGATCGAATTTTCGGTCCGCTGATCGTTCCTTACGAAGGCGGTTTTACCTATCAGTTTGACTGGGCGGCTACCGATCGTCGCAACCTGAGGGAGCGGGCCTCGGAAGAAGGTGCCATGGTGGTTCTGGTAGGATTTTCGTCGTTGGGGGCGGAAGAATCCCTTGATGATTCGCTTGAGCGCGCCAGGGGCGCGACCGAGTCCCTCTCCGAAGTGCTGGCGCGTATCGGGATATCCCGGGAACAGCAGAAAATACTGGTAGTTGGCCCCTTCATACCCATGGAAAACCCGGAACGTCAGGGCGACCGGGTGGAAGTGACCGTCATTTCGAGGTGAGATCATGACCAGGGATCAGGATAACAACGGGGATTCCCCGGAAAAGCCAGACCCGGAGGTTCCGCAGGATAACATCTCCAAAGTCCTGCAGAGCTCCGATGTGTCTGCCGCGGAGGCGCCGGCCGATACCCAGAAACATCCTGCCGGAACCAAACGCAAGCAGACCGTTGCACTTACGCTCGGCAGCGGCGGTGCGCGGGGCTATGCCCATATTGGCGCCATCGAGATCCTGACGGAGCGCGGTTACGACATCGTGGCGATTTCCGGATGCTCCATGGGCGCCCTGATTGGCGGCATGTACGCCGCCGGCAAGATGAAGGACTACAAGGACTGGGTGACCGGCCTTGGCCAGTTCGATGTACTCAAGTTGCTGGATGTCACGTTCAACTCCGTGGGTGCCATTCGTGGCGAGAAGATCTTTTCTGTGGTCCGGGAGATGCTGGGTGATACCCGGATCGAGGACCTTCCGCTGGCCTACACAGCGGTTGCCACGGATCTGCTGGCCCACAAGGAAGTCTGGTTCCAGGAAGGGCCACTGGACCAGGCCATTCGCGCCTCTGTCGCGATTCCCAGTGTTGTGACGCCCCTGGTGCTGAACGGCCGTGTGCTGGTGGATGGCGCGTTACTGAATCCGCTCCCCATTATTCCGACGATCTCTGCCCACGCGGACCTGATTGTTGCTGTCAACCTCAGTGGCGAAGACGACCAGCGACAGCGGATCCCGGACGCCGCCTTTGTCCATGATGAAGAAGCTTCCGATATGGAAGAGTGGGTCGACGCCATTCGTGACAAGGCGTCCCGGTGGTTTGACTGGGATGCCATCAAGTCCATGGGGTCCCGGAAGACAGAGAATGGCGAGAGTCCGGAGGAAAAGCTGAGCCGGGAGGCGCACAGGAAAGAGAACCATAAGAACAGGAAGCCGACCGACAAGAAGCATCAGGAAGAACACGAAACCATCGACTGGGACAAGCTGGGCATTGGCAAATTCGATGTCATGAACCTGACCATCGAAACCATGCAGAGCGCCCTGGTGCAATACAAGATCGCGGGTTATCCGCCGGATCTGCTGGTCAATGTGCCGAAGAACGCCTGCCGGACCTATGATTACCACAAGGCCCCGGAGCTCATTCAGCTCGGTCGTGAACGCATGGCCCTGGCGCTGGACCGGTTCGAGGCCAACAGGAGCAGCTCCGGCCCATTGGCCATCTGAGTGTGATCCGGGCTGGTTTAGGCTGCAGGAGCAGGGGCAAACAGCGTATAATCCCGCGCTGACATGCGCCAGAACAGGAAACGATCCTTGTGACCAGTCCCATCGAAGACCTCCACTCCGTCCGCGATTACCTTCGCTATGCGTCGACGCAATTTGCCGCGTCGCCACTGTTTTTCGGCCACGGCACGGACAACGTCTGGGATGAGGCGGTTCAGCTGGTGATGCGCAGCCTGAACCTGCCGCTGGAAAACAACACCCTGTTTCTGGATGCCCGGCTTACCCGGGACGAGCGTGCCGTGATACTTGATCGCATTGAACGCCGGGTGAACGAACGCGTCCCGCTTGCTTACCTGCTCGGTGAGGCCTGGTTCATGGGCATGCCATTCCATGTGGACGAGCGCGTGCTGGTTCCCCGCTCACCCATTGGCGAACTGCTGGAAAACGGTCTCCAGCCCTGGCTTGGCGATACCGAAGTCAACCGGATCCTGGACCTGTGCACCGGCAGTGGGTGCATTGGTATCGGTGCTGCCATGGTGTTCGACGATGCCGAGGTGGATCTGTCCGATATTTCCGGGGATGCCCTGGCCGTTGCCGAATCGAATATTGATCTCCATGACGTCCGCGACCGGGTCCGCACCGTAAAGTCTGACGTGTTCGAGAATATTTCCGGCCGTTACGATGTCATCCTCAGCAATCCTCCATACGTAGATGCGGAGGATCTTGCGGACATGCCGGACGAGTTCCGCCATGAGCCGGAACTGGGTCTGGCGGCAGGAGCAGATGGCCTGGACATCGCCCACCGGATCCTGGCAAAGGCGGCCGACCACCTCACCGGAGACGGTCTGTTGATCGTGGAAGTAGGTAACAGCTGGGTCGCCCTGGACCAGGCCTATCCGGACCTGCCGTTCACCTGGCTGGAGTTTGAAAACGGCGGTGACGGCGTGTTCCTGCTGCGGGCTGAAGACCTCCGCGCCTGGCAGGCCCGTGGTTAAACCGAATTCTCACAAGAACTGGATAAGATACTGAATCATGTCGGGAAATACTTTTGGAAAACTGTTCACAGTAACCACCTTCGGTGAGAGCCACGGGGCCGCGCTGGGCTGCATTATTGACGGCTGCCCCCCGGGTCTGGAGCTTTCGGAAGCCGACATGCAACGGGATCTCGATCGCCGCAAGCCCGGCACTTCCCGCCATACCACCCAGCGCCGTGAGGCCGATGAGGTGAAGATCCTGTCCGGGGTATTCGAAGGCAAGACCACGGGCACGCCCATTGGTCTGCTCATCGAGAACACGGATCAGCGCTCCAAGGACTACTCCAAAATCGCCGAGCAATTCCGTCCGGCCCACGCCGATTACACCTACATGCACAAGTATGGTGTTCGTGACTACCGCGGCGGTGGCCGATCCTCGGCCCGTGAGACAGCCATGCGCGTGGCCGCTGGCGCCGTCGCCCGCAAGTACCTGGAGCAGCGCCTTGGCATCAAGATCCGCGGGTACCTGTCCCAGCTTGGCCCCATCAAGGCGGAGAAACTCGACTGGGATCAGGTGCACCAGAACCCGTTCTTTTGTCCGGATGCCGACAAGGTGCCGGAAATGGAAGCCTACATGGACGCGCTGCGGAAAGAGGGTGATTCCATCGGTGCCCGTATCAATGTGGTCGCCGACGGCGTTCCCCCCGGCCTTGGCGAGCCGATTTTCGACCGTCTGGATGCGGATCTGGCCCATGCTTTGATGAGCATCAACGCGGTGAAGGGCGTGGAGATCGGCGCAGGTTTCGATTCAGTTGAGCAGAAGGGCACAGAGCACCGGGATGAGATGACGCCGGAGGGCTTCCTGTCCAATAACGCTGGCGGTGTGCTTGGCGGCATTTCCTCCGGTCAGCCAATTGTGGCAAGCATCGCCCTGAAGCCGACTTCCAGCCTTCGTTTGCCGGGTCGCAGTATCGATGTGAACGGCAATCCGGTGGAGGTGATCACCACCGGCCGTCACGACCCCTGTGTGGGCATCCGCGCCACGCCCATTGCCGAGGCAATGATGGCTATCGTTCTGATGGACCACTATCTGCGTCACCGTGGTCAGAATGGTGACGTGGAGGTTTCTACGCCCGTCCTTAAACAGCTCTGACTCGGGGCCTGCAACGGTTGGTGAAGCGATTCCGGCGGGAAGGATGGTTCAAAAAACGCCCGTGAATACGTCCCTGTAGGGCTTGGTCGCGCCATCCTTGGCGCTCCACATTTTTGAACCATCCTTCCCGCCGGAATCGCCATAACTCACGATAAGTCGTTTTTACAGGAGTCCTGGTATTTACTGGCGACTTTCGAATCTTTATTTCTGGTTCTTCGCTCTTTTGGGCGGACTGCTTCCGTATTGGTCTCTTTACCTTGAGGGGCAGGGTTACACCTATCTCCAGATCGCCACGTTGATGGCGACCATTCAGCTTACAAAGATTGTCGCGCCCAGTGTCTGGGGCTGGCTTGGTGACCGAAGCGGGCAGCGCGTCAGGCTGGTGAGGTTTGGCGCTATCACCGGTTCCCTGTTCTTTGCCGGTGTTTTTCTTGAGCCGGGTTTCTTTGGTCTGCTGCTGGTCATGCTGGCTTTTACCTTCTTCTGGAACGCCATCCTGCCTCTTTACGAGGTTATTACGCTTCGCACCCTGGGTAAGCAGAAGGAAAAATACGGGCGTGTCCGGTTGTGGGGGTCCGTCGGCTTTATTGCTGCGGTAGCCGGGGTGGGCGGGATTCTCGAGATTGTTCCGGTTGGGTACCTCCCGTGGCTGTTGCTTCCGGTTTTCGCAGGCATAGCGGTATCCGCGTTTCTGGTGCCGTCAGAGAAGGGTGAGGTTAAACCACAGGCCCCGAAGGGCAGCCTGAAGAAAATTGTCACCCACCCGGCGGTGGTCACTTTCTTTTTGATGAATTTCCTGCTCCAGGTTTCGCACGGCCCCTATTACACGTTCTTCAGCATCCATCTGGAGCAACACGGCTATGGCAAGCTGCCTATCGGGTTGCTCTGGTCGCTGGGCGTGGTCGCCGAGATCGGTCTTTTCCTGATAATGCACCGGTTTACCCGACGCTTCTCCGTTCGGCAGATAGCCATCGGGGCCCTGGTGCTGACCATGATTCGTTGGGCCCTGATTGCTGAGCTGACCGGCGTGGTTGCGGTGCTGATCTTCGCCCAGCTTCTTCATGCCGCTTCCTATGGGGCTCTGCATGCGATTTCAGTGCAGTACATTCAGGGGTTCTTCGGCAAACATCATCACGGCCAGGGCCAGGCGCTCTACAGCGGGCTGACCTTCGGGGCAGGCGGTGCGACCGGTGCCTGGATGTCCGGCTTTCTGGTAGATGGTGTCAGCACCAGTGCTGCCTTCTGGGGTGGGGCAGTGGCTATGGCGCTGGCGGTGGTAATTACCTGGCGGGGCCTGAGGCCGCCGCCAGGTGACATCTGAGACCGGTGATTACTCTTCCGGATCTACGTCGTCTTCCTCGATCTTCAGCGACAGGCCACTTCCAGTCGGACCCGAAGCCGCTGAAGAGTCGGCACCGCCCTGACCATGCAGCTTGATCTTCAGGCGCAGGTTGTTGGCGGAGTCGGCGTTCTTGAGCGCCTCTTCTTCGGAAATCTTGCCTTCCTTCCAGAGATTGAACAGCGCGAGATCAAAGGTCTGCATGCCAAGGTTGGCCGACTTCTCCATGATTTCCTTGATGCCCTCGATTTCACCACGCAGGATCAGCTCGCTGATGGTGGGCGTGCCGAGCAGGATCTCAATGGCGGCACAACGCTTCTTGTCGAGCGTTGGCACCAGTCGCTGGGATACGAACGCACGCAGGTTCATCGCAAGATCCATCAGCAGCTGCGGGCGCCGCTCCTCCGGGAAGAAGTTGATGATGCGATCCAGTGCCTGGTTCGCATTGTTGGCGTGCAACGTGGAAATGCACAGGTGCCCGGTTTCGGCGAAGGCCAGGGCATGCTCCATGGTTTCCCGATCCCGGATCTCGCCAATGAGGATGACATCCGGCGCCTGACGCAGTGTGTTCTTGAGGGCCTTCTGGAAGCTTCGGGTATCAACGCCGACCTCTCGTTGGTTAACAATGCACTTTTTATGGCGGTGAATGTATTCCACCGGATCTTCGATGGTAATGATGTGGCCGGCGGAATTGCTGTTCCGGTGATCGATGAGGGCGGCCAGCGAAGTGGACTTGCCCGAGCCGGTGGCACCGACAAACAAAACCAGGCCGCGCTTGGCCATCACCACATCCTTGAGAATCGGGGGCAGGCCAAGGTCATCAGCATTGGGGATCTCGGTGACAATGTTCCGCGCGACGATCGAAATCTCGTTCCGCTGCCGGAAAATATTGATCCGGAACCGGCCCACGTTGCGAATGCTGTAAGCCAGGTTCATCTCGAGCTCCTGCTCGAACTCAGAGATCTGCTCATCATCCATGATGGTATAGGCGATATCCTTGATCGTACCGGGCGCCATGGGAGACCGGTCGATGGGCTTGAGTGCACCATGGAATTTGGCGCAGGGCGGGGCGCCGGTACTCAGGTAAAGGTCCGAGCCATCGTGCTTGGCCAGAATCTTGAGGTAATCGTCAAAGCCCATGTTGTCTCCTGATCGTCAATGATTTACTTGGATTCGCCCGTTTCCTCCTCCCGCAC
>JAAZVL010000080.1 GCA_018623515.1 Marinobacter sp.
GACAGCGCAAACGACACACCAAAACCACCTGCTGCCAGGATCGCACCAAACAGCAACGGGGCCAGGAAGTGGATGGCCCGGTTCGCCATCAGCCGCATGCCCAAGGCACCAGCGCGCTGGGCCTTCTCCACATTTTCCGCCAGCACCACCATCGACAGGGGCTGGCAGAGGCCGGCTCCCAGCCCCACCAGAACCGACAACAGCGCCACGAGGGGCGCATTGCCGGCAAATCCGAGGCACCCCAGACCGATCGCGAGCGTCGCCAGGGACAGATAGGTCGCGTTTTCGCGACCGCCCACCCACGCAATGATTCGCGGAATGAACGGCCGTGCGAGCATGGACACACCCGCCCGGATGCTGACCAGCACGCCAATCACCGCCGCGCTCATTTCCAGGCTGTCGAGATACACAGGCAGATAGCTTCCGTAGACGCCCAGCGCAAACATGCCGGCGATCGTGATCAGCACGGAGATCTGTACGCCGGTATTCGACCGCATCAGCCTGGCCTGGGCCCGGAACCCGGTTTGCGATCGGGCAACCCGCTCGCCCCGGTTCGCCTCGCCGGTGAGCAGCAGGCCGGTGACGCCACCGGCCAGGGCGATGGCGGCCATGACCAGAAACAGGCTGCCAACCCCTCCTGCCAATTCGATCCAGCCGCCGGCCAAGAGTGGCCCCAGTACCTGCCCGCCGGACAGCCAGGTCGCATACCACCCGAAATAGCCTTCCAACCTGGGCCCCGTCGCCAGTGACGAGATCACGGTCTGCGCCGAGAGCACCATCTGCAGATGGGCCAACCCGACCAGTAACTGGCCGGCAATCAGGCCATAGAAACCCGGTAGCGCCTGCATCAGCACCAGCCCCACCACCATGACCAGCGCCCCCGCCACCAGAGTCACCCGACCGCCATGCCGAGTGACCACGCCGCCGAGCGGAATGGCCAGCAGGAACGGGAGCAGATACTGGGAACTCAGAACCACACCCAGCATCAGCGGTGTCGCGCCCAACTCAAGGCTGTAGACCGGAACCGTCACCAGCAGCATCGAGTAGACGACAAAGCAGAACGTCAGCGATACACAGACGGCCACAAAATTTCGTTTGGTCTCGTCAGCAGACAAGAGCGTAATCTCCAGGGAAGGGAATTCTCAGTCGTTTGCCTTACGGCCATGGAACGGATTATTGTGAACTGTTTCGTATGCTATCTGAAAGTCATGTATCAGAGAGAATCCATGAATCCGACCATTGAACTCATCAAATCCCACCGCTCCATCCGCAAGTTCAAGGATCAGAAGATCCCCCGTGAGCTGCTGGAAGAGCTGGTTCGTGCCGGCCAGTGCGCCGCCACCTCCAACCACGTACAGGCTTACTCCATCATCCATGTGGTCAATCCGGAGAACCGCCGCAAGATTTCCGAACTGGCCGGAGGCCAGGCCCATGTGGTGGAAGCTTCGGATTTCCTGGTGTTCTGCGCCGACATGAAACGCTCCACCGAAGCCGCCGAACGGGCGGGAGCCGACGTGGTCCGGGGAATGACCGAGCAGCTGGTGGTGGCCAGTGTGGACGCTGCCCTGATGGCCCAGAACCTGGCGGTTGCCGCCGAATCCGAGGGCCTGGGACTGTGTTACGTGGGCGGTATCCGGAATGACCCGGCCCAGGTGGCCGAGATTCTGAAATTGCCGGAGCATGTCTACCCGGTGTTCGGCATGAGCCTCGGCTACCCGGACCAGGATCCGGAGGTGAAGCCCCGCCTGCCACTGGAGACCATCCTCAAGGAGGACTATTACGACGACAGCCAGGACGAGGAGCAGGTCGCCGCGTTCGACGACACCATGCACCAGTACTACCTGGACCGCACCGGCGGCAACAAGGATTCCAACTGGTCCAAGGAGCTGAAGCCGCTGTTCACCACCAAGCTGCGCCCGCACATGAAGGAATTCCTCAACAAGCGCGGGTTCGGGGTCAAGTAACCCCGACCGCTTCAGGCGTCCTCAAGGATGAGGACCACCAGCTCTTTCGGCCCATGGGCGCCGTAGGCCAGAACCTGCTCGATATCCGCGGTCTTGGACGGGCCGGACACAAGCAGGAGATTGGTTGGCAGTCCCGCCGACCAGTTCTGGCGCTGCATCATGGCGTAGAGGTTGTCCTCGATCTCGCTGGCTTTGAGCAGGGCAATGTGCAGCGGCGGCAGCAGGCTCATCAGCCTCGGCTCGTGCCGGTCCGGCCAGAGCACCAGCGAGCCGGTGGCGGCAATGGCACCAACCGTACCGGTGATGCTCGCATCCACCTGCCAGAAAAGTTCCTCTTTCCATTCCTCCACCGGCCGGTCATAGGCCAGCAGTTGCACGTGCGAGCCTGATTGCTCCCAGTGCACCGCAAGTTGTTGCCCATGGACCGTTGCCGGGGCGTGCAACAGGTTTCCGAGCTCACGCTCGGCCAGGATCGCGGCGACCTTTTCCGGCCAATCGTCACTGCGGACCTGATGGACCTCGGTGTGCACAGCCTCCATCAGGTTGCGCAGCCGCATGACCCGGTCCTCCGGCGCATACTGCCAGGGTTCGGTCACCAGGCGCTCGTCGAAGTCATCCGGGCGTGGAATGGAGCCGGCCAGGCCGGTGCGAAGCTTGTTCAGGATGTTGCTGCGGGCGCTCATGTTACTGCCCTCCGTTGCGGGCCAGGTGCTCCCGGGCCAGGTCATGCAGGGAACGTTTCGCCGGGACCGGAGCGGTGTGGTTTTGGGTCCAGGGGCCAACGTGTTTCGGTGTCAGTTTGCGGAACCGGGTGGCACCCCAGAGAAACAGCCGGTACAGCGCCGGGGTACTGTTGAGAGTCCGCCAGAATCGCCAGATCAGACGTTCCTTCCGGGAATACTTGGCGCCACCGTCTTTCACCTTCGGCCCTTCCGCCGGGCTTTTCACATTCTCCTGGCGCAGACGCTGGAGCAGCTCCGGGATCGGGATCTTCACCGGGCACACCTCGCCGCAGGCGCCGCACAGCGAGGAGGCACTGGGATGGTCCGGCACCTGGTGCAAGCCCACCATGTGCGGCGTCACGATCTTGCCGATCGGCCCCGGGTAGACCTCGCCATAGGTATGGCCACCCACCCGTGTGTACACCGGGCAATGGTTCATGCAGGCGCCGCAGCGGATGCAGTTGAGGGTCTGGCGCATCTGGGCATCGGCGAAGGCGCCACTGCGGCCGTTATCCAGCAACACCAGGTGCACTTCCTCCGGGCCGTCCAGCTCGTCGGCCTTGCGCGGACCGGAGATCAGGTTCACATAGGTGGTGATGGGCTGGCCCAGGGCGGAACGGGTCAGAAGCGACAGCAGCGGCACCACGTCCCGCAGGTTCTCCACCACCTTTTCGATACCGGTCACGGCAACATGCACCGGTGGCGCCGTGGTGCTCATGCGCCCGTTACCCTCGTTCTCCACCAGCAGCAGGGTGCCGGTCTCGGCAATCGCGAAGTTCACACCGGATACCCCGACATCCGCCTCCATGAACTTGCGGCGCAGGGTACGGCGGCCGATCTGGATCAGCTCGTTGACGTCATCGGTTTCGTCAACGCCCAGCTTGTCGTGGAACAGGCGGGCCACCTGGTAACGGTTCTTGTGGATGGCCGGCATGATGATGTGCGAGGGCTTCTCACCGTCGAGCTGGACGATGTACTCGCCCATGTCCGATTCCAGGCACTCTACCCCGCGTTCGGCGAGGTAATCGTTCATCTCCATTTCCTCGCTGACCATGGATTTGCCCTTCACCACTTGCGTGCCCTGGCGAGCCTGGATGATGCCGTGGACAATCTCGTTGGCCTGCTCGGTGGTTTCGGCCCAGTGCACCTGCACACCGTTATCAGTCAGCTTGGCTTCCAGCTGCTCCAGCAGGTCCGGCAGCCGTGACAGGGCCCGGGCCTTGATGCGGTTACCCAGCTCCCGCAATCCTTCGCGTTCCTCCTCATCGGGAAAGGCATCGGCCCGCTTCTTCATCAGCGAGTCCATGGCGGTGCGGAAATTGGTGCGCAGCTGGCCATCGGCCAGGGCAACTTCCGCCCGGTCCCGGAATCCCCCGGTCAGTTCGGTTACCGGTATGCGCTGGCTCATGCCTTACCCTCCCCGCTTAAGCGTTCCCACAGGAAGCTGGCCAGGTGGCGGCCCCGGAAGGCCTGCTGCTGTTTGTCCAGGGAACCGTTGATGTTCATCAGGCAGCCACCGTCGGCAGTGACCATCTCGTCGGCACCAGAGGCCATCAGAGACCCGGTCTTGTCCTTCACCATGGCGCCGGAGACTTCCGGCATCCGTACCGAGAAGGTGCCGCCGAAGCCACAGCATTCGCTCTCGTGGTCATGGTCGACCCGCTCCACCCTGGCCAGCTTGCCCAGCAGTTCCCGGGCGTGGAGATGGGTGTTCATCTCACGTCGGGCGGAACAGGAGGTGTGCAGGGCAACCCGGATGGGTTCACCCAGGTCCTGCCACTCCACGCGGCAGACGTTGAGCAGGAATTCGGTCAGCTCGAAGGTGCGCTCGGCCAGCGACTCCACCCGCTTCAGGGTGTCCGGCTCCTCGGCGAACAATTCCCGGTAATGCTGGCGGAACATGCCCGCGCAGGAGCCCGAGGGCACCACCACCGGCATGCCAGACTCAAGAATCGCCAGCTGCACCCGGGCTACTTCCCTCGCCTCGGCGGCATAGCCGGAGGTCCACGCCGGCTGACCGCAACAGCTCTGGCCCTCCGGGAAGTGTACCCGGATGCCCTCGCGTTCCAGCAGACGAATGGCATCCAGGCCCGCTTCCGGAAAGAACAGATCCACCACGCAGGTCCCGAACAGGATCACTTCCCGGGGTTTGGCGGGATACTGCCGCGGCTTCGGTCGCCCCGGGGCTACCCGGGTGGCATTGGGGGCGGCGTCGTAAAACAGTTCGCTCATGTTCGGCTCCTTCACGGAAACGGCGCGCGTGCGCTTACACTCAGACCAGCGGGTCCACGATGCCCAGCCCGTAGGCGGCGATCAGTGCAATCAGGCCGGTCATCAACAGGTAATACAGGGTCGGCCAGACGGTCTTGCGGAGGGTCTGACCTTCGCGGCCCAGCAGACCGACGGTGGCGGAGGCGGCCACCACGTTGTGGATCGCCACCATATTGCCGGCGGCGGCGCCCACGGCCTGAACCGCCACGATCAAGGCGGTGGACAGCCCCAGGCTCTCGGCGACGCCGAACTGGAACTGGCTGAACATCATGTTGGAGACGGTGTTGGAGCCGGCCAGGAACGCACCCATGGCACCTACAGCCGGGGCCAGCAACGGATAGATGCCACCGACGGCATCGGCCACCCAGGCCGCCATGGCAATGGGCATGCTCGGCAGGTCCGACAGGTTGACGCCGGAGTTGATCAGGATCCGCACCATGGGCACGGTGAACAGCAGTACGAAGCCCGCGCTCAGCAGGACACTGCCGGACTCCTTGACCGCAGCCGTCAGCTCCCGCACCTGCATGCGATGGATGAAGAAGGTGGCGATGACCACCATCACCAGGATACCGCCAGGCAGGTACAGCGGCTGCACGCCAGCATTGATCCCCGCCTCGCCCAGGATGTTGGAGAAACCGACACCGACGGAGGTGAAGGCCGCCTTGACCTCCGGAATCACCCGGCTGATTACCAGCACCACACCCACCAGCACGTAGGGCAGCCAGGCGCGAAAACCGCTCATGGGCTTGGCGGCCAGGTCTTCCAGTTTCATTTCAATCAGGCCGAACCATTCGGACGGCCACTGGTCACGGGGCGCAAAATCCCAGGTGGTTTTCGGCAGAAGGAAGCCCTTGCGAGCGGCGGTGGTGACAATAGCCAGGCCGATCAGTCCACCCAGCAGCGACGGGAACTCGGGCCCGAGGATCACGCCGGTCAGGGCATAAGGCACCACAAAGGCAATACCGGCAAACAGAGCAAACGGCAGCACCTCGAGACCTTCCCGCCAGCTTTTGTTCCTGCCGAAGAAGCGGGTCATCATCATGACCATGAACAGCGGCATGAGCACACCGACGATGGCGTGGGTAATGGCCACCTCGGAGGTGATCAACTGCAGGTACTGGTCCCAGTTCGAACCCAGCTGTTCCATGCGCTCGCCGATGCTGTTGCGGTCCAGACCGGTGGTCACACCCACGATGATCGGCGTGCCGACCGCCCCGAACGATACCGGCGTGCTCTGTACCATCATGCCCAGCATGACCGCCGCCATGGCCGGGAAGCCGACCGCCACCAGGAGGGGTGCGGCAATGGCCGCCGGGGTCCCGAAGCCGGAGGCCCCCTCGATGAACGAGCCGAACAGCCAGACGATGATGATCGCCTGGACCCGACGGTCCGGGCTGATGTTGGTGAAACCGGCGCGGATGGCGGTAATGGCCCCGGAATGTTTCAGGGTGTTGAGCAGCAGGATGGCGCCAAAGATGATCCACAGCAGACCGAGGGTGATCACCAGCCCTTGCAGCGAGGATGCGAGAATACGGTTGAAGCTCATGTCCCAGCCGGTATAGGCGATCAGGGCCGTGACCAGGAACACCAGCGGCATGGCACGGCGGGCCGGCCAACGCAGGCCGAGTAGCAGAATCCCGGCCAGGAGGATGGGGGTAAACGCCAAGAGGGCAAGCAATCCGGACGACATACAACTCTCCAAATCTTGTTTTTGGAATCTTTAGTGGATAATTGGTATTACCAATTTACAAGAGGTAGGCGCTTACGTTAGGGGAAGGGGCCGACTGCTGTCAAAACGACCACCCTCGACATTGGTCCAATTGCGTTTGGTGATTGCTGTCAAATCAACCGGTAATCGGGGTATGCTGTTTTGGTAAGACCAATCTGAAATCCACCGAAATCCTCAGGTAGTGCATTTAATGGCCATCGGACATATTGCCCCCCGGCGCCTGGCCGACACCATCGTCGAGCAGCTGGAAACCATGATTCTGGAAGGAACCCTGCAGCCGGGCGAGCGGCTGCCGCCGGAACGGGTTTTGGCCGAGCAGTTCGGGGTATCACGCCCTTCGCTTCGGGAGGCAGTGCAGAAACTCGCCGCCAAAGGGCTGCTCACCAGCCGTCAGGGGGGTGGCAACTTTGTCACCGAGAACCTGGGCTCCAGTTTCAGTGACCCGCTGATCTCGCTACTGGAAGATCGTCCCGAGGCCCAGCGGGACCTGCTGGAGTTCCGCCGTACGCTGGAGGCGGATTGCGCCTATTACGCCGCCCAGCGGGCGACGGAGGTGGATCGTGAGCATCTGCAGGCGGCCTACGAGGAACTCCAGGCCTGCTACGAGAAAACTTCCGAGCGGGATGTGGAAGCCGAGGGCGCGGCAGATGCCCGCTTTCACCTGGCCATCGCCGAGGCGAGCCATAACGTCATTCTTCTGCACACCATCCGCACCCTGTTCAACATGCTCAAGAGCAGCGTGGTGACCAACATCGGCGGCATGTACGCGAGAGAAGCAGAAACCCGGGAAGGGCTCAAGCAGCAGCATCAACTGTTGTTCAACGCCATCATGGAAGGGCGCGCGGATGACGCCCGGGAGATCGCCGGCACCCACATACAATACGTGCAGCAGGTGCTGTCCGAGCGCAGCGAAAGCCACCGTCGTCTGGAGCGGGCCATCCGCCGGGACAGCCTGACCCGAAGCTGACGTCAGAGTTTCTCCCAGACCGTCACTTCCGAGAAACTGTGCTGGAACTTGTTCCGGGTCTCGCGGATCACGAAGGGCACGCTGTGGGGGTCCACCAGCAGCCGGAAATGCGGAGACAGCATATCCCGCAGGCCATCAAAGGTAGTGTAGTCCTCCCCGTCCTTCCGGAAACCACCGACCCAGGCTTCGCGGGGCGTGTACTCCTCCAGCCAGGTATACGGGGAAGCGATGACCAGCAGGCCGTTTTCGGTAATACGCTCGTGAATCGTGGTGAGAAACTTTGACGGCTGATACAGACGATCGATCAGGTTGGCCGCCAGGACCAGATCGTATCCGGTGAACCGGGAACTGAGATCACAGGCATCGCCCTGATGGAAACTCACCTTGCCGGCGGCATCTTCCAACCCGAGGGACGCCAGGCTCCGCTCCTGGTAACTCACCAACTCGCCCTCTTCCGGGCGGGCATAGCGTACCTGCCTCTGCTTCGCCATGTCTGCTGCTGCACTGACAAAGCTTTCGGAATAGTCGACACCGTCGACGTGGTCAAAGCGGGTAGCCAACTCGAAGGTGGCCCGGCCGCAGGCGCAGCCCAGATCCAGGGCCTTGCCGTGATCCCGACCGTTCATCGCATCGAAACACAGCCGCGCCAGTTCCTGGGGGAAGTTCGGCTCGCCGTGCCAGGATTCACCGAAGTGGAATTCCAGGTACTGCGCCAGTGTGGTGTCACTCTCGTAATAGCCGCTGGGCTCGTTCACATGCATATCCTCGTTGCTGGGCCGATCCTGCCATGGGAGCAGCGAATCAGTCGCCCGCCAGTTTCGGGTACAGGGGCTCCACCACCGGTTTCAGCCCCTTGGCGTCATCGATAAACAATTGCAGATGGGGGAACGGTATCTCGATACCGGCGGCATCCAGCGCTTCTTTGATCTGCTCGAGAATCTCGGCCATGATCCTCGGCTGAACATCCAGGTTGTCCGGCGTGATCCAAACCTGCGCTTTCAGGTTGACCGACGAATCGCCGAGGCTCTCCATCAGCACCCTTGGCTCCATGCCCTTTGACTGCAGTGCCTCCGGGTGCGCGCGTAATACCGGCATGATGACTTCCCGGGCCGCTTGTGCCGATTCCTTGTAGGCGATACCCACCCGAATGTTCACTCGTGTCGCGCCCTCGGCGCTGTAATTGACGATATCGGAGGACGCCACGCTGTCGTTGGGAATCATGGTGAAGATGTTGTCCCGGGTCCGCAGCCAGGTGGTCCGAAGGGCGATCTTCACCACCTTGCCATCCTGGCCGTTGATCGTCACCCAATCGCCGATGCGAAAAGGCCGCTCGATAAGCAGAGTGATACCGGCGATGAAGTTGGACAAGGTGGACTGGGCGGCGAACCCCACCGCGATACCAACGATACCCAGCCCGGCCACGATGGAGACCACGTCGAACCCGAATTGGGCAACGACCGTGACCACCGCGAAGGTGACCGCCAGTACCGAGAACAGGTTTTCCACCAGCTGCCGGATCGACGGATCCATCCGGTATCGGGTCATCGTCTCCCGAATCAGCCGGCCCAGGACCAGCCAGGCGACAAAGAAACCGAGCGCCATCAAACCGGCCTTTGCCATCGCTGCCAGGAACGCGGCACCCGCCCCGAACTGGGCCAGAATCACCAGTAACGCGCCGAGCCCCATGAGGTAGCGCACGCCGGTACGCACATGACCAAACAACGGATGGGCGGCCCGGCGCTTGCCAACCACCAGCCGGGTAAGGCCGATCACAATCACGTAGGCGCCAACAAACAGGGCGACATAGAACACCGATATCAGCAACTGGCTTAAGGCATGGATCGCAAACACCCCCCAGTCCAGCTCTCCGCCGCCAAGTGCATCGACGGTGTCCCCGAGGTTTTTCTTCAGCTGATCGACCACAGCCGTGATGAATGTTTCAGCCATTCGCCGGTTCCTTGTTCTCGATTTCAGCGCCACCCGATCCGATCACCTCTGCCAGCCAGGGCATCAGATCGGGATAGGCATCCAGATCCAGCACAAACTCCTGACCCCGTGCGGCACTGGCCAGATAACACCAGGGCGGCTCCAGTCGCCAACGCTCGGGCTTCTGATGATAGCTTAGCGCCGGTTTGCCCCCGGCGGGGAAAAATCCGGCCGGCAACCGCCATCGGGTGGGCAGCCGGGCATCGGGATCCGTCAGCATCAGGCGTTCTTCCATATGCTCGAACACACCACTCCCCGGCAAAGCGTGTCGATGCCCGGGCAAACGCCAGGAGTCCGATGCTACATACAGGGTATTGCCCGGATCCGGTCCTCGGCAGAAATGCGGATGATAGCGGGCCCAGGGCAGTGCCTTCGGCGGCAAATCATCCACAGCCCGGACCTGCCCAACATGCAACCACCCCCAGATGGCATGAAACGGTCGGGTGCCGGGAACAAACCGCCAGCGCCGGCGCACCAACTCGGCCTTTCGGAATACGCCGAAGAACAGGAACAGATCGCCCTCACCCACACCCTGATTGTTCAGATGCCCCTGGGCCGAACCGGTCTGGCCCAGAAGAGGCCGCCAGCCAGGCTGGCGCGGCAGGGCTTCCGCTACCAGATCCGGATCCAGATGTGCACCGGAACCGCCACGAACCCGTCCGCCGGAAAGGTTCCGGGCGATCTTGCCCAGACGGCGTGAGCCGAACGCCACATCGTCATAACGGATCTGTGACAGCGGATCTGGAATTGGCAGGACACACAGGGAACCATCGGGCAGAACCGGGCTTGGACAGCCTCCTGCGGATGAATCGAAGCCTTTGCGGCTCAGGATCAGTCGCACACGCACTCCTGGATCAATGGGGATTGGGCAGGGGAAAATGCTATCGTAGATTGTTGTCCAATGCGCCCCGACAGGCCGCCAATCGGAGACCACCATGAAGATTGTCTGTATTTCCGACACCCACGGCATGCATCGCCAGGTAAAAGTGCCCGACGGCGACCTGTTGATCCATGCCGGCGACTGCCTGGGCCAGGGCACCCTGGATGATCTGGAGGATCTGAACGACTGGTTCGGCAGCCTTCCCCACCGGCACAAGATCCTGATTGCGGGCAATCATGACTGGTGTTTCCAGGACGAACCGGAAGAATCCCGGGTGCTGCTGACCCACGCCCATTACCTTCAGGACAGCGGCCTGGAGCTGGAAGGGCTGAGGTTCTGGGGCAGCCCATGGACACCGGTTTTCTTCAACTGGGCATTCAACCTGGAGCGGGGGCCCGAGCTGGCCGAGCGCTGGGAGCGAATTCCCGAGAAACTGGATGTACTGATCACCCATGGTCCGGCCGCCGGCATCCTGGACACCGTACCCAGCGGCACGGGTGACATCTCTGTCGGCTGCGAGGAATTGGCCCGGGTGCTTGAATCCCGGCCGCCCCGGCTCCACATTTTCGGGCACATCCATGAAAGCTATGGCCAGAAACAGGTGGGCAATTGCCTGCACGTCAATGCCAGCACCTGCACGGGTAGTTACAAGCCACTGAACCTGCCTGTCGTTCTGGACCTTTGAGGAGCACCATGTCCAAACACCCTGATTATTCCCTGCTGGAACTGGCCTCGGTCCGCGAGGGCGACTCCGTCGGCACCACCCTGGCGAACAGCGTCGCCTATGCCCAACACGCGGAAGAGCTCGGGTTCAGGCGGTTCTGGCTGGCCGAGCACCATAACATGGAGGGCATCTCCAGCTCGGCAACCTCGGTATTGATCGGCCATATTGCGGGCAAGACTTCCACCATCCGCGTGGGCTCCGGCGGAGTGATGCTGCCCAACCACCCGCCTCTGGTGATTGCCGAGCAGTTCGGGACGCTGGAATCGCTTTATCCGGGCCGGATCGATCTGGGCCTGGGTCGCGCTCCGGGCACCGATCCGGTCACCGCCCGGGCTCTGCGCCGGGACGGACTGGGCGCTGAGCAGTTCCCGGAAGACGTCGCCCGGCTGCAAACCCTGCTGGGACCGTTACAGCCCGGCCAGCCGGTAAAGGCCATTCCCGGCGCCGGCACCAATGTACCCATCTGGCTGCTGGGCTCCAGCCTGTACAGTGCCCAACTGGCGGCCATGCGCGGTCTGCCCTATGCCTTTGCCGGTCATTTTGCTCCGCGACTGTACCGGGAAGCATTGAGAGTCTATCGGGACAACTTCCAGCCGTCAGACCAGCTTGCCGAGCCCTATGCCATGCTCGCCGTGCCGGCCATACCTGCGGATTCCGTCGAAGAAGCCCGCTACCTGGCCACCACCAGCTACCAGCGTATCCTGTCGCTGTTCCGGGGCCAGCCGTTGTGGATGAAGCCACCGGTGGAAACCATGGAAGGCCTGTGGAATGCCGGTGAGGAGGCCAGTGTCCGGGATTTCCTGGGGCTACAGCTGCTGGGAGATGCTGCCACCATTCGCCAGCAACTAAACGACTTGCTGGCGACGGTGGAGGTGGACGAGCTCATGTTCACGGTGGACATCTACGACCCGGAAAAGCGCCGCCATGCCCTGGACATACTGGCCGCTACCCGGAATCAGAGCACCGACTCGACCGCCTCGATCAACTGAGGATCCTCCGGCCGGACC
>JAAZVL010000269.1 GCA_018623515.1 Marinobacter sp.
CCGAAGACGGATGTGTCGGTGACCGTGGACCTGGACGGAAGAAATACGCCGGTCCAGATTCTCACGGATGGCGGTTTCGATCCGGACCGACTGCCGGCGCCCGCCGAGTCTGACTCCGGCCTGGAAACCGACCTGGTCGTCCCCCTGATTGAACTGGCCTGGGCCCGCAGCGGCGACAAGGGCGACCATAGCAACATTGGCGTTATCGCCCGCGATCCGGCGTTCGAGCCCTACATCGCCTCAGCCCTGACCGAGGCCGCCGTTGCCGACTGGATGGGCCACACCCTGAACCCGGAAACCGGCAAGGTCACCCGCTGGGCCATGCCCGGCCTGCATGCGTTCAACTTCCTGCTGGAACACAGCCTGGGTGGCGGCGGTGTCGCCAGCCTGCGCATCGACCCCCAGGGCAAGGCCTTCGCCCAGCAGCTTCTGGAATTTCCTGTGCCCATCAGCCGGGCCGTTTATGAAAAAGGACAAAAACGATGAGTTATCGCTCTGTATTCCAGCCGGACCTGTTCAAGGACCACACCTACATCGTCACCGGCGGTGGCTCCGGCATCGGCCGCTGCACGGCCCACGAGCTGGCCGCCCTGGGCGCCAGAGTTGCCCTGGTTGGCCGGAAGCAGGAAAAGGTTGACGCGGTAAAGGCAGAAATCACCGAGGACGGCGGCATCGCCTCCGCCCATGTGTGCGATATCCGCGAGGAGGAGTCAGTCAAGGCGACCGTCGCCGCCATCATCGCCGAACACGGCGGTCTCAACGGTGTGGTGAACAATGCCGGGGGCCAGTTTGCGTCTCCGTTGACCGGCATCAACCAGAAGGGCTGGGAAACCGTCGTCCGCACCAACCTCACCGGCGGCTTCCTGATGGCCCGGGAAGCCTACACCCAGGCCCTGAGCAAAACCGGCGGCGCCATCGTCAACATTGTCGCCGACATGTGGGGCGGTATGCCCGGCATGGGCCACTCCGGCGCCGCGCGGGCCGGCATGGTCAACTTCACCCAGACCGCCGCCGTGGAATGGGCCCCGTCCGGGGTCCGGGTCAATGCGGTGGCTCCGGGCTGGATCGCCTCCAGCGGCATGGACAACTACCCGGCCCACATGAAGAGCTGGATCCGCAGCCTGGCCGACGCCGTGCCAATCAAGCGCCTCGGCACCGAGTCGGAGGTCAGTGCTGCCATCTGCTTCCTGCTCAGCCCGGCTGCGGCCTTCATCTCCGGCGATTGCCTGAGAATCGACGGCGCCGCCTCCCAGGGCGGCCGCGTCTGGCCCATGCCCAAGGCCAAAAACAACGAGGCCTGGAACGGCTTCCACCGCGCCGTGACCCCGAAGGTACTGAGCGAGGACTGAGGAAACAGACATGCAGGTACTCGAAACCACCGTAAACCCGCAGTCCGACGACTTCCGCGCAAACGCGGAAGCCATGGAAGCCCATATTCGCACGTTCCGCGAGGTCGAGCAGAAAGTGCTGGACCTGGCCGAATCGGCCCGGGAAAAATTCACCAAGCGGGGCAAACTCCTGCCCCGGGACCGGATCAACCGGTTACTCGACCGGGGCAGCGAGTTCCTGGAACTCTGCTCCCTGGCCGGCTACAAGATGCACGACGACAAAGACGGCTCCATGGCCGGCGGCGGCATCATCGCCGGCATCGGCACCGTCAGCGGCGTCCGTTGCCTGGTGGTGGCCAGCAACAGCGCCATCAAGGGCGGCACCATCACCCCGGCCGGCCTGGACAAGACCCTGCGCCTGCAGCAGGTCGCCATGGAAAACAAATTGCCCGTGGTCTCGCTGTCCGAAAGCGGCGGTGCCAACCTCAACTACGCCACCGATATTTTCGTGCTTGGTGCAAGAGGCTTCGCCAACCAGGCCCGCATGTCCGCCGCCGGCATTCCCCAGGTCACCGTGGTCCACGGCAACGCCACCGCCGGCGGCGCCTACCAGCCGGGGCTGTCGGACTATGTCATCACCGTGCGCGAACAGGCCAAGATGTTCCTGGCCGGCCCACCCCTGCTGAAAGCCGCCACCGGCGAAGTCGCCACCGATGAAGAACTCGGCGGCGCCGAAATGCACGCCACCGTGGCCGGCACCGCCGAATACCTGGCCGAAGACGACGCCGACGGCATCCGCCAGGCCCGGGAAATCCTCGGTGCCCTGCCCTGGAACGAACACCTGCCGCCGCAGCGGGAAATGGCCTGGGAGCAGCCACTGTATCCGGCCGATGAACTACTGGGCGTGATTCCCGCCGATTCCAAGAAACCCTACGACGTCCGTGAAATCCTCGCCCGCATCGCCGACGGCTCCCGGTTCCTGGATTTCAAGAACGGTTACGACGACCAGACCGTGTGCGGCACCATCCGGATTGAAGGCCATTCCGTCGGCATCATCGGCAACAACGGCCCAATCACCCCGGAAGGCTCCACCAAGGCCGCCCAGTTCATCCAGCTGTGCGACCAGGCCGGCACCCCGATTCTGTTCCTGCACAACACCACCGGTTTCATGGTTGGAACGCATTCAGAACAGAACGGGATCATCAAACACGGGTCAAAGATGATTCAGGCGGTGGCCAACTGCCGGGTGCCCAAGTTCGCAATTGTGGTTGGCGGTTCCTATGGTGCAGGTAACTACGCGATGTGCGGCCGTGGCCTCGACCCCCGCTTCATCTTTGCCTGGCCGAACAGCCGGACGGCCGTCATGGGTCCGGCGCAGGCGGGCAAGGTGATGCGCATCGTGGCGGAGGAGAAGCAGCGCCGAGGTGGCATGGAGCCGGATGCCAAGACGCTGGATTTCCTGGAGCAGGCGACGGCCAAGAAGCTGGAGGAGGGTTCAACAGCGCTCTACGGTACAGCCCGGCTCTGGGACGACGGCCTGATCGATCCACGGGATACCCGGCGGGTTCTGGCTCTTTTGCTGTCGATCTGCCGCGAGGCCGAACAGCGGCAGTTACGGCCCAACAGTTTTGGTGTGGCCCGGTTCTAGGGCTTTGTCTGGGAGTTGGTTTCAGCACTCAGGACTGGTCGTTTGGGCGTGGGCGCTGTCTGGGGAAGGGTGGCCAAAAACCGCTACGAGCACGTCCATGTGCGCTTGTTTCAGGCCATCCATGGCCTTCAACATTTTTGGCCACCCTTCCCCAGACAGCGCCATCAGGCCACGAGTTAACGCTACCGACATCGACACATACAGGCATTTAGTTTGAGGTAATGGACAGAGCCACAAATTATTAGATAGCAGCACCGAATTCGCAGATTAAAGCGGGTGTGGGGGCAGGCTTTCAGAAAATGTAGAGGGCCATGGATGGCCCGAAACAAGCGCACATGGACGTGCTCGTAGCGGTTTTCTGAAAGCCTTCCCCCACA